>JAFTBN010000078.1 GCA_017455185.1 Clostridia bacterium
AACTAATTTTTAGAGGTTCCCATTAGCAAATACTTGTTTGCGGAGGATATGCGTATGAGAAAAAATTTTGTTCTGTTGTTGGTAGTAAGCCTTTTGGCGGTTTTCTTTTCGGGATGTAATAATTTAGAAGAATCCGATGTGTGGGACGGGAGTATAGCCCAAACTTTTGCAAGTGGTGATGGTTCTGAGAAAAAACCTTATATAATAGAAACCGCCTCACAACTCGCCCTGCTCGCACAGGAAGTTAACACAGGAGCCAATTACAAAGGAAAATATTTTTCTTTGAACCGTGAATTAGATCTGAATAGTTGTGAATGGACACCGATTGGAAATGGAGAAAACAGCTTCAACGGATTTTTTGATGGTAACAACCATACAATTTCTAACCTCAGAATAACCAATGGAATTACTTTTTCTACGGATAATACCGGTGGAGAAAGCAATCAATACACAACAGGGCTGTTTGGAAGTTGTTATGATGCAACTATAAAAAATCTCACTATCGATAAAGCATCGATTTCCGTGCAAAATATAACCAACGCCTATGCTGTCATGAGCGGGGTGTTGATCGGAATAATACGTACTGATTCAATTTCTGAAGTGTCTAACATTAATGTTGCGAATGCTGACATAACCTGCGCATTCGAGTTGGAGAACAACACATCGAGTTTACGAATTGGCGGAATTATAGGCTATGTGTATGGGAATGATGAGTCTTCGATTAAAATGAGTAATATCGATTCAGATACATCCATTTCCATCGAAAATGGAAGGGCATCCTATAATCTTGTTGGAGGAATTGTTGGCGCAGCCTCCTCCAACAATCTGTTTGATGTAAGCGATTGTGCTTCGTATCTTTCTGTGAATATCGATACCGAAGATTCCTATACGCAACACAATTATTTTGGTGCTTTCGGATCTATGCAAGCTAAAAACGATATCGTATCCATTTCCAATGTTTTTTCGAAAATAACAATAAATAAAATTCATGACATTTCCCACGGTTATTCTGCCTATAATGCGAACGCCATTATAGGAGAAACAAACCATGCCAAGCAAAAAGACGGAACGAGAATTGGAGGATACAAATTTCAAAACCTTTTCGGTTATGTTAAACAGGTTGATGCATCAACCGGAGAAACATCAAAAGCAACACCACTATACGATCTTCCAAGTTATGCAATTTACACCGAGACAAACTGCCTTGGATGCGAATCATTGCCTACAAATCATGGATTTGACTCTTCTGTTTGGGATTTAACAGATTTGTCAAGCCCCAAAGTTAAAATGAATTGAAAAAGAAAAGTGCGGTCCTCGTGCATCTGTATGATGTTTGAGGACCGCTTGTTATTTTAACTGTGTTTTAGCTTTCGCAAAGGTCGATGATTTCTTGCAAAGACAAATTGCCATCATTGTTTTCAAACGATATTTTGTTTGGGTATTTTCTATTAATAGTGTTCGTAATAGCAAGAACCGGATGGGGACTGACACGAGTAACCATCGAAGTTCCCACAAGACATACACACGCTTTCACCAGGCATCATTGAGTCGAAGTAGTCGTGCATATAATCGTCAGGATCGGAATAGTCGAAAGTGCTGTTATAGTTCTTTGAAGGATCGAAAGCAGGTGGTTGAGAGGCAGCTTTTGTGCTACTAATTCTCTCAAAAAATCTACTCGACTTGCTTGGAACGTCGGGTGCGTCCTTAAGGCTTTCCTTATAAGCAAGAAAGCACTTGCGACGTGTGAGCATATCTCTGAAAACCTTCAAGATAGCTTGTGCGTCATTTTCGTGATCCTGCGTACTCGATTTCAAGCTCATAGTCGGTTTGACCAAGATATTCGTTCTTATCAAGTACGGCTTCACAGTTTGCATCCTTGAGCACAACGCATCGTTTGGTAACAAGCTCACCCTGAAGCTTCAATCCCATATCGGTAAATGCATTGCTTTCAAGTCCGTTGTAGATCTCCATTTCGGTTTCCGTACTCTGATTACCGCTCGATGCGTGCTTTTTCATTGTTGCCTTATACTTTCCTTCTTTCAAACGAATACTGCAGGTCGTGTTCTGACGATTCATCGAGAAGTCGTCGGTATCAAAGTAGTAATTGACCTGTGTAATGATGGGGGTTGGAATCAAAGGACTCTCATAGCAGAAGTGTTCCATTAGATAGTCATACTCATCTTCTGTGAGCAGTAGCTTTTTTCAAGTTCGGTCATAGCATTTTCCTCCTGATAATTTTTCCAGAGCCGTTTTTGTGAAGCTCGTCCACCAGCTCAATAACAGATGGTACTTGGAAAGAGGGAAGCGCCTTCATACAATACTGCTTGACCTCTTCTGTTGAAGAAAAGTCTCCAACAAGCTTCATACCGATCTGTGTCCCGAATGAATTTTGAAATCCGTAAACGAGGACTTCTTTGACGCGGGAATCCTGTTTGATAACGCCCTCAATTTCAGCGGGGTAAACGTTCATACCGGATTTGATGATCAGGTCGTCGTTTCTTCCTTTGATTTTGAGGAAACCCGCATCGTTGATTACTGCAATATCGCCCGTACAAAGCCAGCTGTCTTTCAGCACATTTGACGTCTTTTCTGGCTCACGATAATATCCGAGCATTACGTTGTCGCCTTTCACGTATAGAATACCTTCCTCATTTGCGTGGCAGAGATTGCCTTGCTCGTTCATAATCTTGATTGATACTGATTTCAAAGGGATTCCCACGCAATCGGGATACTCTTCAAAATGCTCAGGTGGTAAGTAGCTGACACGAGGGCAGGCTTCGGTAAGTCCGTAGATGTGATAGATCCTACAAGCAGGGAATGCAGCGCGAATTTTTCTGCCTGTTTCGCTACCCATACATTCACCGCTGATGCAAATTTGGCGAAGTGTTGCGTTTGCGTTATTTCTGTTGAATCTTGCCATAATGGAGAGAAGCGTTGGTGTCCCACAAAAAGCGGTGATACCGTACTCCTTGATTAGCTCAAGCATCTTTGTAGGGTTGAACTGCTCGGAGTAGAAACGAATATTTGCGCCTCTTACGATTGCGGTCAAAAATTCTCCTGTGAGTACTGCACAGTGATAGAGCGGTCTGGCGATCAGAATCGTGTCGCTCTTATCCATAGTGAAATAATCGGCAATATCCGAAACGTTCGTCAAGATGTTCTTTTCACTGAGCATAGCTCCCTTGGGTTTACCGGTCGTTCCGGAGGTACACATAATCAGGGCAGGATGCTCATCGGGCGCAATGTATTGACAGTCCTTGAGTTTGTACATTGTGAGTTCGCCGTTTGTGTCCATAATAATGGCCTCGGGGCTGATGGTATCGAGGATCTTATTGCAGTGAGCCTCTCCATAGGTCTTATTCTCCTGATCGTACGTTGACGAGATCAAAAGGATTCATATCTGATTCATCCAATGTGATCTGAAAATTATCTTCGAGCATCATAAGAAGCGTTACCATTTGAAGACTGTCAAGACCGAGATCGGATTGAAGCTCGTGCTCAAGACAAATCGTTTCGATTCCGCTAAGCTCGGATAAAAGTGCACATACTTTATCAAAGATTTCCATTGCGAAGCATCTCCTTTACTGTATTTTTTACGATACCGTAGCACTCGTCCTCGGGTTGCATCGTTGAAATGAGAATGCCTCCGTTGGCGGTGCAGATATCTACGTATTCCTTGCGGAGCTTGTATTGAAGTTCCATGTCAATATAGCGATCCTTCTCCTCGGGACGGCGGCGAACACGTGCAACCGCTTCCTTCACGGGAACGTCAAAGAAGAAGGCAATGTCAGGCTTGATCACCGATTCTGCGATCTCATAAATCCAAGCATCCTCTTCAAAGCCTCTTGCACGAAGATTGGCGAGGCAGGAATAGAAATATCTGTCGCAGAGAACGATCTTATCTTGCTTCATTTCGGGTTCGATTACCTTATTGATGTGCTGTAAACGATCACTTGCGGCGAACAGGGAAAGACTGCGGTAATCAAAAGCACCGTGATCCGGGCAGTCCATATAAGTTCGGAAGATCTCCGAATTGCGTACCGCGTTGGTAGGCTGTTTGGTTACGAAAAGCTCGTGATCCTTTTCAAGCTCTGCAATTAGATGCTTCATCATCGTCGTTTTACCGCAACCGTCAAGACCGCAGAACGTGATGAGGAAGCCGGGGTTTTCGTTTTTTCGCATATTAAGGCGTCTCATTTTCCTCAACCTCCTTCAGATCCTTGACTCTTGCTTCCATAAAGAAGCGCTCGGTTACGTCGGCTGTCTGATACTTCAATACCTTCTTATCCTTTGGGGAAGCAACTATCAGACAAAAGTCGGAATCATCCTCAAGTACTACGTTAGCAATACCATATGCAAAGGGATTGTCCATATCGAAGAGTCCCATCGTTTCAAGAACCGTATATGCGCAGACCTTTTCCATATCGAGTTCGGTTGCTCTTGCAAAAATTCTTTGGAGTTCTGCATCAGTCATTTCCGAGAGCAGCATATAGATGTCGCAGTACTTATACAGCGTCATATCACGTTGCATTTCAATCCACGGAAGCGTAGTGGCTTCCTTGTAAAGATGAGCGCAAAGATGAATAAAGAAGTCCGCGTTGTCAAGCGTGGGAATGGAGAGCTCTTTTTCATTCTTGATGCAGACGTTCGATAGCATATCCGAAAGCGTATCGCCAGTGCCATTCTTATAGTCGAGGGAGAAGTTGATGTCTACCTCGAAGAACTTCATAAACGGAAGATTGACTTCCTTGATGTAGGGAATCGTTTCGCCGCGCATCATCTTGGACTCGATGATTTCCTGTCTTGTTGCGGGGATAAAATCGCCGTTTCTTACGTTACCCTGCTTGAACCCTGCGGAAAAGAGAAGATGACCGACAGCGGTAACGTCTTTTGGAAGAACGAGTAGATCTATGTCATTCGAGGTTCTGTAACCGTCGGGATAATGAGCGCACAGATACGCGCCTTTGAGCATTGCAACCTTGCAGGTACAGGGAGAGAGGATCTCGGAAAGCATAACAATGCATTTCTTGAAGCTATTGTTCTTTTGAACGTTCTGATCGTATGCTGCACCGAGGGAATTGCGAAATTCACGGTTGACTTTCCCAAGAAGTCCGTTGTTCTTTAGTACGTCGTAAGCAATGCCCTGCATACGGTTGAAGAAAAGGTGCCCGAGGACGGCAGGCGTAGCAAATTCAATCAAAGAAGGATCTGTAATTTTATCTTTGAATTTGCATAACTCCTTGAATAACTGCTTTTCTTTTTCTTTCATAGTAAAATCCTCTTTCATTGTTCTATTTTTGGCTTGGAGAATTGCGAGATAAGAGATCTGAGCAGGCTCTTTTCGTCGTCAGTAAGCAGGGAACTTTGTTCTTCAGCTGCTATGTATAATTTTCGTAATACATCGAGTTCTTGTTCCTTCATATACATTCGATCCATAGAGTAACCCCCTACGACGTACACACCACCGGTGTATTTGCCGAATTGGGTATAGATCGGCTCGGTTCTTCTCAGCGTTTCAATATCCCGCTGGATTGTTCGTATGGAAACAGCGAACTCAGACGCTAAATTACGGATTGTTTCGTGCCTGCGCCGGCACAGTATTATCATAATTTCATATCTTCGTTCGGCTGTTCCCATATGTTCCTCACATCCATTCCGTCATCATTCTAAAACTTAACCTGGACAACTACTGTCTTGGTTAAAAAAGTTTTTTGAATTTTTTAGGGTAAGGAGAATAATAGGGTAGAGGGATGTCTGCGGACGAATGGACTGAGAGGATGGCAAAAGTGAATCTCAAGCCCACGGTGGAAGCAACTGCATTCGCCAAGGAATTCAATCTGTCTGTCAATAGCCTCATGTTTGAACTTCAACATCCTACGTTTATGAGCGCTTGGTACAAAGTACAGACCGTCGAAGAAATGCTGGAACTTGAGTTTACGAAAATGCTTGAGCAGAATATACGTTTCCGCAAGTGCAAACGGTGCGGCAGGTATTTCATTATGAATGGGAACTATGAGACCCGTTACTGCGACCGCGTCGCTCCCGGGAGACGAGAAACTGTCAGGAACTGGCCGCTATTGAAAACTACAAGTCCAAGACCGCCGATGACAAAGCCCTCAAGATCTACAGCAAGTATTACAAGAGATACGCTGCCAGGGTAAAAGTCCGTCAGATCAAAGAAGCGGACTTCAAGAAGTGGAAATACAAGGCGATGGATATGCGGGACAGATGTTCCGACGGCGATATTTCGACCGACGAATATGTCGAATGGATGGAGTTCGCATTTCCGAACCGAAAGCCAAAATCGTGAATACGAAAAATAGGTATAAAAAGAGCCCTCCCGAATGAATTAAGCGTTCATTCGAGAGGGTTTTTCTCTCTATGAATTTATTTCTGAGAATGAAAAACAGTATCAAAACAGTATCAAAACTGATTTGACGATTGCGAAAACCCAGGCGGAACAAGGTTTCCGGACTTACTGCAATCATTCCCACTCTACCGTTGCGGGCGGTTTCCCGGTCAGATCATAAAAGACGGAATCTATAGGAAGCCGAGCTTTTTCCAACTGTACCAGAATGGAGGACAGGGCATCTGCCGGAAAATCCACTCCGGGACGGGCGGCCTGAGCGGTCATATAATCGCTGGTAACGACTGCCCGAATGGCCAGACTGAAACGGGTGTTTTCCGAAACCGGGAGAAGGACGGAGAAGCATTGCGCGATTTTTGTCTTTTCGCCCTTTGCCATCGGTTTGAGCAATTCGCCGGTTACGATGGCGTCGGCTTGGCGGAGCAATTCGGCCTCGTTGTGGCAGATCCGGCTGTAAAGGGTATGTAACGGCTTTTCAAATGAGGATTTGTTGATTGTGTAGACGACCCGGTTGATATAGTCCAGATGGTTTGGAATTTCTTTGGCCAGATGAAACAGAACGTCCCAGTCACAGTCGAGCCGGCTGCCGCTTAAAATGCAGAGCGAACGGTAGGAGCGGTTGTCTCCCTGAACGCCGACGGATTGGATGGGTGCAAGATGCGCTGTATAAGCGGGGGACAAAGATTGGGCAAAAACTTTTGTTTCTGCGTCTTTTGCTTTGTCAGCGTATGTGTTCGGATCTGCGCACAGAATCCGGACGCCGAGTCCCGGCCCGGGGAAGGGCTGTCTGGATGCGATTTCTTCGTCCAAACCAAGCATGCGGGCCACTTTCCGGACCTCGTCTTTGTGCCAATCCCAGTTGGTTTCGATGACTTTTCCGTGATCGCGTAAAGCACGGATGATGCTTACGTCATTGTGATGGGTCTTGATTTTGTGTGCATGCGAACTGACATCCGGATTCCCGGATTCGATCAGATCCGGACGCAGGGTTCCCTGGGCAAGGAATGCATGGTCGAAATCCAGATGGATGGACTGGGCCGCTTCTTCGGTGACGCGGAAGAACATTTGCCCGATGATGGCCCGCTTGTCTTCCGGCTTTGTCACTTCGCACAAAGGAGGGTAAGAGACTCCGTCAATCTGAAGGGGCGTGTGGAAAAACGCGTCTTCCGCGTTGATGCGCTTCATATGCTTCAGACCGAGTTTTTTCAGATTCTCACAAATCCGGTCGGATTCATTCAAACGCATCAGGCCGTGGTCGATGTGTATGGCGTAAACCTGATCCGGATCCAGGGCTTTTACAAGAAGCGCGGCCGTAACGGCGGAATCCACGCCGCCGCTTACCAATACAACGACTTTCTCGTCTTTGCCGACCCGGCTCTGAATCATGTTGATGGAAGTCTGAATCCGGTCTTCCAGCGCATAGACTTCCTTGAATTTGCATATGCCCCGTACGAAATTTTCCAGCATGACAAGGCCGTTCACGGTCGGTTCGACTTCCGGGTGGAACTGTACGCCGAACAGGTTGCGTTCAGGACACCAGACGCCCGCGCAAACGGACCCGGTCTGCGCGACGGACAGGAATCCTTCGGGAATTTTGCTGACTGCGTCGCCGTGGCTCATCAGCACCAGCTGAGGTGTATCGAGTCCGGCGAACAGGGGACAGTCCGGATCAATCTGGATTTCAGTTTGTCCGTATTCGGTTTTGACAAGCGGGGCCACGACACCGTGAAAGTGTTCCACAATCAGCTGCATGCCGTAGCAAATGCCCAGCATCGGAACGCCCAGGTCAAAAATGCGCTTGTCGTATTCGGGTGCATTGGTTTCCCATACGCTTGAAGGACCGCCTGACAGAATGACGGCGCCGTAGGATGCCAGTTTTTCAGAAGGTACATTCATGGGCAGAATGTCGGTATACACACCGGTTTCTCTGATTTTACGGTCGATGACCTTGGTGTATTGACCTCCGCAATCCAAAATGGCCAGTTTTTCGTTCATGTGCGTTCTGTGCAGGGAACCATAAAGGGATTGAGATTCAGTGTCGAAAGATCCCTGCTTCCTCCCAAAAAAGAATGGTATTATTTTATCACTTTGCCAAATCGTCCGCAAGAGAAAAATCAAAATATACGAAGGGAAGAGAACGGAAAACAATACGAATAAGGCAGGCGATTGCCTCTTTCCCGCCTTGTTTCCCGGCTTGACAAAAAGGATGCGGAAAACTGTGCCTCTGCAGGTTTTTTGCATGTCAGGCGAACCGGAATGCAAGGAGAAGAACGGCTTCAACCAGAACGGGACCGCTTCCACGCCGCAAATGAGAGGAGGAAAGGCTGACGGCGGAATCCCTCTTGCAAAAAAAGGATTGCCATTCTTTCAAACAGCAATCCTGATCTGGCGCGGCATAAGGGACTCGAACCCCCGACCTACTGGTTCGTAGCCAGGCACTCTATCCAACTGAGCTAATGCCGCACAACAACGAGTATTATACTCTTGCTTATGGGAAAAGTCAAGGGCTTTGTAAAATTTTATTTTCTGCCCCAAACCGGCCCCCAAACCGGTCGGTACCCCCTCCATTGAAACACAAAATGCGACTTGGGGGCAGGATGTCATGCAGCGTTTGTTGCATCCGGCCGTGCCATTCATGTCTCGACAAAAACGTTCCCGGCCGGAGCCGGGAACATCTTGCATGGATTGAACGACTGTTTGCCGGTTAAAAGTTCCGACAAATGCGTTCGTTTTATTTGAAGCTTATTCAGCGACTTCAAGTTCAAGCGAGGTCACAGGATCGCTGTAGAACCACATGCCGATTTGCGTATCTGTACCGGTATTGTCGTTTCCGCCAGCGGTGTAATCCTCACCTGCCGTGACACTTTGGGTTCCGAGGCGCACGTAGATTTTCTGACTCTTCGCAGCGGTCAGGATGTCGCCTACGTTATAAATCAGGACGTTCCAGTTTCTGTCGCAGG
Source organism: Clostridia bacterium (assembly GCA_017455185.1). GTDB lineage: Bacteria > Bacillota > Clostridia > Oscillospirales > CAG-272 > RUG14240. The sequence continues at coordinate 9,328 of JAFTBN010000078.1, forward strand.
GATCCATGTATTTGGTGCCCTCAACCATGTAGTCATAGGGCAGGCGAGTGTCTTCCGCTTTCAGTTTAATCAGATTTGTCCAGTTTTCATTGTCGGTCGAGACTTCGACGGTGGTGCCCATACGAATGCAGCAGAGCAGGACGCCGATGGCTGCCTTTCTCAGATCCTTGTTCGTGAACGTATATTCGACGGTGACATAGGCGTTCGTGTTGCCTTGGGTGCGAACACGGGTAGTCGGGGTTTTATCCAGGAATGTGGAGCCCGAACTGAACGTGCCGGCTCCTCCGGTCAGTTGGTACTTGTCCTTGTCGTTCCAGTTGATGAATCCTACTTCAGGCTCTTCGTCCTCGTATACGGGTTCTGTCTCTTTTTCCGTCTCCGGCTCGGTTTCGGGCTCTGTTTCAGGCTCTGTTTCAGGTTCGGTTTCCGCTTCGGTCTGCTTGTCGGTTTCAGAAGCGGTTTCACTTGCCTTTGAAGGTTCAGTGCTTTGCTCCGAGGTTTCTTTTGTGGTTTCTTTTTTGGAATCTTTCTCGGTGGTTGCTCCGCAAGCGGCTAAGAGAGCGATGACCATCAAAAGAGCCAGGGTCAAAGAAAGCAGTTTAACTAATTTTTTCATGACTCTCTCCTTTTTTGTTTTATTTGACATTCTGATAGTTCAGAATGTTTATTTTTTTTACATTATAGTAATGAAGGGCCTGTTTGTCAAGCGTTTTTAAGCAATCGTAAGTCAGTCCTTCCAAAGATCAATCCGCCGGCCCGGAGCCGTTCATCCGCGTACCCCTGTTGCAAAGGCCATGCTTCCGTTCTTTTTAAGGTTGGAAGAGAGGGACAAAGGAATGATGGGAAGGGGGTCAGAAGCAGGACAGGACCGAAGCGCCTTTTTTCACAAATGCGATGAATTCGTCTGTCTTTGCGTCGACTTCGTAGGTTCCGGGGCCCCACTCCGAACGGTCCCGGGTCAAAATCCATTCTCCTGCCGGCAGATAGACTTTTTTCTTCGTTTGCCCGGCCCGCACGATGGGAGAGAAGAGAATGTCCGGCCCGAACATATATTGTTCATCCTGCAAGTAGCAGGCCGGATCGTCCGGGAAATCAAAGAACATGGGCCTCATAACCGGATGTCCCTTGACGGAAGCCTGAACCATGGCTTGATCGATATAAGGACGGAGGCGTTCCCGCAGGAAAATCAGGTCGCGCAGAATTCTGTAATTCTCCTCTCCGAAACTCCATATTTCGTTCGGGTCTCCCGAAGGCTCAATCAGCCCGGGAGTCGGTTCATGGTGGCGCCTTCGGCTTCCGTGCAGGCGCATGACGGGGCTGAAGACTCCGTATTGAAACCAGCGGACCATCAGCTCGCGGAACGTGGGATCGGTTGTGTCGCCTCCGTAAAAGCCTCCGATATCGGTGTTCCACCAGGGAATGCCGCAAAGGGACATGTTCAGCCCGGATTTGACCTGGGCACGCAGACTGTCGAAGGTGGAGGGAATGTCTCCGGACCAGACCAGGGCTCCGTATTTCTGGGAACCCAGATAAGCGCAGCGCACCAGGGTGACCGGTTCTTCGTCCCGGACGGATTTGATGCCTTCATAGGCCATTTGCGTGTAGCAGTAAGGATAGAGAAGGGCCACTTCTTCGCCCGGGCCTTTGTGAAAGGTCAGGGTGTCAAAACGTTCCGGGTGAATTTCCGGCTCGGCCACATCGAACCAGAGTTCGTCGACTCCCAGATCCAGATAGTTTTCCTTGAGTTTCCGGAAGACAAAGGATCTGGTTTCGGGGTTCGTGACGTTGATTTCCGCCTGAGGTCCGTAGAAATGGAAGACAACACCGGTTTTGTCCCGCGTCCGGATGAGAAGACCGTGCTCTTTGAGGTAGGCGTAGTTTTCGCTTTTTTCGTTGACTGTGGGCCACATGGAGACAACCAGCCGGACCCCGTTCTCGTGAAGTTCCTTCGTCATGGCCGGAATGTCGGGCCAGAGTTCCGGATTGAACCGGTAGTCGCCCTGCTCGGTCCAGTGGAAGTAATCGCAGACAATGGCGGACAGGGGAATGTTCTCCCTGTGATACCGTCGGGCAACCCGGAGCAGTTCCTCCTGGCTTTCATAGCGCAGCCGGCTTTGCCAGAAACCGGTGGCCCAATGGGGCATGACCGGCGCATGTCCTGTCAGGTCGGCCAGTGTTTCGCACGCTTGGGCGGGAGTTCCCGTCAGGACGACAAAATCGATTTTGCGCGTCAGCCGAGCGGTCCATCGGGTTCGGTTGGTTCCAAGTTCGGCCAGTCCGATTCCCGGATTGTTCCAAATGAAACCGTATCCCAGGGAGGAGTAATAGTAGGGAATGGTGCATTTCGCATTGATCTGGCGCAGGTCGATGGAGCAGCCTTTCAGGTTCAGACAGCCGTGCGCTTCGTGACCCATTCCGAAGAATTGTTCGTCCGGGTTGGGCTTGAAGGTGATGCGGGCCAGAAAACGTCCGTTTTCTCTGTCTTCGTAATGGCGATATCCGTCTTCGAACGTCAGTTCGGGCTTTTCTTCCAGAAGGATGCGGCCCTGGTCGGAAACCGTGATTTTTCCGTTTTCTTCCAGTTTCAGGCTGAGCGTGCCGGCATGAAGGACCAGACAGCGGTCCCCCTCTTCCACCTGCGCGGGCTGTTCGACCGGAAGAAGCGTGAAGTTTTCCTCGAACAGTTCTCCGCCCGGAAAGGCTTCGAAGCGGATGGCGTTTTGGTGCGGGGAGGTAACTCGGATCAACTCGGAGCCCCGTCGGTAAAGAATCTGATGCTTAAGGGTTGTCTGATTGGTCATATCGGATGGCCTCCTGGAAAGAGCCCGGCAGTTTCGTTTGGAATCGGAAAAGACCGCAGCCGGGATTCTGCCTGAATTGTACCATTCCGCAATGGGCGTGTCAAGGAGCTGTCTCTTTTTGTACAAAATAATAAGAGGAAATGAAGACAGTTTGGAAAAGCGTTCCCCGCGGCCGAATCGGTTGACAAACAGGGAGGGAAATGGTACAATTCCATTCGGTTCTTCCGCTTGCGCTTTCGCGGAAAAACAGCTTTACTGGAAAAGCGCAGAAAGGTTCGTTTTATTATGTTCAAGAAGATTACGGTGTTTGTTTTGCTGGTTTGCCTTGTGCTTTCCTTCGCGGCTTGCGGGGCCAAAGGCGGCCCGGAGACAGATTCGGGGAAGGCGCAGCCTCAACAGACGGAAAGCCTGAAGCAGGAAACCGAACAGGAGACCGAAGGGGAGTCTGAAACCGCGGCGCAAACTCCGGCGCAGATAAAGGTTGCCGGACTGAAGGGCCCGACCACGATGGGAATCGTTCATCTGAAGGATAAAGCGGAAAAGGAAACCCTTTTCGACACGTATACGTTCACCATGGCCACACAGGCCGACGAAGTGGCGGCTGCCCTGATCAAAGGGAATGTGGATATCGCCCTGATTCCGGCCAATCTGGCGGCCGTCGTTTATCAGAAGAGTTCGCAGGGAATTGCGGTCGTGGACATCAATACCGCGGGCGTTCTGTATTGCGTAACCGGCCGGGATGACATCAAGGGAATCAAGGATCTGGCGGGCAAAACCGTGATCCTGACCGGGCAGGGAACCACGCCCGAGTATTCGCTGCGGTATCTGCTGGCCCAGAATCAGGTGGACGACTGCACCCTGGAATTCAAATCCGAGGCGACAGAGGTTGCCGCGGCTCTTGCGGCCGACGCCAATCAGATCGCGGTCCTGCCCCAGCCTTTCGCTACGGTTGCGCAGGTCCAGAACAGCGCTCTGAAAGAAGCGTTTTCTCTTGAGAGCGAATGGAACAAACTGGGACTCGATTCCAAACTCCTGACGGGTGTCACGGTGGTCCGCCGTGCTTTCTTCGAAGAGCATCCGGACGCTGTGGCCCGCTTCCTGGCTCTCCACGAAGAGAGCGCGAAAGCAGCCCTGGAGGACGTGGCCGCAACCGCGGAACTGGTCGCGGCGAACGGAATCATCGAGAAAGCACCCATTGCGCAGAAGGCATTGCCCAAATGCGCCATCTGCTGTGTATACGGGCAGGAAATGAAGGCGGCGCTTTCCGGATATCTGCAGGTTCTCTTTGATCAGAATCCCGCATCGGTCGGCGGACAGATGCCGGGTGAGAATTTCTATCTGGCGTCCCTGACACCCGAAAAATAACAATTGGACCGGAAGATGAAGAAAGACAGAATAGACGGAGAAAAAAAGAAAAGCCCCGGGAAGGCCCTGAAGGTCCTTGCCCGGGTTGCCATCGTCGCGTTCTGGCTGGGCCTGTGGCAGATTGTTTCCATGCTGGTGAACAATCCGGTTGTCCTGGTCGGGCCTTATGAAACGTGCCGGGCTCTGTGGGAACTGGCCCGCGAGGGGGAGTTCTATCTGTCAGTCGGTTCTTCGGTGCTGCGGATTGTTTCTGGCTTTTTGCTGGGCAGTCTGCTCGGCGTTGCGTTTGCGGTCCTTTCCTACCTTCGGGGATGGTTCCGCGCTTTTATCCGCCCCTTCGTGTCGGCGGTCAAAGCGGTTCCGGTGGTGAGTTTTGTCATCCTGATCCTGGTCGGGTTCGGAAGCCGCGTGCTGTCCTTGGTGATCAGCGCGACGGTTGTGTTTCCGCTGGTTTACATCCAGACGCTGGAGGGACTGGACGGCGTGGATGCGCGTCTGCTTGAAGTCGCTTCGGTGTTCGGCATGAAAAAGAGCAAGCGGGTTCGTCTGATTTATCTGCCTGCTCTGCGCCGGCATTGGACCGCCGCGCTTAAAACGGCGGTCGGAATGAGCTGGAAGAGCGGGGCCGCGGCCGAGGTCATCGGTCAGCCGCTCCATTCCATCGGAAACGAAATGTACCGGTCCAAAATCTTTCTGGAGACGTCGCACATCCTGGCCTGGACGGTGGTGATCGTTCTTCTGTCCTTCTGCATGGAAAAACTCTTTTTGTGGCTGCTGCGCCGGCTGATTCCCGGACGCGCACCCGGGAATGCATCCGAAAAGAAGGAAAGCGAAGCCGGGTCCGACCCGGTCGGACCGTCCGGGGAGGGAAGACATGAAACTATCGGTTGAATCGGTTTCCAAGACTTTCGGAAACCGCACGCTGTTTCAGGCCCTTTCGTTTGAAGCGGGACCGGATACGCCGGTTGCCTTGAGCGGACCTTCCGGCTCGGGCAAGACGACGCTTTTGCGGATGATCCTGGGTCTCGAAAGCTGCGACGCGGGACGGATCCGCTTTGCGGATTTTGCGTCCGACGCACCCAGATTCGGCGTAGTCTTTCAGGACAACCGGCTCTTTGAGGATTTTTCGGTTCTGGAGAATATTCTGTGCGTCAGTCCCCCGGTTCCGCAGGCGCGGATTCTGGAGGATCTGGAACGCCTGCTGCCCGAACTTCGTCCGGATGAGCCGGTGTGGAAACTCTCGGGCGGGGAAAAAAGAAGGCTTTGCCTGATTCGGGCCTGCCGCAGCGTTTCGGACGTGTGGATACTGGACGAACCCTTCGCGGGGCTGGATGCGGAAAACAGGGACAGGTGCCTTTCCTACCTGACCGAACTGAGAGAAGGTCGCCCCCTGATCTGTGCTTTGCACAGGCAGGATATTCCTTCCGGTTTTTCTACGGTCTGCCTGGAGGACGAGGAGAAGGACGAAAATGCAAGGGCTGAATGAACAGATAACGGCGGAATGATCCGCCATTTCTTGCAGACGGAGGTTTGTATGGAGAGAGCAAAAGGACTGAGCGGCAACCAGCTCAAACTGATTGCCATTCTGGCCATGACCGTGGACCATCTGACCTGGGTGTTCTTTCCCGGGACGCAGAAGGCCTGGTACGTCATGGCCCTGCATGTCATAGGGCGTCTGACCGCTCCGATCATGTGGTTTTTCATCGCGGAGGGCTGCCGGTACACACGCCACCGGGGAAAATATCTGGCCCGTCTTTTTGCGTTTGCCGTCGTTTCGCATTTTGCTTACGATTTCGCATTCGGCATCCCGTTTCTTCCTTTGTCGACCGGTGTGTTCAATCAGACCAGCGTCATGTGGTCGCTGGCACTGGCCGCCTCGCTCATCTTCCTCTTTTCGTCAGACCGGATCCCCCAGTGGGGCAAGATGCTGCTCCTTGCGCTCTTCTGCGTCCTGGCCTTTCCGTCGGACTGGTCGAGCATTGCGGTTATGTGTCCGCTCTTTCTGTATTTTCACCGGGACCGTTTTCCGAAGCAGGCTTTTGATATCGTGTTCTGGACCTTTGTTTACGCTGCGGTTTATTTCCTTTTTTTGGACAAGCCTTACGGGGCATTGCAGATGTTCACCTGCCTGTCCATCCCTTTGCTGAAACTGTACAACGGGCAAAGGGGAAACTGGAAGGGGATGAAATGGTTTTTCTACCTGTATTATCCCGCGCATCTGGTCGCGGTCGGGATTCTGCGGCTGGTCCTGCACGGAGAAGTTCCCATTCTTTTCAGTTGAACGGTCCGTTTTCAATCTCCTGAAAGATGGAATTGACAAGCGGAGTCAGGTTTGTTAAAATGTAAGAGTAAAAAACGATACCAAAGGCTATAGGAGAGACAGATGAAAAACGATTTCGTCAGAAAAATCATTCCCCTTGCCATCGGATGGGTGTGTTTGATTGCTTTCTGGGTTGTTCGGCTGGCCCGGTTTTGAGCGGGCGGACGGCAGGCGCATTTTGCTGAAAAAAGAGGACACGTATGGCTGAATTGGAATCTGAATGGATGGAAGAGGAATCTTCGAAGAAACCTGCCGCCGAGGAAGAGAAGGCGGAGCATAATCATGGAAAAACGGAGTCCGGCGGCCCTGCGCCTTCTTCCTTAGTTGAGGAGGAAGAACCGGGGGACGGGCCTGCTTTTTGGAAAATACTTGTAACCGTGGGGGGCATCTTGCTTCTGGTACTGAGCATTGTGACTTCGATCCTGTTCATGTACAGCCCTTCCAGCTTTTTCGGCATCAATCTTTCCGGGACGCCCGAGGAAATCTATACCGATTTTTTCAATCTGGTAAAGGAACAACCTCTGACCGGCGTCGTGTGGTTTGTATGCCTGGAGATTTTTGTCATCCTGGTGCTGGTGGTCATCATCCGTCTGATTGTCAACGGACTGAGCCTGATCATGCTTCTGGGAGAAAAAAAGAGGGCCGAGCGGATTTCCAAGTTTTCGCTGACGATGCGGATGGCTTTGCAGACCGCCGGTATTGCGATGCTGATTCCCGTCTTCCTGTATATGTACGACGGGCCCCTTCAGGGACATTTCTACCTGGGGTCGGTTCTTCTCGGACTTTCCTTTGTGCTGGTTTATGTGTTGACCCATGTGTACCGCTGGAAGTATATGGAGCCGAAGGACGGTCCCGTTTCGCGCAAGGCAGTTGTGCTTGAAATCGTGCGGGACGTCGGATTTATGCTTCTTGCGGCCGGCGTGGCGAGCCTGATGCTTTTGCGTCCGGTCCGCGGGCTGATGGATGCCACATCCCGGATCGGGGAGGGGATGGCTGAGGGCGGACCGGGCGTCCAGATGTCCGATGTGGTCCTGCTGATGGAATCCTTCCGGGATTTTCTTCTGATGTTCTGTGCCTTTTCCTTTGTGCGCCGGGTGATGCTTCTCACTTCGACCCAGGTGCTCAACAAAAAGGGAAAGCTCCGGGACGAGGTCCCGAAACTCAACGGACGCCTGGGCGCGATGCTGTTTATCGCGGTCGCCGGAACGGTATTGAGCCGGGTAATCCCCGCGTTGGCAGTCGGTTCCGATCTCGGAGCGGAGATGAATTCGGCGTTTATCGGGAGCACGATTCTGTATTGCCTGCCGTTTTTGCTTGCTCTGGCCTGCTCGATTGCCCTGGGACTTGTTCCCGCAACCGACGCGTACAAGTATCGGGAAGCGGAAAAGAGGGCGCCGGTACCGTCCGAGGAAAGAGAGCCGGATCAATCCGGAAATCCGGCCGACAGTCCGGAGAAACCCGGGAATCCGACCGACAGCCCGGAGGAGCCCGAAAAACCGACCGATAGTCCGGAGGAGCCCGAAAAACCGACCGACAGTCCGGAGGAGCCCGAAAATCCGACCGACAGCCCGGAGGAGCCCGAAAAACCGGCCGACAGTCCGGAGGAACCCGAGAATCCGACCGACATAGCGGAAGAGTCCGGGGAATCTTCGGAGTCCGAAGCGGAATCCGAAGAGAAGCTGTAATCCCATAAGGGCCATGCCGGACAGGCTCGGAATCCGGGTGCGGGGCACGCGGAAGACAATCCTTGGGATGGTCAGACCATTCAGGCTTTTGAAAAACAAAATACAATTTGAAGGAGACAACAGATGACACTTTCCTCTTTTGCCGGAGGGTACAGACGGGCTTTTGTTACCATTTTTTGCTTTGTGATGACCCTGATCCTTTGCTTTGGAGGCGTTTTGATTACGCTCAATTCCCAGAAGGAATTCGCGCAGACGCAGGCAACCATTGTGGAAATCAACACCGACACGATCGGCGAGGACACCACCCATGAGGTGTATGTGGATTACGAAGTGGACGGCGTTGCGTATACGCACGTCTTTTACGGCGGATATCAGGATTCCTTTGCCGTAGGGCAGACGATCACGATTCAGTACGAGGTGGGCCATCCCGAAAAAACGGGTCAGGAAAGCCCGGCTTTTCTCAAATATCTGGTGTTTGCGGCTGCGGCGGTTTTCCTTGTCGCGGGCGTGTGGACCATAGTGATCTGGGTCCGCAGTTCGAAAAAGGTCAAATCCCTTCAGAATGCGCCCGACATCACCGATGAGGGGCGTGAGTTCGGCGAGCCGGAAAAGATGTATTTCTCGCTTGATCCGCAAACGCACGTCAAACTGCATTTCTATATCGACGATGAAAACAAAAACGTGCTCTACGAAGCCCGCATGACCAAGCACGGAGTGGGCGTGCCGCATACGTACGTCTTCACCGATTGCAGACGGGGAACCGAAGTCGAGCACAAGATCGGGCTCGTCAATGCGACCGAGATGGACGGGTGGACTGTTTCGCAGGGCTTCACGTTTGACGGCGTGGATATTGCGCGCTATCTGGAAGTGAATCACATCGAGGTGCAATACTCGCTCGAGGGCAAAGGATTCCGCCTTTCCATTTTTCACAACGGACGGCATATTGCCGACGCCGTTACTTCCTCCCGTCGGGTGCATGAGGAGGATGCGGCAGAGCACAAAATCGAAGCGAGTCTGATGCGGTTCAACCATTATTATTTCCGCATTGAAGGGCAGCGTTCCTATATAGACGTCATCTTTCTTGTGTTGTTCAAGGAAGCCATTTCGGCCAGGGCGGAGTCTCTGCTTTGAGCCGGCATACGGACCCACATACAAAGCACGAAAAGGTAAAAACATGAAAAGAACAAAGATTTTGGCGATTGCCTTGCTGGTATGCCTGATCATCGGCGCTTTCGCCTTCACCGGCTGTTCCGTCAGCCAGATCATAGAGGACGCGGACTATACCGAGGACTACGATTCCTCGAACAAGGAGGGAAGCGTCGCCCTGATTCAGTCCTTCTTCGAAGAAACGCTGAAAGACCCCAACTTTGTCGTGACCTGCAAGGACAAGGACGGGGCGGTCCAGTATACCGAATCGGTAAAAGGCACGGACAGCCATATGGTTTCGGCGGACGGCTCCGAATTGTTCGCTTACATAAAGGGCGGCGAGTACTACGTGGCCAACATCGGCAGCGAAGAGGATGAGGAAGGAAACACCCGGGTGGTCCGCACCTACTGGTGTTCGGACTCCTCCAAGCCGGGGTATTATGCGCCGAACGATTTAGGCACGATGGAAGACGTATACAAGAGCCATTATTGCGCCTCCATGAACTCGCATTCGGGCGTCAACCTCGTGAATCTGCTTCCCGAAACGGGCGGCACATTTGCCTGCAAAGTCCATGGCGAGAAGCAGGACGGTGTGACAACCGGCACGCTGGAATTCACCTTTACATCCGACAAAGGGACCATGACCATCACCGCCGATTCTGAAGAGAACAAAGTCAAGACGTTTACCATAAGCGTCTCCGATGCATCCGCTTTCCACTATTCTTTCGCTTACGGATCCGCGTCTTTCGAATTGCCCGATACGGACGCCTGGGACCGGGAAGCCGAAGCCGAACGCAAACGGCTGGAAGACAATGAAAAAGCAGTGGAAATCCGCAACGATTTCTTCAGTGATACTTTCTGCGCCGAAAATGTGGTGGTCACCGTTACCGAAGACAATGCGGTAAAGTATTCGGAAACCATCGCAGACGGAATAGACTGCATTGATTTCGGCAGTTTCCTGGTCTATACGTACATGAAAGAAAAGGAAGACGGCGAGAACGATTACTATTACGTGCACGACGGAGGAGAAGGAGATCGGTATTTTCTGCTGAACGACGACGCGTACGGTTCGGTCGTGATGTTTTACAGCAACCAGGGCATCTGCCAGTACGATGAAGCCGGAGAGCTGGAAGGCGTAACGATGGAAGCTGCGGTCGACGGGGACACCCTGACCTTTGCCATCTCCCTGAGCGGGACGCCTCTTGCCACGCTGGTTGCCGTCAAGGACGGAGACACCGTTTCGACCGCGACTTTCAAGACTCTGGGCGCCGAGGCGGTGGTCTACTCGTTTGCTTACGGGGCCGCCAGCCTGACCGAGCCGGATCTTTCAGAATTTGACAATTCTTCTTCCGAGGGTACCAACGGGTAAGCGCGGACAAGACAGAAAAACGGACGGCGGGCGCCTTCGGGCGACCGTGCCGAAAAAACAAAAAAGACGGCAGATCCTTTATCGGACCTGCCGCCTTTTTCATGCCGCCCGAATGCGGCGGATTGGCGCTCAATGCGCGGATTCGGTTTCGTCAATCAGTTCCCGGAGAACCTTTGCGGTGGGAATCAGGGACTCCAGCCGGTCGTCGTGCATGAATTCAAGCAGGGCGCCGTAGTTCTGGTTGAAGGAACGGAAGACCGAAAGGTAGTCCAGCCAGACCGACCGGCCTTGCTCGAGAGGGTAACGGCCGAAGGCGTCCCAATGGAATACATGGATGTTCTTGGTGTAGGGAGCCATCGCTTTTGCCCCGTCCAGATTGTAACTGAACGTGTGGAACTGGCTGGGTTGCCAGTACATCCGTACGTGCGGGTGGTTGATCTGTGCCATCAGGTCCAGGGCGCTGTGGTAGTCGTCGGTCAGGGTGTCGCTGTGGTATTCAAAGGTGACGGTGATGCCGGCCTGTTTGGCCATGTCCCCGATCTTCCTGGATTCCTCGACCAGCGCGGCCCGTTCCTCGGGACGGTATTGCCAGGATTTGTTCGTGCCGGCCCAGACCCGGATATAGGGGGCCTGCAGGATGGCGGCCGTTTCAACGTAGGGTTCAAAATCCGCCCCCTGTCCCAGCCGGTAATAGGATCCGTAGGCTGCGGTGGAAAGACCGGCGTCCGTAGTGCGCTGCATGATTTCTTTCGCGCGGGCCGGGTTGTCCGGAGGGACGTGGACGTCCGAGCCCCATTCGATCGAGCAAAGTCCGGCCGCTTTGGCCTGTTCAATGATCTGTTCGGGGGTGTATTTGCGAAAAGAGATGGAAACAAGTCCGGGTGTAAACATCAGATTCTTTCTCCTTGTTCATATGTACAGTTTCCGGTCTGCCGGTAGGACCGCCAGACGTTTTCGAAGAAGCCTCCGCCCTCGGGCAAAGGACGAACGGGCCGGGTCGTGTTGACAATCTGCCCGTCGTTGTAAAGGGTAACGCGTATTTCGCCTTTGTGGGCGTCCCCGTCCTCGGCGTAGCGGAAGGTCTCATCCAGCCCAGCGGCGCATTCGCCTTTCGGGTTGGAATAGAGCGCGGAACCGCGGGACTGTCCTCCGCAGGCCAGATAATCCTGCATCGCGGACAGATACATCAACTGGGAAATCAGCGTGGAGCGGAGCAGGAAGGCGTCTTTCGCGTCTTCTGCCGTGCGGACCCGGATGAGACGGTCCAGATTCTGCAGCATGGACGCAAGCTCATCGTATGCTTTCCGCATTTTTTCGGGATTGCGGATGGGACCGCCGTTTTCGGACATGATGCCCTGTGCTTTTTGCAATGCCGCCAGGGGTTCGGAGGACGCCCCGGACTTCTTCCAGGCCGCAAGGCGCTCGGTTTCCCGGTTCAGGATCCGGTCTGCCTCGGGGCAGGGCTCAGGGCTCCCGCGCAGCAGTTCGGGATGGGCGGACAGATAGTTCGCGATGCGGAGTGAGCCGCACTGGCCCGCGTTGAGGGCCGAGCCTCCCGGACGGTAGATGCCGTGGGTTCCGGCTGCCTCTCCGCAGACAAAGAAACCGTCCAGATTGCTTTGCCAGAATAGATCCACTTCCAGGCCCCCGTTGTTGTGCTGGGCGCAAAGGGCGATTTCAAGTCTTTCCCGGCTCAGGTCCCGCCCGAAGGAGAGATACAGTCTGTAGGCCGGTTCGTTCATGTGGCGCAGGCGGTCCAGCGGTGTGCCGAACAGGGCCTGCGCGGCGCCGAGATAGTCCTGCGCTTCGGCCGAAAGGGTGGAGAAGGGAAACTCGGCAAGCCCGCCCGGGTTGCGCCGGTAGTCCAGGTAGACCCTGCGTCCGTACATCTTGCATTCCCGGTAGACCAGAAGGTCCACAACCGAGGAACCGTCCCGGGCTTTGCGGCTGTCGAAGGGCCATTGATATCCTTTGAGAAAGACCAGACTCTGCATGTCGGTCCCGGTCTGTCTGGCGTAGTCTTCCAGGAAGGCGTGTTCGGTTCCGTCCGGGTCGACCGAGATGAAGGAGGGGAGAACCTGCATATAGGTGCCCGATACGTTCCAGCGCGGATCGACCGAAGCCAATCCGTACTGCCATTCGGTCAGGTTGACGCCGGCCGCGCCTGCCGCGAAAGCGACGCCGTGCGTGCCGTGATGCCCCAGCGGATAGACGCTGTCCCGGTAGATGCCGGCGGGTCCGCCGGTGGCCCAGACGGTCTGGGCGGCCCGGACGAAGACAAATGGGTTTTCGCAATCCGGGTCTGCTCCGAGATCCAGGGCCATGACGCCCAGAACCCGGATGCGTCCGTCTTCCTTCCGGGTGACCAGATCGACGGCCAGATATCCGTCCATGACCGTGACGTCCGTGGCGCGCAGAGCTGCCTCAAGCGATTCGGTCATCAGCTTGGAGGTCAGGGGGCCGGCGGACGTTGCCCGGGCCCGCGGGTCATGGTCGGTCTTGTATCCGACGTATTCGCCCAGGCGGTTGGTGGGAAAGGGAACGCCCAGCTGGGCCAGATGCAGGAAGGAGGGAGTCGAGAGCGCCGCTTCCACGTAGGCCAGGTCTCCGTCGACGCATCCGCCCGCGAACAGGTCGCGGGCCAGGTCGGTCGGGGAATCCGGCATGTCTCCGCTCAGGCTGAGCTTGTAATAGGTCTGTTTGTCCGAACCCGTGTTGCGCGAGGTGCCGCAGTTCATTCCTTCGGTCAGAAGGGTGATGCGGGGCGCGGGGGTCAGGACTTTTGTCTTTTGCCGGAGCTGAACCGCCGCGTTCAGGGCGGCGGCGCCCGAGCCGACGATCAGTACGTCGGTTTGGCAGGTGCGGTTTTCTTGGGTGTTCATGGGAGCCCTCACAGTCTGCGGATGTGCATGCCGCCGTCCACCGAGATGGACTGGCCGGTGGTGTATCCGAAGGTTCCGTCCGCCAGAGCGAGCATGACTTTGGCAATGTCATCCGGCATGCCCCAGCGGTGCTGGGGAATCAGGCCCTGCTCGATCAGCCGGTCGTATTTCTCCTTGACCACGGCGGTCATGCCCGTGGCGATGACCCCGGGGCAGATTTCGTTGACCAGGATTCCGTCCTCGGCCAGCCGGTCGGCGAACAGGGTGGTGATCATGGTCACGCCGGCTTTGGAAATGCAGTATTCTCCCCGGCTGGTCGAACTGGTATAGGCCGAGCAGGAGGAGATGTTGACGATGTATCCCCGGATGCCGTTTTCATCCTTGGGACGGGTCAGCATGTGCCGGGCGGCCTCCTGCGTCAGGAAGAGCGTGCCGCGGGTGTTGATGTCGGTGACGAAATCGTAACTTTCCTCGGTCATTTCCAGCAGGTCCCGGCGCACCTTGGGGGCAACGCCGGCCACGTTGCAGAGCACGTCGATCCGTCCGAACGTATCCAGCGTTCTTTGGATGAGGCTGTGGCGGTCCGAGGAATCCGCCAGATTTCCTTTGACGTAGAGCAGGGCGGGGTTGTCCCGGGGAAATTTTTCAAGGGTTCTCGGGTCGTCTTCGCCCAGGATGTCCATGCCGCATACGGCGTATCCGGCGTTGGCAAAGCGCAGAACGGCTGCGTAGCCGATGCCTCCTAGGGCACCGGTGATGATGACGGTTTTTCTTTGGGTATCCATGTTTGTATTCTCCTTTTCCGTACGGTAAAAAGACTTATTCCTTGCCGAGCACGTATTTGCGGTACAGGGGCGCGTAAACGGCGCTGTCCCGCACGACGCAACCGGGCGTGCCGCCCGGCCGCCGCATGATGGCGGTGCACTTGCTGCAGCAGATGCAGATTTTGCTCTCGTCCAGTTTTCCCTTGGTTTCCAGGTCGCGGACCAGGTCCGGATAGGCCAGGGTTTCGCGCCCGAATCCGCAAAGATCGAACCAGCCTTCCTCCAGGCAGCCCGAGAGAACGGAGGGCGCGGCGCAGCCGAGGAAGGAAATGCCCGAGCAGCTCACAACGCATCCTGGCGCCGCCTCCTTGGCGGCTTTTGCCCCTCCCAGGATCCGGCGGACGCCGTAAAGAGGCGGCTCCGGGGCTTCGTAGGTACCCTGCGCATAGGGGCGGTTGACGTGTGGGTTGAAATAGGGATTGCCCATGGTGACGTTGAGCAGGTCCGCGCCTGCCGCCGCCAGGTCCGCACACAGCTGTTTGCCTTCTTCAAGGTCCGGCTCGGTTCCGCCTTCGGGCCGAACGCCGAATCCAAGCGGCCAGGCAAATCCGTCGTACAGATTGAGACGGGAGCCGATGATGAAATCGGAATCGGTGCTCTGGCGGGCGCCCGCCAGAGCTTCGCGCAAAAGGCGCGTGCGGTTTTCGTAACTGCCTCCGTACCGGCCGGGGCGCTCATAGGCGCTGAGCAGTTCGGACAGCAGATACCGGTGGCAGGCTTTGATGTCCGCTCCGTCAAATCCGGCTCTTTGCGCCAGTTCCGCTCCGTGCACCAGGTCTTCCTTCAGGCGGTCCAGGTATTCGTCGGATACGATGCAGTCGTCGGACAGGGGATGTTCCTTTTCGAACAGGGCATGATGGTAGGCAATCCTGGGGGCCGGCGTGCCGGTCGGCTTGCTGTACCGGCCGGAGTGGGTCAGCTGGCAGATGAAAAGAGGAGGGGTCTGTCCGCTCTTTTGAGCCTGCTCTCTGAGATTGTCCAGAAAGGTGCGGAACGCGTCGACGTTTTTCTCACACAGATACATCTGACGGGGATTGGCCCGGCCTTCCTGCTGTACGGCCGTCGCCTCGAACCAGATGATGCCCGGGCCTCCTGCCACGAAGCGCAGATAGCGCCGCACGGTCAGCTCGTCCGGAAGACCCTGAGGCGTTCCGTCGCAGCCTTCCATGGGCTGATAGAGAATGCGGTTCTTTGCGACCTTCCTTCCGACGGGAATCGGGGAGAGCAGGGTCCCGACGTTTTCGCTTTGGGGAAATTCCACACCCGCTTCCCGGCTTTGCGCAGCAAGGGACAACTGATTTCTGATGACGCTGTAGGACATACCGTAAGTCTCGCTTTCCTTTTTTGGCTTTCGGGCGGGAGGAACCGCATTTCCGGTTGACAGTCCGCCCGGGTTTTTGTATAATGAAGCGGCAAGGGACAAGGGCGGCCGCCGGAATATTTCCGGCAGCCGGGCAGTCCGGGCATACGCGGAAGTGACCTTTGGCGAGATGATTTTCGCGCTGCCTGTCCGATGCCGTTTCAATTATATCATGGCGGAATTTGCAAAAACAAGGCGATTTGAAAAATCCTGCGGTTCGGCCGGATAAGAAGGAAAGGAATGGCAAATGAAAAGTTTGTTTTTGGCACAAAGCGCACCGACGGTGTATCGCGTTTTCGCTCCGGATACCATCGGGGCCCTGGAGAAGGAATTCGGTCTTTGCACGGACCATGTCTATACCAAAGAGGAAATACTGGAGAACCCGGAGATCGGGGCCGACGTGGACTATCTGTTTTCAACCTGGTCCTGTCCGCTTCTCAGCGCCGAGCAGATTCACACCTGCTTCCCGCGTCTGAAGGCCATGTTCTATGCGGCCGGCTCGGTTCAGGGAATCGCCCGGCAGTATCTGGCCAACGGCGCCAAAATCTTCAGCGCCTGGGCGGCCAACGGGGTTCCGGTGGCCGAGACGACCGTGGCGCAGATCGTTCTGGCCAACAAAGGTTTCTTTATGGCGGCCCGGTATTGTTCGAGAAGCCTGGACATGCGGGGCAAGGCGGTTTCGTACGTCACCGGAACCCGGGGCAACTACGGCGCGCGGGTGGGC
>JAFTBN010000079.1 GCA_017455185.1 Clostridia bacterium
AGCCGGGAGCCTGATTCTTATCTTTTTTCTCCTTGTTCCGACTCACAAAATACCTCTTTCTATCTTATGAAAAGAAACACTATTTCAATTTTCGATTATACCACTTTTTTTCCGCCTGTCAACCGATTTGAAAGCAAATCCTGAAGGGTCAGTTCGGGGCTGTTCCCCCCACGGGTTTGATAAAAAATCACAAAACACATTTGCAGTCCATCATGTCAAGTTCCGAAATGTCTTAAACCAAGGAAGCCCAATAACGGCAAAGGGTTCTATGCCCAAAATGGCACAGAACCCCTAATGGCTTTGTCAAACGCTGAGCATTTCACGTTTGCACTGCTTTTCAAGAGTGTAGTAGTAGCAACGTCATAGTTTTCAAAAAGGCATTCATCCAACCACTTACAGAAAACGGGGATGAATGCCTGAAAAAACACAAATATTATTTAGCCGGTTTCACACGGATACTATCAACTGCCCAATCGGTACAAGTAACAACCGATGCCTCTTCATTATCCCTTACCAATTTTACTTTTTTTTCAGGGCCCACTCCAACAATCGAAATCGATAATACTTCGTTTGATTCCATATCCCACTCCAAAATAGTTATGCCAGACCCAACATCCCGCTTTGGCTTTCCGAGAATGGATACAACTTCCTCGATAGTCATGCCTTCCTTGATTTTATCTGCATCTTTCCGTTTAATTAAATTGTCATCTGAATCATCAAACCAAGTCCAGTAATCATATTTATCGAAAGTTGATAGTTCAGACTTTTTTCCGTCTGCATCCCGTGAAAAAAGAACAATACTTACACTCAAGATGCCAATCACAACTGCTAATAATATAGCAATCAAAATTGCCTTCTTCATTTTCAGCCTCCGTTTATTCTTCACAATAGCCACATCAATACTACAATCATAATGTTATTTTGGGCTCTTCACTTCTTTGTGTTTGCATTTTTGCCGTAAAGGCATTCATCCAACCACTTACAGAAGATGGGGATGAATGCCTGAAAAACACAAGTACTATTTAGCCGGCTTCACATGCATAACGCAAACAACCAAATCGCTAAAATTTTCCACACCCGATAGATCATCGTCACACACCATTCTTGTCCGTTGTATAGGAATCGCAGGATTGAAAGTAATCAATAATACTTCGCTTGATTCCATATCCCACTCCATAACGTATGCACCTGAGCCAACATCCCGCTTTGGCCTTCCGAGAATGGATACAACTTCCTCAAAAGTCATGTCTTCCCTAATTTTTTTCACATCTTCCCGTGAAATCAAATTGTCATCCGAATCATCAAACCAAGTCCAGTAATCATATTTATCGAAAGTTGATAGTTCAGACTTTTTTCCGTCTGCATCCCGTGAAAAAAGAACAATACATGTTACACTCAAGATGCCAATCACAACTGCAAATAATAAAGTAATCAAAATTGCCTTCTTCATTTTCAGCCTCCGTTTATTCTTCACAATAGCCACATCAATACTACCATCATATTCAAAAAGGAGTTCCAATTATTGACTCTTCCCTTTGAAGTGTACCCCTTACCAAAGATTCAAAGAATCATTCCAGTAATGAATACATTCTTGCGTCTGCGTAACGGCAGCATCGATCATTAACCTTACAGTGCGAATATAATCTTCGACATCGGTACTCTGGTCCCAATCCTTGCTGAATCCAAGGATATTGTACGATTCAGCTGAAGAAAGAAGCGGGCATTTCCCTTCCGGTTTCACACCGAAAAATTCTATATAACATACGGCACCGTCTATATGGATTTCGCCGTAGTATTCGGCTGTTTCTTCGAAATGACCGTAATCGAAGCAAACCACGCCCACAAACTCCTTCGTAGGATCTTTCTGGGACGCACTGATCTCGAATTGGCGATTGTTCTTGTTATACGGATATGACCTGCCGTACCTGATGGAAAGGTAATACCTGGTATCATGATAATTCACAGTATTTGCAAAATAGTAGTCTTTTGTGCCCTCGTTGGCGAGAAAGGATCGGATCTCTTTGACCTGAGGGTCAAGATTGTTCTCATGGATAAGGTAAAGCAGACCGGCAACCAAGCCGGCGATCATTAAGACAGCGAGAATCACCGCTATGGGGATAATGATCTTGTTTTTTCTTTTTGGGGCAGTTTTTACATTCTCAGATGATGCATCAGTTGCATTTTCTTCACAATTATTAGAAAGTAAGATCATTTATCGTGCCTCCTTTGATTTTTAAATCACGCTCAGCTTTCCGGGCATTTGCCACAGGATTATGCTCTGAATGGCAAATGCCCCTGAGAAGAGAAGACCGGAGGTATCCGCACAGAGCCCCTTTTGTTACATCTTTTAAGTGATGAAATATTGAAAGCCATATAGGAAACCTCCTTTCAAAAGATAAACACAATTACCAAAAAACAATAAAAATCAGTCTTTTCTTGTGTATAGTATCAAAAAAATCATTTATGTCAAGATGCGGATAGAGATTAGGAAAACAGGAAATAAAGCAAGCACAAGGATACTGGCGCCCCCGACGCCAAAACGAGGGCGTGGACGACCCGGAAAGACACCCACCGAAACTGTGGCAGTGAAACGTGTTTCAAAAAGGTCAAAGGACCCAAATAGCAAAGAAAAAGGCGAATAAGCGATTCCCTATTTTATAAGCATCCCGTTTAAAAGGAAAAGCAAAATGACCAATGGGGTAGATTTTGCAATTCAAAACATCAATCTTTCGAAAAACTCCGTAATCCAACAAGCGCAAGGGAGCTATCCCGAAAAACAGAACGGAACTCCGAATGTTTTTGTCAAACCCGGGTTATTCCACTTTTTTCGCCTGTCAACCGATTCGTAAGCAAATCCTGAAGGGTCAGGCACGGGCCTGTGCCCAAAAAAAGCCAAGCGGAACAAAGCCGTCTTGGCTTTTTGTGTTTTCAGGAACCTGGCAGCAATTTTTTGAGGAACTGACCGGTATACGAATCCGGATTGCCTGCGACCTCTTCGGGAGTCCCGGTCGCAACCACCGTTCCGCCCCCGTCCCCTCCTTCGGGACCCAGGTCCAGAATGTAATCCGCCGTTTTGATCACATCCAGGTTGTGTTCGATGACCACAACCGTATTGCCTCCTTCGCACAGCCGGTTCAGAATGACCAGAAGGCTTCGGACGTCGGCGCTGTGAAGTCCGGTCGTCGGCTCGTCCAGGATGTATATCGTTTTCCCGGTGCTCTTCCTGGACAGTTCCGCCGCAAGTTTTACGCGCTGCGCTTCCCCGCCCGAGAGCGTAGTGGAATTCTGTCCGATTTTAATATACCCCAGTCCCACGTCGTACAAAGTCTGCAGCTTCCGCCGGATTTTAGGGAGTCCGTCAAAGAAGGAAAGGCCTTCCTCCACGCTCATTTCAAGCACGTCGCTGATGTTCTTGCCCTTGTAGCGGCACTCCAGCGTATCCCTATTGTACCGTTTTCCATGGCAGACGTCGCAGGTGACGTACACATCAGGGAGAAAATGCATTTCGATGCACCGGATGCCGTCCCCTTCGCAGGCCTCACATCGGCCTCCCTTGACGTTGAAGGAGAACCGCCCCGGGCCGAAGGCGCGGATTTTCGCGTCCTGGGTCTGGGCAAACAGGTCCCGGATGTCATTGAACAGTCCGGTATAGGTGGCCGGATTGGACCGGGGCGTGCGCCCGATCGGACTCTGATCGATGTTGATGACCTTGTCCAGCGCATCCAGTCCGGTGATGGAGTCGAAATCCCCGTAATAGGTAATCGCGTGATTGAGTTCATGCGCCAGAACCGGATAGAGTACCCCGTTGATCAGGGAGGATTTCCCAGACCCCGACACGCCGGTCACGCAGGTAAAGCACCCCAGCGGAATTCTGACGTTCAGGTTCTTGAGATTGTTGGTCCGCGCTCCGGTTATTTCCAGAAACGAACCGTTGCCGGGTCTGCGGTGCTTCGGCACTTCAATCTTTTCGCGGCCCGAAAGGAACGCCCCCGTGATGGAATCCTTTTGCTGCATCACCTGCTGAGGCGTACCGGCGGCGACAATCTGTCCGCCGTGAATACCGGCTCCCGGTCCCACGTCAATCAGGTAATCCGACGCCAGCATGGTTTCCTCGTCGTGCTCCACGACAATGACCGTATTGCCCAGATCCCGAAGGCGATGCAGGGTCTCAATCAATTTGTGATTGTCCCTCTGATGAAGACCGATGCTGGGTTCATCCAAAATGTACATGACGCCCATCAGGGCAGACCCGATCTGCGTTGCCAGACGGATACGCTGGGCCTCTCCGCCAGAAAGCGTTCCGGCCAGGCGGGAAAGCGTCAGGTAATTGAGTCCCACGCTGATCAGGAAATTCAGTCTCGACCGGATTTCCTTTAAAATTTCCCTTGCAATCTGCTCCTCGGATGCACTCAGTTTGATCGTATCCAGAAACGCCAATGCCTGGGTGATGGACTGGTCGCAAAAGTCGATGATGCTCTTTCCGCCCACGGTAATGGCCAGAGACCCGGGAGACAGACGTTTCCCCCGGCAGGCCTCGCAGGGTTCCTCATCCACGAACTGGTGGTAGTACTCCGCGCCGAATCCCGAGGACAGACGCTGCTGAATCATCCCGATAACGCCGACAAACGGCGTATACTGGTGGTGCGCCTCATGGGCATAATAGCGGGTCACGGCGTACCGTTTGTCTCCGGTTCCGTATAGCAGGCCGTCCAGTTGCTCCTTTGTCATGTCCCTAAGCGGCGTATCCAGTGTAAATCCGAGTTCCTTGCCCACCGCATCGAACAGAGGTCCGTTCCAGCTTTCGTCCTCAAGCGTCTTGAAGCCGTTGACCTGGATGGCGCCCTGACGCAGGGACAGGGAGCGGTCCGGAACAACTTTGCGGGCCGAAATCTTTTCAAAGAACCCGATACCCGCACACTTGGGACAGGCGCCGGCCGGATTGTTGAACGAAAACATCCGGGGCTCCAGTTCTCCGAAAGAAATATTATGCTCCTCACAGGCGTAAGCCTGGGAAAAAGAGAGTTCCCTCCCTTCTCCTTCGCGGGGCACGGTCACGAGCAGCAAATGCCCGTCTGCCGCCGAAAGCGCACTTTCGACCGAATCCGAAAGACGGGAACGGATATCGGCTTTCATCACCAATCGATCCACCACGATTTCAATCGTATGCCGGATGTTTTTGTCCAGTTTGATTTCCTCGGTCAGGTCGTACAGAGCTCCGTCTACCCGAACCCGAGCGTATCCGGATTTCTTGGCATCCGCCAATACTTTTTCGTGCATTCCCTTCTGGGACCGGACCACGGGGGCCAGGATCATAAAACGTTCTCCCTCGGGCAGTTCCAGAATCCGGTCGATGATCTGATCCACGGTCTGACGGCGGATTTCCTTGCCGCAGACCGGGCAGTGCGGAATCCCGATCCGTGCGTACAGCAGTCGCAGGTAATCGTATATCTCGGTCACGGTTCCAACGGTACTTCTCGGGTTGTGGGACGTGGTTTTCTGGTCGATGGAAATAGCCGGGGAAAGACCTTCAATCAGGTCCACGTCCGGCTTGTCCAACTGCCCCATGAACATACGGGCATAGGACGAAAGGGACTCCACAAATCTGCGGTGCCCCTCGGCGTACAGCGTATCGAAGGCAAGTGAGGATTTTCCTGAGCCCGAAAGGCCCGTTATGGTGGTCAGTTTGTCGCGGGGGATGTCCACGTTGATGTTCTTCAGGTTGTGGACCCTTGCCCCGCGAATCATGATTCTCTTTGTATCTTTAGGAAACGATTCGATCATTTCAATTCCTTTTTCTCTCATTTTCCGTTGTTTCATTCTACCACAATCCGGGATGAAATTCAACCGGGAAACCCCGATCCGCCACAGTGAACTGCCCGTCACCCGCTTGCGCTGATGCGGGTGCTTCCCGACCGCAGAACAACGCTTGACCGGTTGTGACCTGTCATACCGGGCAAATCCGTCAAATGCTGTCGGCTCATTCCTTTTTTATCCCAAAGAACTCATGGCCGGATCTGTCCGCCGGTGTTCCGGCCGACTTTTTCCCTGTGACGGAATTCAGTCTTTTTCGATGCCGCTGTTGCTTTCTTTACCTCCTTTTCCGGTACCACTTTGCAATCCTTCTCAAAGTTCGGCTTATACTGAAGCCATTATGCTATACCCTCCTGTCACAGCAAATGAGCCATTGCTCTTTCTTATGGCAAGGCCGCACTTGACTTTCAAAAGGGCGGATGCTAAAATGAGGTAACGCGCAAGGTCTTGCCGGAAAGGAGGATGCGCATGAAGAAAAAAAGCCAGTCCAAAACATTCATCTGTTCGGCCTATCCGCCCTATCTTGCCGCCATGGTCGGGCTTGCGGTCGTCCTGACGACCGGCGCCATATTTCTGTATATGCTGGACCGGGGTGAAAAGAATTTCGCCATCCAGTTTTTCTCCCCCTTTATGCTGGTGGCCGCCCTGTGGTGCCTGATTGAGACCGCCATTGCCCTGTTCTCCGGAGTGCGGGTCATCGACGGGACCGTCATCATCAGCAAAACCGTCGGGCAGGGTCGGCAGGAGTTTCCGCTGGAAGCGGTACGCGAACTCTTCTGTTCAGACAAAGCAAGGACAAGAACCGAAACCTTCCCGATTAAAAGCGGGTATCTGACCTTCCGGACCGAACGGGGCGTAACCTACGCCGCTCAGTTTCCCCATCTGTCGGAAGAACGGTTTTCAAAAATCAGGCAAACCCTGACTTCACTCGGCTTTCGGGAAAGAACCGAAGAGGAAGAGGAAGGATAAACCAAAGGCTGCTTTCGGGCAGCCTGCTTTTTTATACAAATAGTCTATCTCACGGGGCAAAAAATCCCCTCATCCTATCCAGTTTGTCCCCGGTAAAAGTCTTGACTGACTGATTGTAATTCGGTATAATTATGGATGAAAAAATGTATTTTTATTCAAGGGAGGCAGTCACCTATGAATGCCGTACGCTGCACAAAAGGCGGTGTGTTTTTGCACGACGGAAAACTGTACAAGCAGGCTCCGGTTCCGGCCGATGAGGCCCGGGAACAGACCATTGCCTATCAGATTCTTTCCGCTCACCATCAGAAAGGAAAAGACTCCCTTTTCCACATCCGGTTCGACGCGCTGGTGTCCCACGATATCACCTATGTCGGCATCATTCAATCGGCCAGAGCCAGCGGAATGAAGGAATTTCCCGTTCCCTATGCCCTGACCAACTGCCACAATTCGCTCTGCGCCGTCGGAGGGACCATCAACGAGGACGACCACGTCTTCGGCCTCTCCGCTGCAAAAAAATACGGAGGCATCTACGTTCCGGCCAATCAGTCGGTGATTCACAGTTATGCAAGAGAGGAACTGTCCGGCTGCGGAAAAATGATTCTCGGTTCGGACTCCCACACCCGTTACGGGGCTCTTGGCACCATGGGCGTCGGAGAGGGCGGTCCCGAACTTGTCAAACAGCTGCTGAAGAACACCTACGACGTTCCGAAGCCTGAGGTTGTTCTGGTCTATCTGGACGGAAAACCCCGGCACGGAATCGGTCCGCACGACGTCGCCATTGCCCTTGTCGGCGCGACCTTCAAGGACGGATTCGTCAAGAACAAGGTGCTCGAATTTGCCGGTCCCGGCGTCAGCGAACTGCCCATCGATTTCCGGAACGGAATCGACGTGATGACCACCGAGACCACATGCCTTTCCTCCATCTGGGTGACCGACGCGGAAACCGAACGTTTCTACCAAACGCACAAACGCCCGCAGGAATACAAAGAACTCAAGTCCGGAGACTGGGCGTATTACGATTCCCTGATTGAGATCGATCTTGACCGGATGGAATCCATGATTGCGCTGCCCTTCCACCCGTCCAACGCCTATACCATCCATGAATTCCTGGAACGGGCGGACGAACTGCTCGCCGGAGTTGAACAAGAGGCCGCCGAAAACTTCAAAAAGGCTAAACTCAATCTGCGCGAAAAAATCGCCCCGGACGGTTCGGTTCAGGCCGACCAGGGGATCATCGCGGGCTGCTCGGGCGGAATGTACGACAGCATCAGCGAAGCCGCCGCCATCCTCGAGGGCGGGTCCACCGGGAACGGGTATTTCTCCCTCTCGGTTTATCCGACCTCGGTTCCCGTCTCCCTGGCCCTGACCAAAGACGGAACGACGGCATCCCTGCTCTCTTCCGGAGCCGTCATCAAACCCTCGTTCTGCGGCCCCTGCTTTGGTGCGGGAGACGTCCCCGCAAACAACGCCCTGTCGCTCCGGCATACCACGAGGAACTTCCCCAACCGGGAAGGCGCAAAGCCGGGTGAAGGACAACTGGCCTGCGTTGCGTTGATGGACGCCCGCTCGATTGCGGCCACGGCGAAAAACGGCGGAAAAATCACGGCCGCGACCGACGTGGAATACACCTATCAGCCCCATCCCTACGTCTTCGACGACAGCGTTTACAAAAAACGTGTCTATTACGGATTCGGACACGCAATACCCGAAACCGAACTCATTCTCGGTCCCAACATCACGGACTGGCCCGAGCAGCATCCTCTGTCCGAGAATCTTTTGCTCGAAATGGCGGCCGTATTGCACGACCCGGTCACCACGACCGACGAACTGATTCCTTCGGGCGAAACCTCTTCCTACCGGTCCAATCCGCTTCGCCTTTCCGAGTTTGCCCTGTCCCGCCGCGCGCCGGATTACGTGCCCCGCTCCAAAGCGGTCCGGGATCTCGAGACGGCAAGGCTCAGGGGCGAGCGCCCGGCTCTTCTGCTGGAAAAGCTGAACCGGTTCGGTAAAGGCGCCGAACTCGCGGAAAACACCCAGTTCGGCTCATGTCTCTTTGCCAACAAACCCGGCGACGGGTCTGCCCGCGAGCAGGCGGCCTCCTGCCAGAAAGTACTGGGCGGTCTGGCCAACATCTGCTACGAATACGCCACCAAGCGCTACCGTTCCAACTGCATCAACTGGGGCATTCTTCCCTTCACCATCGACCCGGACGTCCGTTTTGAACTCGAACCGGGAGACCTTCTCTTCCTTCCGGGCATCCGCCGGGCGGTACAGACCGGACAGCAAACCGTCGCGGCACGTTATTGCAAAGCCGATGGCGCCACCGGCGAACTTACGCTCCGGCTTCCCCCTCTGACCGATGAGGAAACCGAGATCCTTTTGAGCGGCTGCCTGATGAACTATTACAAATTCCAATCCCTGTGAGAGGTTCTTATGAAAAAAATCCAGATGAAAACGCCCCTGGTCGAAATGGACGGGGACGAAATGACACGCATCCTTTGGAAATGGATCAAGGAGGAACTGATTCTTCCCTTCGTGGACCTGAAGACCCTTTATTTCGACCTGGGCCTTGAGGAACGGGAAAAAACCAAGGACCAGATTACACTGGACGCGGCAAATGCCGCGAAGGAATACGGAGTATCGGTCAAGTGCGCCACCATCACCCCCAACGCGCAGCGGGTGGAGGAATACCATCTGAGCCAGATGTGGAAATCCCCCAACGGAACCATCCGTGCGGTGCTCGACGGAACCGTGTTCCGCACGCCGATCATGGTGGATTTCATCCGGCCGGCGGTGCGCAACTGGAAGCGCCCGATTACCATTGCCCGACATGCCTACGGCGACGTATACAAGGCGACCGAATACAGGGTTCCCGCACCCGGCCGGGCCGAACTTCTCTTCACCGATGAAACAGGCAAGGAAACCTTCCGTCAGACCGTGTACGATTTCGAGTGTCCGGGCGTGCTGCAAAGCATGTACAACAAGGACTCCTCCATCGTTTCCTTTGCGCATTCCTGCTTCCGCTATGCGCTGTCTACCGGGCAGGATCTCTGGTTTTCCACCAAGGATACCATTTCCAAGCAGTACGACCAGACCTTCAAACTGATTTTCCAGGATCTTTACGAAAAGGATTACAAGGATGCGTTTGAGAAAGCGGGCATTACGTATTTCTACACCCTGATTGACGACGCGGTCGCGCGGGTCATCCGCTCCGAGGGCGGATACATCTGGGCCTGCAAGAATTACGACGGAGACGTGATGTCCGATATGGTTTCCACCGCTTTCGGTTCGCTTGCCATGATGACCAGCGTACTCGTCTCCCCCAACGGACAGTTCGAGTACGAAGCGGCTCACGGAACGGTCACCCGTCATTACTACCGGTATCTCAAAGGCGAGGAAACCTCCACCAACCCGATGGCCACCATCTTCGCCTGGTCGGGAGCGCTGCGCAAACGGGGCGAGCTGGATGATCTTCCCGAACTGTGCCGCTATGCAGATGCGCTGGAACAGGCCTGCTTCCGGACGCTGAACGACCATTACATGACCCGGGATCTGGCCGGATTGGTTGACCCCGGCACGCCGGTCCATTCGGTCTCGTCGAGAGAATTTCTGGCAAAGATCCGGGAAAATCTGACCCTGCTGCTCGGCCGGAATCCGGAATGAACCCGGAACGAAAAAAAGGATTCGGAATCCATTCCGAATCCTTTTTTTTCGCGGCCGCAGATTGAACCGGCCGGAGCGATGCTCCGGATTCAATCCTGCGAGCGGATCAAAGATATTTCTTCACCACATCGGAAGCGGCATCTTCGGCCAGGGACGAGGTCATGACGACCTTGACGTTCTGCTTTTCGGCCAGCTCATCCACAGCCAGCAGCAGCCGTTCGAACGCCGCCATATCCTGGTCGCAGATCTTCAGCGCGCTGTCCACAAAGATGTCGGTCACGTCGCTGTTGGAAGCGATGATTCCGGCGATCAGACCGAACAGGGACTGCCCGTCGAAGACGAGATAGTCGTTCGTATTCACCAAACGGGCGGTATAC
Source organism: Clostridia bacterium (assembly GCA_017455185.1). GTDB lineage: Bacteria > Bacillota > Clostridia > Oscillospirales > CAG-272 > RUG14240. The sequence continues at coordinate 10,821 of JAFTBN010000079.1, forward strand.
TTGATGTCGTATCTGAGTTTGATGCCCTTTTCGATGACAACAACGCTGCCGGTGGTTGTATCCAGCGCCTCATTGACCAGTCCGATGAGCTGTTTGGTTTTGCCGGAGCCTTTCAGGCCTATAATCAATTTCAACATATTGGTACCTTCTCTCAAAGAATTGACAATTGTTCTTGCTGTTTTCATTATACAGGATTCATCCGGAAAAATCAAGTTGTTTTTCAAGAATCCAGACGTGTCTGTAAAGCGGCGCGCAAATCCTCGTATCCCGGCTTGCCCAGAAGCGCAAACATGTTCTTTTTGTATGCCTCCACGCCGGGCTGATCGAACGGATTGACTCCGGACAGGTACCCGGACGCCGCCACCGCCATCTCAAAGAAATACAGCAGCTGCCCCAGGGCATACTCGTCGCGCCGGTCGACACAAACCGAAAGATTCGGGACACCGCCGTCCACATGAGCCAGCAATGTGCCCTTGGCGGCTGTCGCCTTCACCCGGTCCATTTCCACGCCCGAGAGGAAATTGAGCCCGTCGATGTTCTGCGGGTCATCCGCCACGGGGAAAGACACATCGGCCTGTTCCACCGAAACAACCGTCTCAAACAGGTTCCGGGATCCGTCCTGAATGAACTGGCCCATGGAATGGAGATCGGTGGAGAAGACAACGCTGGCCGGGAAGATTCCCTTGTGGTCCTTGCCCTCACTTTCACCAAAGAGCTGCTTCCACCATTCGTTGAGCATCTGCCCGTACGGTTCGTAGGAAACCAGGACCTCGATCTGCTTCCCTTTCGCGTTCAGAATGCGGCGGGTCATGGCATACCGGTAAGCGTCGTTGGCGGTATAATCCGGGGCGGCATACAGTTTCATTCCTGCCTCGGCCCCGCTCATCAGCGCGTCGATGTCGATTCCGGCCACGGCAATCGGCAACAGTCCCACGGCGGTGAGCACCGAAAACCGTCCACCCACGTCGTCCGGAACCACAAACGTTTCATATCCCTTCTTGTCCGAGAACTGCTTGAGCGTTCCCCGGCATTTGTCGGTGGTCACATAAATCCGCCCGGCCGCGCCTTCCTCGCCGTATCGTTTCTCCATATACGCGCGCAGAACGCGGAACGCGACAGCGGGTTCGGTGGTCGTGCCGGATTTGGAGATGACGTTGATACAAACGTCCCGGTCTCCGATCAGGCGGAACACTTCCTCCAGGGCCGAAGCACTCAGGCAGTTGCCGGCATAATAGATTTCGGGCGTGTCCTTGGGCAGCATGTTGTAAAGAGGCGACCGCAGATATTCGATTACCGCCCGCGCTCCGAGGTAAGACCCTCCGATGCCGACCACCACAAACACGCGGCAGTCCTTCTGAATCCGCTTCGCGGCTTCCTTGATTCGCCGGTATTCTTCCTGATCATAGGCGGCCGGCAGATCCCGCCAGCCCAGAAAATCCGCTCCCGCGCCTGTTCCTTCCCGGATCATGGTGTGAACGGCCTGCATGGAAGGGCGAAGCCCTTCAAACTCCTGCGGTCTTATGAATCCCTGGTTTTCCCCCCATGAAAAGCGAATCGCGTTTCTCATACTGTCAATCCTTCCTTGCTGAAAATTGGTATTTGGTTTCGGTTGTAAAGGTCTGTCCCGCCCTGAGAAGGCAGTCCGTAAAGCCCGGATGATGCATGCTGTCGGGCATATGCTGGGTCTCCAGGCAAATCGCATGACGCGGTGTCTGAGGAGTCCCTCCCTTGAACGGAACGGGATCCCGCATCATATTGCCGCTGTACACCTGCACACAGGGCTGATCGGTATACATGAGCATCCGACGCCCGCTTCCCGGCTCTTTCAGTTCGGCCCGCAGCGGCATCCGCTCCCCGGCCCTTTCGGTAAAGACAAAGCAATGGTCGTATCCGCCCGGAACCTGTCCGATGTCAAGGCCCAGCGCCTTTTCCACCCGGAAATCAAACGGAGTTCCCCCAACCGGAGCAATCTGCCCGGTCGGAATCAGTTCCCCGTCCACCGGCAGATACCGGTCGGCGTCCAGGCAGAGTCTGTGCTCCAGCACGGAGCCCGACGCGTATCCTCCCAGGTTGAAATACATATGATTGGTCAGATTGAGATAGGTGTCCCGGTCGGTCTTGGCCTGATACGAAATGGAAAGCGACAGATCCTTTCCGAGACGATAGGTCACGCGCAGATCCAGATTGCCCGGAAAACCTTCCTCCATATGGGGACTTACCCGGTGGAGATGCAGCGCGGGTTCCTCCCCGTCCTCGGCCTCGACTTCGAACAGATGCCGGTCGAATCCGACCGCCCCTCCGTGAAGCGTATTCTTTCCGTCGTTCGGTGCCAGCGGGTAAGTCTTTCCCTCCAGTTCAAACGAGGCGCCTCCGATCCGGTTGGCGTACCGGCCAATCAGGGCCCCCTGATACCCCGAAGCGCGAAGATACGACTCATATCCGTCGTATCCGCAAATCACGTCGGTCAAAAGACCGTCCGCTCCCGGAACTTCGAGTTTCATGACGGTTCCGCCCAGATTCATGACGGTCGCGCTCATCCCGCAGGCAAGACTCATCCTGTATACGACGACCGGACCCTCGGACGTCCTGCCGGCCACCCAGGAGGCAATCATGCTTCCTCCTTTTCCGGATACCCGTCCGGATTGAGGGACTGCCAATGGTCGCTGTCCCGGCACATGTCTTCCAGGTTCCGCTCGGCCTTCCAACCCAGAACCCGGAGTGCCTTTGACGGATCGGCATAGCACTCGTCGATGTCGCCCGGACGGCGTGCCTCGATCCTGTACGGGACCTTCTTGCCGGTCGCATTTTCATAGGCATGCACGATATCCAGCACCGAATAGCCGCAGCCGGTTCCCAGATTGATGTAATCGATGCCGGAGCGCTCACGGGCATAGCGGATTGCGTCCAGATGGGCGCGCGCCAGGTCCACAACGTGGATGTAATCCCGGACGCCGGTTCCGTCATGCGTATGGTAATCGTTTCCGAACACGTGCAGATAAGGCAGCTTTCCGTTTGCCACTTTGGACACGTATGGAAGCAGGTTGTTCGGAATTCCCTTCGGATCCTCGCCCATCAGTCCGCTCTTGTGCGCGCCGATCGGGTTGAAATACCGGAGCACGACAATGCTCCATTCCGGATCCGCCACGACCAGGTCGCGAAGCAGATATTCGATGACCAGTTTGGTTTCCCCGTAGGGATTGGTGCAGGACAGCGGAAAATCCTCCCGGATGGGAACGCTTGCCGGCTTTCCGTATACCGTGGCAGACGAGCTGAAGACCAGCTTCTTGGCGCCGTATTTGGCCAGAAACTGGCACAGATTCATTGTGCTGACCAGGTTGTTCCGATAATATTCCACCGGCTTTTGCACGGATTCACCCACTGCCTTCAGTCCGGCGAAATGAATGCATCCCTCGATGTCCGGATGATTCGCAAATACTATTTCCAGGGCGTCGTAATCACACAGGTCGCAGAGCACGAACTCGGGCTTTACGCCTGTAATCCTGAAAATCCGGTCGAGAACCGCCGGTTTGCTGTTTGAAAAATTATCCACTATCAGGACCTTCGTTCCCGCCTCTATCATCTCAACTGCCGTATGCGAACCGATAAAACCGGTGCCGCCTGTTACCAAAATGGACATACGATTCTTCCTCCTTCAAACGGTTGTCGGTCTCCGATATCAAGAATACCGGCGCGCGATATCGGTCAGCGCGTCCCATTTTTCTTCCAGATCCGCGACCAGTTTGAACTGATTGCGGGCCCGGTCCAGATTGTGCTGCGGATACTCTACGCGGAAATAGCGGTCCCCGTCCAGATAATCGGCCAGAAACCGGATTCCGACTTCAATGGTCATCATCCAGGCCCCCCGTGGCAGCATTTCAATCTCGCAAGGGGTAAGAGCCCCGTCAAGTCCGGTCAAAAACCCTTCCAGGAACGATTCGAAGTATTCGGTCCGGATAAAGACCTTTTCAAGGTCGGTCTCATCCTCGGCCGCCGAAGAGGCGCCGAACCGGATGGCGTCGCCGAAGTCATACAGCGCGGAACCGGGCATGACCGTATCCAGATCGATCACGCAGACGGCCCGGCCGGTCTTCTCGTCCACCATGACGTTGTTGAGTTTGGTGTCGTTGTGGGTGACGCGCAGCGGAATCGTTCCCTCCTCCATGGCGCGGGTGATATCGGCCAGGTGCGGGACCCGGTCCAGAACGAACCGGTATTCCTTTTCAACCTGCGCCGCCCTTTGACAGGCATCTGTCTCGTAGGCTTTTTTCAGAGCCGCAAAGCGGTTGGGGGTGTCATGGAAGCGCTCAATGGTTTCATGCAAAGCCTTGGCGTCAAAATCCGCCAGATCCCTTTGAAAGGTCCCGAAGGCCTCACCGACCGAGCGGAACACTTCGGGAGAGTCACAGCTCTGAAGGGATACGGCTCCTTCGGTGAACCGGTACATCCGCCATTTTCCGCCCTGACCGTCCTCATACAGATACCCGCCTGCCAGCGTCCTGACAGGATGCAGCGTCGCGCGCTCAGGATCGGCTCCCCGCTCCCGGGCCTTGTCCCGGATGTGCCCGGTGACAAGCAGGATGTTCTCCATCACGTAATCGGCCCGGGGAAAGACGTAGGTGTTCATCTTCTGAAGAATAAACCGCCTGCCCTGTTTGGTGTCCACCCGATAGGTCCGGTTGATATGCCCGCTGATGATTTCCTCATCCCCCGTATACTCACATCGGGTATCGAAGAAAGGAAAAATCTCTTTCACTTGTGTCATGACGGTCTCCTTTTCCCCGCGCGGATTCTGCCTTTCCGCGTCGGCTCAATCGTTCTTCTTTCCTTTTTCTTTTTTCTTTTCGACGATCCGTTCCACCAGTTTTACAATCTCCACCACCGGAATGATAGCGGCGGCAAGACCCAGAGCCGAGAAATACTCCCGGGCGTCGATTGACGCAAAATCAAACAGATTCCGCAAAGCCGGAATGTAAATCACCGCGCTGGTCAGGGCCAATGCGGCAAGGCAAGCACCCCATAGGAACAGATTCTGCTTTTTCATGGTGAACAGGGATTTGCGGTTCGAACGCATGTTCAGCGCATGGAACAACTCGGACATGGACAGCGTCAGGAACGCCATGGTCATGCCGTCCCGGCTGTCGGTGAAAGTCCACTCGCCGTTCTCCATGAAATGCCCGAGCAGATAGGCGGCCAGCGTCAGAAGCGCAATCAGCACGCCCTGGTACAGAATGTCAAATCCGACTCCGTTGGCAAAGATGCCCTCTTTGGAATCACGCGGCTTTCGTTCCATAATGTCCTTTTCGCCGTATTCCATTCCCAGTGCCAGAGCCGGAAGGCTGTCGGTGATGAGGTTGATCCAGAGCAGGTGCACCGGCTTGAGCACCGTAAAGCCGATCATGGTAGCCGTGAAAATGCTGATGACCTCGCTCATGTTGGAGGACAGAAGGAAGGCAATGGTCTTGCGGATGTTGTCATAAATCTTGCGGCCTTCCTCCACCGCCCGTACGATGGTGGAGAAATTGTCGTCCGCCAGGATCATATCCGCGACGTTCTTGGTCACGTCGGTGCCTGTGATGCCCATCCCGACTCCGATGTCCGCCGTCTTGATGCTCGGGGCGTCGTTTACGCCGTCACCGGTCATGGCGGTTACCATGCCCAGTCTCTTCCAGGAAGACACGATGCGGACTTTATGCTCGGGCTGCACCCGGGCATAGACCGAAATATGCGGCACACGGGCATCGAGTTCCTCGTCGGACCAGGCGTCCATTTCATAGCCCGCGATGGCCTGGGAGGCATCCTGCAGAATATCCAGTTCCTTGGCGATTGCCACGGCTGTGTCGATGTGGTCTCCGGTAATCATAACAACCCGGATTCCCGCCGCATGGCATTTTTCCACCGCGGCTTTCACTTCCGGGCGGACCGGATCAATCATGCCGCAAAGACCGACAAAGGTCAGGTCCTGTTCCAGATTTTCTGCTTCATAATCCGCCGGCTGAGAACGGTATTGACGCTGGGCCAGAGCAAGCACGCGAAGCGCCCGGTCGGCCATTTCCTTATTTTTGTCCAGAAAACTCTGCCGGATTTCTTCGGTCATAGGCTGGATTCCGTCGGGAGTCAGGTAGGTCGTGCACCGGTCCAGAACCACGTCCGGCGCACCCTTTGTAAACTGGATGTAACCTTCTCCGTCCTTATGGACGGTGGACATCATCTTGCGCATGGAATCAAAGGGGGCTTCGCCGACTCTGGGATACGTTTTCTTGATGGCGCCCTTGTTTTCACCGAGTTTATCCGCAAAGGCAACCAGCGCCGCTTCGGTGGGTTCCCCTTTGACGACTCCGTCCTCGATTTCCGCGTCGGAACACAGCGCCATGCCCCGTCCAAGAAGCACTTCGTCAGGACCAAAGCTCTCCACTACCGTCATTTTGTTCTGCGTCAGCGTTCCGGTCTTGTCCGAGCAGATGACCTGGGCGCAGCCAAGGGTCTCCACCGCCGTCAGTTTCCGGATGACGGCCGCCTGTTTGGACATTTTGGTCACACCGATGGACAGCACAATGGTTACCACCGCAACCAGTCCTTCCGGAATGGCTGCCACGGCCAGGCTGACCGCCAGCATGAAGGTGTCCAGAACCACCGAGACGTCAAACTTTCCTGCCCGGATCAGACCAAAGACGAAGACCAGCACGCTGATTCCGATGACCAGCCAGGTCAGGATTTTGGAAAGACCCGCCAGTTTCTTCTGCAGGGGCGTCTTTTCCTCCTTGGCCATGGTCAGGGCCGAGGCAATCTTCCCCATTTCGGTCTGCATACCCGTGCCGCATACCACGGCCCGGCCTCTGCCGTATACGACCGTGCTTCCCATGAAAATCATATTCTTCCGGTCGCCGAGCGGAATCGGCTTGTCGCTCTCCAGCTTTTCGGCGATTTTGGAAACCGCGACCGATTCCCCGGTCAGGGCGGCTTCCTCTATTTTCAGCGAAGCGCTTTCCAGCACCCGGCAGTCCGCGGGAACGCTGTCGCCCGCTTCGAGCACGATGACGTCTCCCGCTACCAGGTCCTCGCTCTTTACGATTTCAATCTTTCCGTCCCGCAGCACCTTGGAAGTCGCGGCCGTCATCTCCTTGAGAGCCTCCAGGGCCTGTTCGGCCTTGCTCTCCTGCACGACGCCCAGAATCGAGTTGAGAACCACGACAAACAGGATGATAAACACGTCGGCCGGCGACTCGTGGGCGTAAATGGAAGTAACGGCGGACAGTCCGGCCGCAACAAGCAGGATGATGATCATGGGATCGGCCATCTGCTTGAGGAATTTCTTCACCACGCCTTCCTTTTTTCCCTGTTCGAGCCGGTTTTTGCCGTTCCTTTCCAGGCGTTCCTGCGCCTCCCGGCTGCTCAGGCCTTCGGGCGAACTCTTCAGTTCGCTCAGGACTTCAGACGTATCTTTTTGATACACTTTCATTCTTCTTCACTCCCGGACATAAAAAAATAGTTCAACCCCTGTGCTTTCGAGCCAGACTTTCAAGCACAATACGGTCATTGCACTTGAGTCTGGTCAATTAAGGCAAAGCCAGATCAAACCGCAGTTTGAACATGCTTGTTGACTTGCCGCACGAAGGCTGACTACTCCCTCAAAAACATCTCCATTATACCAATCCTCTTTGTAAAAAACAAGTATCCGTTTCAAAATTAAAGCCCTGAAACGGAACGAAAATTCAGGGGCATGAACAAAGCCGCTCCCATTCGAAGCGGCCTGTGCCTTATTTGGAGAAAACAAGGGTGAATACGGTCCGGTCTCCACCGCCGAAGCCCGTGTCTCCCGCAACCGTCGTGGTCATGTCGACCAGGGTCCAGCCCTGCGCAGCCATGGAATTGAGCGCGTCATCCAGTTCGTGGAGATTCCTTGCATCGTGACCGATGAACTTTTCCTTGAGCACCACCTGTATGCATTTATAGACCATCTCTTTTGCCATCCTTCCTTTTTTTCAAACAAAAAAAGCAGGCCCGCTGACCGAGCCTGCAATCTGTCTATGACCCATCGGGGACTCGAACTCCGGACACCATGATTAAAAGTCATGTGCTCTACCGCCTGAGCTAATGGGTCATATCGCGTACTTGCGAATTATAGCACACCCCTTTGTCTTTGTCAATAAGGAAAAATCAAAAAAATGGAGGTCCGAAACATCAATTTTTGTCCTCCTGCCTGTACAGGTTCCGGATGTGGTCCGCCATACGCCGTATGGCATCGGTCTCAATCGCCGGAATGACGCGGGTGTATTCCCCCTCGTTGGGCAGCTCTGCGTCCAGGATCCTGCGACGGAGCACAAAGACGGAAAAGCGGTTCCACCCTTTTTCCATCTCGGGCTTCAGTTCCCCCCCGAACAGCGACACCATCCGGGCGCTTTCCAGGAGCCGGGGCGAAAAATTGGCTTCCAGATAATCCTCGTACTGGTCGACCAGCCCGCAGCACATAAACAGATAGAAGCGCTTGAGGCAGAGTCTTTCCTCGTTGCGCCTGAGCCATTTCCGCATCGGTTTGGAGACGCGGAAGCGATGGATGCTGCAGCCCAGCACATACGTGTCATACCCTTCGGGAAGATCCTGTACCTGGGATCGATTCATCTGCAACGTTTCCACTTCGGTGTGCGTCAGTTTTTCCCTGAGCATCTGCGCGCAGGCCAGGCTGGTATGGCCGAATCCGAAATTCAGAATCAAAACCTTCATCTGCCCCTCCTGCCCCGTCCCGGACGTCTTTTGCCCTGACGCTTGTCTGTTGCTTCCATTATACAAAAGTGCCTCCCGGGTGTCAACCGAGTGCCGCATTTTCCCCTGTCCGGACCATCCGACTTTGGACAAATTCCACAAACGCCTTGCACGCAGGACCGAATCCTGCTATAATTTGGATGAATCTATCAGGAGAATGAACATGCATTATCTGTTGGTCAGCGCCTGCCTTTTGGGAGAAACCTGTCGATACGACGGAAAAGAAAAACGGTATGAAGCCGCAGAAGCGTTGCGCTCCCTGCCGGGCCTTACGCTTGTGCCTTTCTGTCCGGAATGCGCAGGGGGACTTGCGGTTCCACGCGTTCCCTGCGAACGCAAAGACGGCCGTGTCATCGCAAGGGACGGAACGGACAAAACCGGGCCCTATACACGCGGGGCCGGGCTGGCATTGGAAACGGCAAAAGAACGGCACATTCTGTGCGCCCTGCTCAAGGAAAGAAGTCCTTCCTGCGGCGTGCACGAAATCTACGACGGGACGTTTACCCGAACCGTCATCCCGGGTTCCGGCGTCACAGCCGAACTGTTGAAGCAGAACGGAATCCGAGTCTACAGCGAAACGGAGATTGAAGCCCTATATGAGTACATCCAAAACCTATCGGCTCTTTGATCTGGACAGTCACCTGTTCACTTTTTGGGGACTGGTACAGTCCTGTGAAAAAAACGGAGACCGGTTTGCCGTCGTGCTGGACCGGACCGCCTTCTTTCCCGAAGCCGGCGGACAGTCCGCCGACACGGGACTCCTTGACGGAAAGCCCGTTTTGCACGTAGAGGAACGGGACGGTCTGATTCTTCACTGGCTGGGAAGTCCGCTTGAAATCGGAGCGTGCGTAAAAGGCGAAGTGGAGGAAAAAGTCCGCAGCATCAAAATGCAAAACCACACGGGCGAACACATCCTGTCCGGCCTGGCGCACCGGTATTACGGCTGCGAAAACGTCGGATTCCATCTGAGCGAGACCGAGATGACCGTTGACTTCGACAAGGAACTGTCGGCCTCGGATCTGGAGCGGCTGGAAACCGAAGCCAACGAAATCATCACCCGCAACGTCAAGATTAGAACTTATTATCCCTCTCCCGAAGAACTGCCGAACCTGACGTACAGAAGCAAGCTTGACCTGTGTGAAAACGTGCGGCTTGTGGAGATTGAAGGGGTGGATCTGTGCGCCTGCTGCGCCCCGCACGCCGAGCGGACCGGTGAAGTCGGGCTGCTCAAAATCCTGGATGCCATCCGATACAAAGGCGGCATGAGACTGCACGTTGTATGCGGTCGTCTCGCCCTTGATGACTACCGGGACAAATCCGAACAGATGCGGATTCTATCGCAAAATTTCTCTGTTCCACAAAGCGAAGTTGCAAATACAATTCTTGCGTTCGTACAGACAAGCAAGAAGGAACAGGCGGACAAAGCCGAACAGGTCCGGACTCTGCAGCAGCAATCCGCCCAGAAAGATCTGGACCTGCAGTCCGGAAGGAAACTCCGCTACGTTCTCTTCCCCTTCTTCGACGAGCCGGCCATCCGGCATTTCATCAACAAAAACCTGCGTGAGGACGAAATTCTTGTCGCTCTGACGGACATCGGCGAAGGCGCCTTCCGTTTCATCGCCGGGAGCGATTCGATTCCCCTTCGGCAATGGGTGAAACAAGCCAACTCGGCTCTTTGCGGCAAAGGCGGCGGCAGCGACCAGATGGTTCAAGGAACCTGGTGCGCTGACCTTGACGCCATCCACGCCTATTTGCAACTGTATTTTTAATTCTCACTAAAATTAATATGAAAGGAATACTATGAAAATCAAACTGCTTTCCCTGTTTCTCCTGACCGTGCTGATTCTCGGGCTTCTGTGTTCCTGCGGAGCCCAATCCGGCAAAGATGGTGAAACCTCTGCAAATCCGGAAACAAATCCGCAAAACAATCAAACCGAAACCGACCGTTCTGACGAAACCAAACCGGAAACCGAAACAAGGATTTTGCCAAGCATTCCCGCCTCCTATGATTTTGGAGGGGAAACCTTCACCTTCGGCGCCTGGGAAGCGGACGGAGTCTGGGCGGATACCGTCCGGCTGTACCGCGACCTGTATTCCGATGAGCCCTCAGGGGATTTGGTCAAGGACCAGGTGTTTTACCGCAATTCCCGCATCAGCCAGAATTACAAAGTGGAAATCGCGCAGGAACTGTTTCCCTATGTGGAGTTCATGAACAAGCTCAGCATGGCGGTTTCCTCGGGCGCCCATGAATGGAACGCAGTGCTCCCCATGCTTCTGACCGACCCGCAGCTCATCACCAAGGATCTGTTCCTCAATTTGCATGAAGTTCCCCATATGGATCTTTCCAAGCCCTGGTACGACCAGTCCGCGATGGAGCAACTGGAAGTCATTGACACCCTGTATCTGGTACCCTGCGCCATCAACGTCAACGACAAGGACGCGACCGCAGCCATCGCCTTCAACAAAGCCCTGGCGGAAGACTATCAGATTTCAAGCGCAGAACTGTACAATCTGGCGCGGAACGGCAAATGGACGCTCGAAGCTCTTTCCAAATATTGCGAAGGCATCCACGAAGACACAAACAATGACGGGAAGATGGATGAGAACGACTTCTACGGCTTTCTTGGGAAGCACGACGTGGCCCCTTCCTTCAAGGACGGAGCCGACAGTCATTTCGTCACCAAGGATTCGGACGGCTTCTATGAGTTCACGTTCGGAGACGTGCGGGATTATGATCTGACCGAAGACATTTTGAACTTCATGCACTCGGATTTCTTCTTCAACCACCATGAAGCCGGCATTGACGACCCCGCCTTCACCCGGATGTTCATGAACGGACAAGGCATCTTTTTCTGGATCCGCATGGACGAAATCACGACCATGCGTGGTTCGGAAGTGGAATTCGGGCTCCTTCCGACCCCGAAATACGAGGAGAGTCAGGATTTCTACTCCTCCTATGTTTCCAAGAACACAACCGGTATCCTTCACATCCTGAAAACCATCACAGGTGCGCAGCTTGACCTGACCGGCATGATTGTGGAAGCCCTGGCGGCAGATTCCTATTATGACGTACAGAAAGCCTACGTGGAGGATTCCCTGCAGCGCAAGTACGTACACGATTCCGAATCGAGCGACATGGTCCCCCTGATTTTCGAGCACCGCATTTTCGACCCGGGCGACATATACAATTTCGGAGACATCGGAAACAAATACCTCTTTATCGCCCAGAACCAAGGATCCGGAGTTCTTTCCTCCATGCTGGCCGGCATTGAAGGAAAGATTGACTCGGAAATCCGGACCTTCAACGAAAAGATTGAAGACATCGCTTTCTGATAGATTTTTTCCCATGCAAAGGGCTGCGCCACGAGGCGCAGCCCTTTCTCATTGGCATAAACCACCTATCCTGGATAGTTTACACCTTATTTTTCTGTTCGCAAAGAACCTACATTTTTAAATCGGAGATTTCCTACATTTTTATTGTCCAACTTACAGGCAAGTGCTTGCCAAGTTTTTTACGTTGTTTTCTTCTTATCTAGACAACTCTTACAAAGCCGCCCACACCCTAAGTCGAGTAGACCTTCTCGACCTTTCACCCCCTCATATTTTGTTTGATGTGAGGAGATTTGGTCTTACAGCCCCTCACGGAACCCATCGTGCCCTATTAAGGCAATAGGCTCTTCAGTAAATCATTTGCAAGCTCAGTACG
>JAFTBN010000080.1 GCA_017455185.1 Clostridia bacterium
AGGAACGGGACGAACGTCGTGCAGCAAAACTTGCGGAAAAGTAAATCCCGCTTTTACTTCTTATGGTTACAATACCTGCTTAACGGGCAGGGTAATATCTTATATTGAATAACTTTAAAAATGAATGAGACGCTACACTAGCTTTTCAAATGCCTCTCTATCCGATTGAATAAAAAACTTGTGTGCCCATACTTTTTGCCCGAATTCATCAAAGAAAACAGAAACAATTTGACTGTTTCCAAGATATTCGACACGATATAAATAACCGCTTTTTCTTATACATTCAATAGGATAACTTGCGTTTATTTCATCTAGGGTCCCATTATAGTTCTTTATGTTATCCAATAAAGAATTATCATATGTTGTCTTTATCAATTCGAAAACATTCTTTTCTGATGGAGATAGAGTATTATTCTCAAAAAAAACTATTGTTGTTTTACTCATTGCCTCAGTCCCCTTTTTTTCTTGATGATTTGATACGCAGGATGCAACGAAAAAAGAAAGGGATAGCACCAGCAACACAGCAATCTGCATTTTACTTATTAGTTTAATCATTATTAGGAACTCCCACCGCATAGTAAATTATTTTGCTGTCAGTTTCCTCTGGTGCGGTGCTGCTACCGTTATCCACTGCCAATGCCGACAAAGGCAATGACACAAACAGGATAACCATGGACAGAAGAATGGCCATCAGTTTGATCGGAAACAAAGCCATCTGAGTCAGCTGACTATTCTCCAATCTGTGAGTCAAGGATCGTTTCTCCATTTTTCATCCTCCTAGTGATTATTACGCATTCGTTGCGTTTGTACTCACTGTACAGGATGATTCTTTTTTTGTCAACCGCCAGATCGTCCAAATGTTTCCTTCTGCGGTTTTTGGGGTCAAATTGAGGGACTAATTGAAAGAATTAGTCCTTGTAAAAAGTTCAAAAAGGGCTTGACAAATCTCTATTAGGCTTTCTCGAACTCCCCGTTGACCCATTTTTCGAGGCTTTTGATTTCGCGGGCAATAAACTCTGCCGTCTCGTCAAGGCCTCTGAAATTCCTTTTCTCACTATGCAGCCATGAGTCGATCGCTCCCTTTATCCCATATCGGATGAAGACGAACCGGTTCATTTGCACATGTTCCAACTGTCCTTCTGTCAGATGGGATTTCTCCGCCTGGTAAAATTCTATGTTGCCTTCCATGTGCTGCAGGGTCATTTTTCGGAAATTGGTAAAGAGTTCCGCCCAGGTCAATAAAAAGGTAACAACTTTCGCATCCACACGGCCGACAATCTTTCCGTTTTCAATCGTCCACAACGAACCCCAGAAGTCACAGACTTTCTGGCACAGTTTGTCCACCATCTTCTTTTTACTGCCATACAGTTTATAGAATGTATCCTTTGAACGGTGCGCTGCAGCAATGAGTTCCCTTGCGTTGACCTTTTCGATCGTTTTTTTCTCAAGAAAATCTTCCAAAGCACACATAAAAGCGATATCGGGGTCTTCAAAGTTGTAATAATTCTGGAGATCCTCTATCATTTCCTGTGAAATCAGTACAGCATAATCATGCTTCATTCAGCACGTCCTCCCGCAAAAGCTTACGACTTTTTCCGGTTGGTCACAATCAGGGCCACGGCAGCCGAAAGAACGCCTGCCATCGCCACACCCACAACCAGCAAGGCGGGCAGATTGCGGACCGGTTTCGCTTCCTCCCGTTTCGCACTCTTCCTGACCAGCGCCTCAAACGCGTCCGAATCCAGCGTTTCCGAGAAGGCGGTGACCTCCTCAACGCAGAAAACCGTCTGACGCCGGGAGTCCCCGACCGGATTCAGGTACAGGCGGATGTAATCCAGTTCGGACACCGACCGGATGTCCACCAGGATCCGGTTCATTCCCCCGCCCCGCACCGTGACGGTCGTGCGCAAGGAATCGTTCTTCGTTCCGGAATCCACCAGGATTTCGTACACATCCTCATGGGTTCCCTCAAACCCGCACACGATTTCCAGATAATCCGCGGCCGTGACAAACGCCTCGTTTGTACAGTCCGCGACGAGCGAAGCTTCCTGTCCGGGCGGGCAGTCAATCTGGGCTCTCAGGCTTCTTCCCGAAATGGTGGTCGTTCCCAGGGAGAAGGAGTCGACATACAGCCCCTGGTTCCACCCTCTGGTACTCAGTGCATCCGAAAAATTCCAGCAGATATAGCTGCCGACGATGTTGATATCATCCGGCTTCACCGCTTCCGACGTGCGGATGATCCGGGTTCTGCGGGACGAAAGATCCACACTGCGGAACAAAGAATCATAGGTTTCCTGGCCCAGTGTTTCGATTACGTAATCCAAAACCCCCGCATCGTCCGTGGCGTCGATGTAAGTCCAGATCTGACGCAGGTCCGGAAGAGCGGACGAATCCCGGCCGGACAGATTCAGAATCATGCCCGTACAACCCGGCCACTCCATCAGTTTGTAGAACGATACCGCGCAGGCCATCTGCAAAGTCTGTCCGTGCAGTTCATCCCCGGGCGTCCAGCACCACAGATAGCGCTCATCCACCGAGGCATACCGGTCGTTCAGATACCGGGTCAGCTGCCCGTAATACTCTGCGTCCTCGGGCGGAATCCGATCTCCCTGAGCCGCCCCGGTTCCGTATTCCGGGTCCGATGCATCCGTCCATCCGTAAGGAGAGGCAGTTGAGCAAATCAGGAAACGGATCCTGACCAGTCCGCCCCCGAACTGATCGAGCGCGCGGGAAAGACTCAGGGTGAACAGTTCGGCGTTGTAAGGCGCCTTTCCGTCCAGTGCGTCCCTGGTTTCGGCTTCGCGGGGCCTCCGGTCCGAAATCGGAACATACAGAACGGATCCGGGACTGCTTCCCTGCAGAACGGTGTCAAACAGGCAAAGCGACAAAGCCGTCTGCACGGTGTAATCCGCCAGGTTGTCCGTGCCGCTTTCGTTGGCGGAAATCGGATCGTCCAGGTTGTTGCCGAACCAGTATCCGCTCCCTTCCGGGAACAGTTGGGCCAGTTTTTCCACAATCGCATACAGCGTCATGCGGGCGTCCGGATCCATCACCGAAAGAGCTCTTGTTTTCGGGCTCGCATTCTCCCCTTCGGCAGGCAGGGATGCAAACGTCCCGGTCCTTGCTGCCTTTCCGATGTCGGTCAGGGTCAACCCTTCGACATGCGACATATAGACGTGCACGATCAGGTCGGTTTTCTGCAGTTCGTACTGCCTGGCCCGGGACTGAAGCAAACTCATATAATCCCGGCTGAAATAGAAAGTATAGTTATCGTAAGAAGTCAGCTCGCCGTTCTGGGCGTTGAAAAGACGGGCGACGTCCACGTCGATTACCGCACAGGCGGGATGCATCTTCAGCGATTCCTGCAGCTGTTCGGATAAAATTCCCTTGAGAAAAGAAGAACCGCCCCGGTCCTTCGGTCTTTCGGACTGGGTGAGCTGCGCCATGCAAGGGTTGTCAATCGGAATCGTTTCCCCCGTTTCGGTCCGGATGCAGACCATAAACAGGGCCATCCTGTCTTCGTAGGAGGAAACCGGAACCGAAAACGTAAAGCCCGTGGTGATCTCCATGGTCTCGTCCGGGTCGCGGCCGGACTCCTGGAGGAGTCTTGCCGGATTCTCCTCGGGGCGCAGAACGTACAGACAGAGCTGCGCCGTCGGATACGCCGCGGCGGCCCGCACAGTCACATAGCCCTGCACATACACGCGGGCCGCATTTTCATCCAGCCACGCCCGCGTCAAAGCCCCGTTCCGGGCCTGTACGGATTCAAAGAACAGATTGACCGGCTGAATGGAATAAAGGGTCAGGCTGCCGCGGGTGGTCGTGGAATCGAAATAAAGCGTCACGTTCCGGAACTGCTCGGCCCGGCTTACGGGCAGAATCACGCTCTGAACGCCGGACTGGCTTTCCACCGTCTCGCTGACCGAAACCGTCTCCCCGTCCCCGTATTCTCCTTCCAGGCGGATGGCCTGAAGACCGCTGGCATGGGCAAGCACAATCCGGACGGCGTTGCAGGACGCCCCGCCGATATCCCCGACGGCAAAGGAAATCCCGCCTGTATGATTGCGGAAGGAAAGCTCGATCCGTTCCTCCCCCCGCCCGGACAACTCAAATCCGCGGATCTGCATCCGGTCAGTCCAAAACCGCTCGGAATCCAGAGCCGACAACTCTCCGGCATTCTCCTCTTCCTCCAGGGCGGAAACGAAAGTGCCACCGGGCGCAAGAACGGTTGAAAGCAGGAGAACCAGCGTCAGAACCAAACCAAGTGCCCGTGCGGCGTATTGTTTGCGCATTCGATTGTCCTCCTTTTCCGGGCTTCTGCCCTGCCTTTTCCGTTGCCTTGATTATACCATCTTTCTCTTGCGGATGCAACTCTTTCTCCGCGCGCGCGTTGACAAAGACGCTGTTTGATATTATAATGTTATTACTTTATCAATCTTATCAGGAGAAGTCATCATGAATTCCCGATACACATCCGCAAAACAGATCTTTGCCCAATTCGGAATTGACACGGACCTTGCCATTTCCACCCTGAGCCGTGTTCCCGTTTCCATGCACTGCTGGCAGGGAGACGACGTCAAAGGATTTGAAGGTGCCGGTTCGATTTCGGGCGGCATCCAGACCACGGGAAATTATCCGGGAGCAGCCCGCACCCCGGCCGAACTGATGCAGGACATCCGGTTCGCCCTGTCCCAGATTCCCGGAAAAAAGAGACTGAACCTGCATGCGTCCTACGCCATTTTCGAAGAGGGACAGAAAGTTGACCGGGACCGGATTCTGCCCTGCCATTTCAAGGCCTGGGTGGATTTTGCGAAAGAAAACGGTCTGGGACTTGATTTCAACCCGACCTTCTTTGCCCATCCTCTGGCCGCGGACAACCTGACGCTTTCCAGCCCGGACGAGGAAAGCGGGCCTTCTGGGTCCGCCACGGAATCGCCTGTCTGCGCATAGCCGAATATTTTGCAAACGAACTGAACACCTATTGCCTGGTCAATTTCTGGATTCCCGACGGTTACAAAGACACGCCGGCCAACCGGCTCAAACCACGCGCCCGCTTCATGAAGTCCATGGACGAAATACTCGGCTGCGGATACGACAAGGAGAAGGTGCTGGTTTCCCTGGAATCCAAAGTGTTCGGAATCGGGCTGGAATCCTATACGGTCGGTTCGGCTGAATTCGGCATGCAATATGCCTCCTCCCGCGGAATTCTTTGCCTGATGGACAACGGTCATTATCATCCGACCGAAGTGGTTTCGGACAAACTCTCCTCGATGCTGCTCTTCAACGACCGCGTCGCGCTCCATCTGACCCGGGGCGTCCGCTGGGATTCGGACCACGTCATCCGTCTGGACGACGAGCTCAAGGAAATCTGCAAGGAAATCGTAGCGGCTGACGCGCTCGACCGCGTGCTGATTGCAACCGACTTCTTCGACGCTTCCATCAACCGCATCGCCGCCTGGGTCATCGGCCTGCGCAACGTCCAGAAAGGTCTTCTGACCGCTCTTCTGACCCCGCACAAAATGCTCACCCGTCTCCAGGACGAAGGCCGGTTCACCGAGCTGCTCGCTCTGAGCGAAGCGCTGAAGAATCTGCCGTACGAAGACGTCTGGAACGCCTACCTGGAACAGCAGAACGTTCCGGATTCCTTTACCTGGATTCAGAATGTAATGAACTATGAAAAAACCGAGCTGAACGGCAGAAAGGACTGAAAATGATGCAAAACCGCTTTTTCCCCGAAATTCACGGCAATTTCGGATTCGGATGCATGCGCCTTCCCATGCTGGACGGCAAGGTTGACCTGGAACAGACCGCCTCGATGGTGGATGCCTTCCTCGATTGCGGATTCAATTACTTTGACACCGCACACGGATACATCAACGGAATGAGTGAAACCGCTCTGCGGGACTGCCTTTGCACCCGCTATCCGAGAGAACGGTTCCTTCTGACCGACAAACTGACCGGCAGTTATTTCAAGAAGGAGGAGGACATCCGTCCCTTCTTCGACTCTCAGCTGCAGGCCTGCGGCGTCGACTATTTCGACTTCTATCTGATGCACGCCCAGAACGCCAAGAATTTCGAACAATTCAAAGCCTGCCGGGCCTACGAAACCGCCTTTGCCCTGAAAAAGGAAGGCAAGATCCGGCACGTCGGGCTGTCCTTCCACGATACGGCCGAAGTGCTCGACCGCATCCTGACCACTTATCCCGAAATTGAGATCGTACAGATTCAGCTCAACTATGTGGATTTTGAGGATCCGGGCGTACAGAGCCGGAAAGTGTACGAGGTCTGCGAAAAGCACAACAAGCCCGTCATCGTCATGGAACCCGTCAAGGGAGGAAGTCTGGTCAATCTTCCGGCCGACGCGCAGGCAGCGCTGGACCGTCTTCGCGAACAGAAACAGACTACCTGCAGCAACGCGGGTTACGCGATCCGTTTCGCGGCCGGTTTCCCGAATATCGCCATGGTCCTTTCTGGCATGAGCACGAAAGAACAGATGGACGACAACCTGAGCACCATGAAGGACTTCCGGCCTCTTGACAACGAGGAAAAGATGGCCATCAGCCAGGTCTGCGCCGTGTTCCATTCGCTGGGCCTGATTCCCTGCACCGGATGCTCCTATTGCGTCGAGGAAAACCACTGCCCCCGGGGCATCCAGATTCCCAAGCTGTTCTCGTGCTACAACACCAAGACCCTGTTCCACAGCTGGAACCAGGATTTCTATTACCAGAACGTGCTGGTCAAGAACGGCGGGCGGGCCGCGGACTGCATCAAGTGCGGAAAATGCGAAAAGGTATGCCCGCAGCATCTCCCCATCCGTCAGCTCCTGGAAGACGTGTCCCGGGAATTCGACCGGGCATAAACCCGGCGGAACAACCGAAAGAATGTTTCAAGCCCATAAAGACATAGCCGCAGTCCCGGACGGGACTGCGGCTATGTCTTATTCGTTTTATAAAAATCAGTTCAGGTCGAATTGAAGCTGGGTGCCTTCGCCCTGCTCCTGTCTGGCCTTGTGCTTCTGGACCAGATTGTTGATCCGGTTGACCGGATTGAGCAAGTTGCTGATCGAAGCTTCGTGGTTCAGCGTATCCACCAGATAAGCCACATATTTACACATATTGACTTCGGTGTACCAGGGGCTCTTGAGCAACTCGGGAGTACGGTAGATGGTGTTGGTCGTGAAAATACGGGTAAACAGTCCCTGCTCATAGGCCTGGTTGAAGCGTTCCAGACCTTCGGTAAAGAGTCCGAAGGTGGCAAAGGAGAAGATCCGGTTGGCTCCCTTTTCCTTGAGCTGAACGCATACGTCCAGCAAAGACTCGCCGGAGGAAATCATATCGTCAACGATGATCACGTCAAGGCCGTTGAGATCCTTACCCAGATACTCGTGTGCTTCAATCGGGTTGCGGCCGTTGATGACAACCGAGTAATTGCGGCGCTTGTAAAAGACGCCGATGTCCAGACCCAGAACCGAAGAATAGTACATGCAGCGGCCCATCGCGCCTTCATCCGGAGAAATAATCATAAGATGATCCTTGTCCAGGACCACGTCCGGGACCGCGCGGACCAGCGCCTTGATCATCTGATAGGTCGGCATGACGTTGTCAAATCCGCTCAGAGGAATGGCATTCTGAACGCGCGGATCGTGCGCGTCGAAGGTAATGAAGTTGGTCACGCCGTACATCTTCAGTTCCTGCAGCATCAGCGGGCAATCCAAAGATTCGCGGGCGGCTCTGCGGTGCTGTCTGCCTTCGTACAGCATGGTCATAATGACGGTAATCCGGCGTGCCTTGCCTGCAATGGCGGCAATCACGCGCTTCAGGTCCGCATAATGATCATCCGGGCTCATCGGAACGGTCTGTCCGTACATCTTATACGTTACGCCGCGGTTGAACGTGTCACAGATGATGTACACATCCTTGCCTCTCATGGACTCATGAATCAGGCCCTTGCCTTCGCCCGTTCCGAAACGGGGCGTATCAACCTTGACGATGTAAGTCTCGTCGTTGTCGTGCCGGCGCCATTCCTTCAGATAACTGTCCACCTGCATAGCAAAATCATCACAGCCGCGCATTCCGATGACACAAAGTTCTCCGAACTCATTATCCCTCATAAAAATGATTCCTCCAATATTCAATTCCGGGTTCTCCCCTGGCTATTATAGCATAAAGAAAAAAAGTTGTAAACCGCCAATTTGCGAAAGTTGAACTGTCAGGTAAACGATATCTGTGTTTACCTGAATGATTTTGTGTTTGTTTTCGGTTTTGCTTTTTGCAAGAAATCCGACAAAATATTTCAATGTTCAGGACTGCAGCAGCATGAACCGGTCGAATGCCCGGGCGCACACAGGCTCCATGGACGGGTCAGGCGCATAGGCGGTGACTCCGAAGGAACTTTGCACGCATTGCCTCATCCGGTTCAGTGTCGTCATGGTCCCCTGCGCTTTCATCTGCATCAGGATGTTCCCGATGGCCGTCGCTTCCACGGGTCCTGCCAGAACCTTTTTCCCGGTGCTGTCCGCACAGGCCTGACACAGCTGCTCATCCTGGCTTCCGCCTCCCACGATGCAGATCCGCTTTGCACCGCGTCCCGTGACGGTTTCAAGTTCCAGGGCAACCTGCCGGTATTTCATCGCCAGGGAATCCTTGATGCACCGAACCATCTCCCCGACGCTTTCGGGAACGGGCTGCCCGGTCTTACGGCAATATGCCCGGATGCGGGCCGGCATATCGCCGGGCGGCGTGAACTCGGGTGCGTCCGGATTGATCAGGGAGCGGTATGGCTGTGCCTCCCGCGCCAGGTCGGACAACTCGGAAAAGGAATAATGCTTCCCTTCCTTGCCCCATTGTCTTCTGGATTCCTGCAAGATCCAGAGCCCCATAATGTTTTTCAGGAAACGGATGGTGTTCTCGACACCGCCTTCATTGGTATAATTGTAAGCCTGAGTCATTTCGTTGACAACCGGCCTTGTCAGTTCCGTTCCCATCAGGGACCAGGTTCCGCTGCTGATGTATAGATCATCCTCCTCCAGGGGCGCCGCCAGGACGGCCGAAGCGGTATCATGCGACCCGACCGCCACCACCTGCATCCGGGGGACGCCGAATTTTGCTCGCCACTCCTCGAGCAACGGCCCTACCGGTGTGCCGGGGGCAACCATGGGAGCAAACAGCTTGTCCGATAGAGAAAAAGCATCCAGGATCCGGTCCGAAAAGACGCGTCTTTCCGGATCGAGCAGGCCCGAAGTGGACGCGATGGTATATTCGGTCTGCTGCCTGCCGGTCAGGCGGTAAGTCAGATAATCCGGGATAAACAGCAGCCGCCCGGCTCTTTTCAGCCTTGTATCGACCGAAAGCTGGTTGACGGTGTTGATTTCCAGCTGCTGGATGCCGGTCAGGGGATACAGTCCCCCCTCGACTTTCCGGTTGACCTCCGGCACGGTTCCCGCGGTGCGGCCGTCCCGGTAATGATACGGCAGATCCAGTCTGTTTCCTTCGGAATCCAGCAGCACGTAATCCACACCCCAGGTGTCAATGCCCAGGGTTGCCTCCCCGTCCGGGTCCGCCTTCTGCAGTGCAAGACCGATCTGCTCTTCCAGGAAGTCGACGTCCCATCGAAGCGTCCCCTCCAGCTCGAGCGGACCGTTGGCAAAACGGTAGAGTTCCTCAAGACGCAAACGTCCGTTTTCGAAGCATCCTTTGATCAGTCTTCCGCTGGAAGCGCCCAGGTCAATTGCGTAGTAATTCATATGCCCTTTCCGGGAAATCGGCCTCAAGTTGGCTTCCCTTATTTTTTATAAATCTGTTGACAAAAAAACGTTTCGGGAGTATAATAAGCGAAGTTATGTATCTTTGCGGAGGTATCCCATGTTTGAAAAACTTCAATCCCTTTTAATTGATAAATTCAACTACGATAAAGATCAAATTAAAATGGAAACAAAACTCGGAGCAGAGCTTGGCCTGAACTCAATCGAACTGGCCGAACTCGTCATGTCCTGCGAAGAGGAATTCAACATTGAAATTCCGGACGATGACATTCACGATTTCGAGACCATCGGAGATGTAGTCGCTTATTTGGAAAAGCGGGTCAATGGTTAATCCGCTTTCAAGCAGATAAAGGTGCCGTAAACCGGCACCTTTTTCTATTCATTCTCAGCTCTGCGTCGAATAGTTCGGAGCTTCTTTTGTGATGTTGATGTCATGCGGATGGGATTCGCGCAGACCCGCACCCGTAATCCGGATGAATCTGCCCTCGCGGCGCAGGGATTCGATGTCCGGGGTTCCGCAATAGCCCATACCGGAGCGCAGACCGCCCATCAGCTGGAACACGGTATCCGACAGCGGTCCCTTGAACGGAACGCGTCCTTCGACTCCTTCCGGAACCAGCTTCCGGCTTCCCTCCTGGAAATACCGGTCCTTGGAACCTCTTTCCATGGCGGCAATGGAGCCCATCCCGCGATAGACCTTGAAACGGCGTCCCTGATAGATTTCCTCGTCGCCGGGACTCTCCAGACAGCCGGCAAAAAGCGAGCCGATCATCACCGAGCTTGCGCCGGCAGCAATCGCCTTGGTCAGGTCGCCGCTGTACTTGATTCCGCCGTCCGCAATCACCGGAACGTCATATTTGTCCGCCGCCTCGGCTGCGTCCATGACCGCCGTGATCTGCGGAACGCCGATGCCGGCGACAATACGCGTCGTGCAGATGGAGCCCGGGCCGATGCCGATCTTGACCGCATCCGCTCCCGCTTCAATCAAATCCCGTGTCGCCTGTCCTGTCGCGACATTTCCGGCAATCACCTGTACGTCCGGGAACGCGGATTTAACCGCATAAAGCGTATTGAAAATGTTCTTGGAATGGCCGTGAGCCGAATCCAGAACCAGAAAATCCACGCCGACCTTGACCAGCGCTGCCGCGCGGTCCAGCACGTCCCGGGTCACACCAATGGCGGCGCCGCAAATCAGACGGCCGCGCTCATCCTTGGCGGAATTCGGATACTTGCGTGCTTTTTCGATGTCCTTGATGGTAATCAGGCCGCAAAGCTCCCCTTTGTCGTTGACAATGGGAAGTTTTTCCACCTTGTATTTCTTCAGAATATCCTGTGCTTCCTCGAGTTTGGTTCCGACGGGAGCGGTAATCAGATGCTCCTTGGTCATCACGTCGCGGATCTTCTGATTGAAATCATCCATGAAACGCATGTCGCGGTTGGTGATGATTCCGACCAGTTTCTTGTTCGGTCCTTCGCAGATCGGCACACCCGAAATCTTGAACTTGTGCATCATGTCTTCCGCCTCGTAGACATAGTTGTCGGGCGTCAGGCAGATCGGATTGGTGATAACGCCGTTTTCGCTGCGCTTCACGCGATCCACGTGGTCGGCCTGCTCTTCGATGCTCATGTTCTTATGAATCGTTCCGGCGCCGCCTTCGCGTGCCATGGCAATGGCCATTTCCGCCTCGGTTACGGTGTCCATGGCCGAGCTGAGGAGCGGAATGTTCAACGTGATCTTCTTGGTCAGGCGCGTCTTCAAACTGATATCCGAAGGAAGCACCTCACTCTTTGCGGGAATCAGCAAGACATCGTCAAATGTCAAGCCTTCTTTGGTGATTTTCTGACTAAAATCCATTACAGACCTCCAGGACAGTCTTTATTTAATTGATTATAGCAAACCCAAAGGGCAAAGTCAACCCGAAACCCGCCTTTGACAAAAAAATAGGGGGGTTGCTGAAGTGTAAAGTTAACTTCCACTCCAAAGGGGGTAAAGTTGAAATAAGTCGTCAAGTAACTTCAAATTGCATTTAGTCGTCAAATAGCATATAATCATATTCCTCGGTGGGCTTAGAAGGGAGGACATTATGTCCACGAGTAATAAAAGCAAACATTTGACATTGAGCGAGCGAAAAATCATTGAAACAGGAATCAGTAACGGTTCAACAAAAGCAGCAATTGCCGAAACATTAGGAAAAGACAAATCGACAATATGTAAAGAAATAAAAGAGCATCGATTCGTTTTTCAACGGATGAAATTGCCAAAAGAATGTGCTGCTTATGCAACATGCAGGCCTGGAAGCAGCTGTTCCGGTCCGGAATTTTGTCCCAAATATAAACCGGTAGTATGCCCGCGGAGAGACAGAAGCCCCGGAGCTTGTAATGGATGTCCCAAATGGTCTACTTGCCGGTTTGACAAAATAAAATATGATGCCGAAAGAGCGCACAGTAATTACCAGTCAAAGCTTGTCAGTTCAAGAGAAGGAATTAACATCTCTGCTGAGGAACTTGCCAGGATTGCTAAAATCGTAAAACCTTTATTACAGCAAGGGCAATCCCCTTATCAGATTGTAAAGAATCATCCTGAATTGGGAATGTCTGAGAAAACCTTGTACAACTATATCGCGGGTAGAGCCTTTGCGATGGTAGGCATTTTGGACATAGATCTTCGTTGTAAAGTTTCCAGAAAAATGCCCAAAAAGCAGATTAAGCAATACAAACAACGGGAAGATCGAAGTTTTATTGTTGGTCGAACCTATCAAGATTTTCTGGATTATACTACTTGCAATGGAAGTCAGGGCATCGTTGAAATGGATACAGTTTACAACGATGTGAGCAATGGTCCGTATATGCAGACTTTTAAATTCCTTGACTATGGTTTTTTCTTTTCCATTTATCACACCGGCAAAACTGCTTCCGACATGCTTTCCGGAGTGAATTTGCTGGATTCCATTTTAGGATCAGCCCTGTTTGATAAATATGTCCGGGTTCTGCTTACAGACCGAGGCGGCGAATTCTATTATGCCGACAAGATGGAAGTGCGTGAAGACGGAACTCTTCGCACCAAAGTGTTTTACTGCGACCCGATGTGCTCAGGACAAAAAGGAAGTCTTGAGAACAAACATCGTGAATTGCGATATATTTGCCCCAAGGAAACGGATTTGGCAGAGTTGGGACTGACGTCGCAAGAGAAGATGAATCTGGTCACCTCCCATATTAACTCCATGCCGCTGGAGTCACTTCATGGGAAAACGCCCTGGGAAATGCTGCACTTCTTTGCTGAAGACCTTGAGCAAAAATTTCAGGCTTTTGGACTTCAGAAAATAGAAAAAGATATGGTCACGCTACAACCATATCTTTTAAAATAAACATCTAAACATAGCCCACCGAGATAGCTTCTGAATACTCGTTTTTAAGTGGAAGTTAGTCGTCATTTTTTAAAAAATGGCCTACTTTCACTCCTTTGTCGTGGAAAAAACTATGTCCTTGCTCAAGAGTATAGCATTCTTGCAAAGATATTTCAAGCCCTATTTTGCAGAAATAGCCGTTGTATCTCAACACTTGACAAGTAACTTCTACTTGTCTTTTAGCGGGCTTTTGGAGTGGAAGTTAACTTTACACTTCAGCAAATAGGGGGGTTAACACAGCATTCTAACAAATTCAAGTGCTCCCGTCCCTTTTTTGGCCGCTCGTAGTGACAAAATGTGGCAGGAAATTATGTCTTTACCTGGCCGGACATTATGTCTTTAATGGCAGGCTGGGATGACCATTACCCATAATATTCGGCTTTAATCCGAATAGCCCTTCTCATTATTTCCATTTTCCTAATTCTTCACGCTGTTCCTGTAATAAACGTTCTTTTTCCAATTGTTCTTTTTTTGCTTTGTACTCTTTTACTTCCTTTAGTGTATTTATTATTCCCATTATAACATAAACAACTTGAGGTGAGAAAAAAGTACACAATGCCCAAAGTGATTCAAAATTAGTTGATGTTAAAAAAATCTGTGGAATAAAAAAAGGGATGGCAAGGCAGTATATTTTCAACATAATAAAGAAACGTTTTATATATAATTCGTCAAAAGTATAATCTTTATCAGTAGTAAAAGGATTGTGATGCCTTCCAAATGGTAAGTAATTACCTTTATGTCGTAATACATATGACATTGCAGCGTGAATTATCATTATAATCATTAAAAAAATAGCTGGTAATGAAAAGTTCGAAATTCTCGCATTATCTTTATTCAGCAAAACGAGAAATACGTTTGTTGTTAAAATAACTACATACACAAGAAAATATAGTAAACCTCTTTTTTTCATCATGCTCTGTGTCGAGTAGACAGCTCGACACTCCTTTCAAGTTTTTCGACTTGTGAAGGGATGTCGCTGCCCCTCACAGAACCGTACGTTCAGTTTTCCTGCATACGGTTCTTCAAACAGTCCTTGGTTGCCAGCCCCAGATGTCGACTTTCAGCTTCGGCGCCTCGATACAGTGGTTCCAGATTCGCAGGAACTTGGGATATCGCAGCTTTCCTTTCTGGTTGCGGCGATTCAGCATGCGGTAAGTTTCGTACTTCAGGTATTTCCAGAACTTATGGATTTGGATATAATTACCGTTCATGCCGTAGTAGTTGCAATGTCCTCTGACTACAGCCGCCAGCGTCTCCATAGTAATTGCTATTGACTTCGTCAGTTGCTTCCGCAGCCATGCCTTTGCCGCTTGTTTCTTCGCTTTCAGCTTCTTCTTGCTCGTCCGGACGCCGATTCGGTACTTGCCTGTCCTCGTGGTCATGTTGAAGAAGGTAAACCCAAGAAAGTCAAAGTCTTCCTTCGTCCCCTTGTACCGTCCAAACGCAGTATCCTTGTTTTCTCCATCGCTACTTCCAGCGAGAATCTTCCAAGTCTTTTTTGCAATAACAGTCATTACCGCCTTGCCCGCCGGTTTTCCCTGGTTTCATTGCTACTATGCAGTGATCCGACTTCTGGCCGCCCGTTGGGTTCTCTCCATTTACAAGACTTCAACCCCCCTTACTGCTTTCGCAGAGGCGGTCAGACCTCCCAGATACGCTTGTGCTCCTTTGCGCGCTCGCCACGCTCTATTGACCCGGCGGAATCCCCTCGGACTCGCTTATCGTCCGATTCTTGTTACCTGCGACTTAGAGGAAAGAATCGGCTTCCGCTCTATAATACTTATGGGGCTGAATCACTTCACGCTTTGCCATTGCAGCTCCCACGCTCCAACTGTCTACTCTTAAACCCGGCCTCACGGCCAAGGCTCCAAGGCTGTGTACCAGCTGCCCGCTACGGCTTTACCGGGTTCGGACTATCACCGAACTGTACTACAAGCGCCGAACTGGCGCACCCTCATTAATCAAATTTATGTATCATAATTCTATCATAAATACATCATCTTTTCAATAATCCTGGCTTTTCGTTATGGCAGGCTTACGCCTTTTCGGTATTTGGATAAGCGTTCCCGCAAAACATCGGAAAGCATAAGCTTTTGTCAAATGCCCGGAAGTTTTTTCCGCTTCTGAACGGTCAAGCCAAAGAAATCATGAAAAAGAAGTTTGCCTGCCTTTGCATAACCGTTCATACCCCCTACGCGAAAAGGCGAACTGCACATCATAACGTCATCTGCTGCATCATTTTCAAAAGCTGGAACAAACGCAGAAAGACCGTCGCAAAAGACTCCCGGAACCCGTTTTTTACCCGGCCGGAACAAAAAAATCTTGCAAGCGGGGCGCGTATCGTTTATAATGAAACCATCAACGGAAAGGAACCGTTTTATGAAAAGCAAACTGTTCTACATTTGTTCCGAATGCGGATATAAAACGACAAAATGGATGGGAAAATGCCCTTCCTGCCAGGCGTGGAACACCCTGGAAGAAGAAGTGGAGGAAGAAGACGTCCGGACGCAGCCGTCCGCCCGCAAAACCTCGATCCTGATCGGGAACAACGAGCCCGAAGGCCTGGACGACCTTTCCCTTCCCAATTATATGCGGTTTGAGACCGGCATGCAGGAACTCAACCGGGTGCTGGGCGGAGGCCTGGTCCACGGTTCGGTGGTCCTGCTCGCGGGAGAACCCGGCATCGGCAAATCCACCCTGCTGCTCCAGATTTCCAGCTGTCTTGCCAAAGAGAAAAAGGTCTTTTACATTTCGGGCGAGGAATCCGGCGGGCAGATCAAACTGCGGGCCAAACGACTGGGCGTGCACGGTGCCAATCTGATCATTCTGACCGAGACCGCCATGGACCGGATCCTGGCCCAGATTGACAAGGTCAAACCCGACATCCTGATCATCGACTCCATTCAGACGATGTACCACGACCAGATCAATAGCGCCCCGGGCAGTATGTCCCAGATCCGCGAATGCGCCATGAGTTTCATCGCCAAAGCCAAAGGCGAAGGAATCAGCACCTTTTTGGTCGGACACGTCAACAAGGAAGGCGGCATTGCGGGCCCGAAGGTCCTGGAACACATGGTAGACGCCGTTCTGCAGTTCGAAGGCGAGCGGCAGCAGTCCTACCGGATCATCCGGGCGATCAAGAACCGGTTCGGCTCCACCAATGAAATCGGCGTCTTTGAAATGACCGATACCGGTCTTGCGGAAGTCGCCAATCCGTCCGAAATGCTCCTGGCGGGGCGCCCGAAAAACATCTCCGGGAACTGTGCGCTGAGCACGTTGGAAGGAACCCGGACCCTGATCGCCGAAGTGCAGGCGCTGGTGGCGCCGACCGGCTTTCCCTCTCCCCGCCGCACCGCAAACGGCATCGATTACAACCGTCTGAACCTGATTCTGGCGGTGCTCGAACGCAGGCTCGGATTGCGTTTTTCCCAAAACGACGTCTACATGAACATCATCGGCGGCCTTCACATTGACGAGCCGGCCGCGGACATGGCCATTGCCACCTCCCTGATATCCGCCATCACCAACCGGATTGTTCCGGACGACCTGATTGCGGTCGGTGAACTCGGGCTGGCGGGCGAATGCCGGGCGGTTGCCAACCTCGAGCAGCGGGTCCGCGAAGCCGCGCGTCTGGGTTTCTCCAAGGCCATCATCCCCTACCGCAACGTCGAAAAGAGACCTTTCCGGATTGACTCGATTCAGCTCATTCCGGTCAAGGGTATTTACGAAATCCTCCCCTACCTTTCGCAGGCAGAGGAATGAAATCAGGGGTTGCCCACAGACTGCCCCGTAAGCAGGCAAGGTGCCGGAAATCCGGCACCTTGTTTTGTATTTCAGTGGCATTCGTACCAGGTGGAACCGCTCTTCGCATCGGCCTCAAGCGGAACGGGCAGCTGAAAGACATGCTCCATCTCCTCCTTGAGGACTTCCATCGCCTTTGGAGCATCTTTTTCGGATGCGTCCAGAATCAGTTCGTCGTGGACCTGCATGACCAGATACGCGTCGAGCCCCAGCTGACGCAGTTTTTCGTGGACGGCGATCATGGCCTTTTTAATCAGGTCGGCGGCCGTGCCCTGAATCGGGCTGTTCATGGCTACCCGCTCCCCGAAATGCTTGAGCATCTTATTGCTCCCGGACAGTTCGGGAATGTAGCGACGGCGTCCGAACAGTGTGGTAACGTACCCGTTCTCGTAGGCGAACGCAATGGTGGCCTTGCGGAACCGGTCGATGTCCGGATAGGTTTGAAGATAATGGTCGATGTACGCCTTGGCCTCCTTGCGGGTGATGTGCAGATCTTCTGAGAGAGAATGCTCCCCCATGCCGTACATGATGCCGAAATTGATGGCCTTAGCCTGCTTGCGCAGTGCGATGGTCACTTCCTCGGGCGGCACATGGAACACCTGGGACGCGGTCGAGGTATGAATGTCCTTGCCGGACAGGAAAGACTCGATCATGTTTTCGTCCCCGGACAGGGCCGCCAGCAGGCGGAGTTCGATCTGCGAATAGTCCGCGTCGATCAGAACGCGTCCCTTTCCCATCGGGATGAAATACTTGCGGAATTCCCGGCCCAGTTCGGTCTTGATCGGAATGTTCTGCAGATTCGGTTCAGCCGAGGAAAGACGGCCTGTCGCCGTTCCGGTCTGACGGAAGGTCGTATGGATCCGTCCCTGCGAGTCGGTGACTTTCAGCAGCCCTTCGGCATAGGTGGAATGCAATTTGGCCACCTGACGGTATTCCAGAATCTTATCCACAATGGGATGATAGGGACGGAGCATCTCCAGCACTTCGGCGCTTGTGGTGTACTTTCCTTTGGATTTCTTCAGCGCCGGGAGCTGCAGTTTTTCAAACAGGACTTCTCCGAGCTGCTTGGGCGAATTGGTGTTGAAGGTACATCCGGCAAGCCCGTAAATCTCCTCCTCCAGCCTTTTCTCCTCGGCAAAGAGCCGGTCCCCGAAAGCAGAAATGCCGGCCGTATCCACCGCAAAACCGATCTGTTCCATATCGGCCAGGACCCCGCAAAGGGGCATCTCGATTTCATAAAAGACCTTTTCCTGCCCGGAAGAGCGCAGTTTCTCTTCCAAGGGCCCGTACAGAAGAAACAGTTCATACGCAGGGCTGCGGTCCTTGGATATTTCCCTTCCGAGATACTGGAGAACCAGCTGATCCAGCGTATATTTGCCGAAACCCGAATCCGCCACATAGGCGGCCAGCATGACGTCGAACGCACAGGAACGATACCGGACGCCCGCCCGGTCCAGCTGTTTGTACACTTCCTTAGCATCGTAAAGAACAACCGGTCTGCCTTCCATATAGGCGGCCAGAAGACGCAATTGTTCCTCGATTTCCGCGATGCGGTACACGACATCCTGTCCCAGGCTCACCTCGACCGTGTCCTCCCCGAAAAGCAGATAGGCACGGGAATCCGGGCCCAAATCAGGCAATTCCTCCACCCGGCTGTCACGGGTTTCAAGGACGGGCGCCTCCCCTTCCGGCTTTTCGTCCGCGGGCTCCAGGTCGGAAACCGAAAGCCCGAATTTGTGGATGAATCCCTGAAATTCGTATTTCAGGCAGAGCCGGTACATTTTGGCTTTGTCCATGCCGGGAGAGCGCAGATCCTCAAGCTCAATTCCGAGCGGAACCGCGCAGTCGATGCGGGACAGGTCCCTTGAAAGGTAGGCGCTGTCTTTCCCTTCCTTCAGTTTGGCCAGCACCGAAGGCTTGGCCTCCAGTGTATCGATTTTTTCATAGATATCGTCCAGGGTCCGGTAGCGGGCAATCAGGTCGAAAGCGGTCTTTTCCCCGATGCCGGGCACCCCCGGAATGTGGTCCGAACTGTCCCCCATCAGGGCCTTGACGTCCACGAACTGGGTGGAACGAACGCCTTTTTCCTCCAGAAAGCGCTCCTCGGAATAATCGACGGTCTCCTTGTTCGTGGCAAGGAGCACATGCGTATAGGGAGAAATCAGCTGCAAGGAATCCCGGTCGCCTGTGAAGATGTAGGAGAGGACCTGTCCCTCTTTCCGGTCGGCCAGAGCCGCAATGGTCCCCAGAATGTCGTCCGCCTCATACCCTTCCTTTTCAAACAGACGGGCACCCATGGCCTGCAGGAACTCTTTGGCTACGGGAAACTGAGCCAGAAGTTCGGGCGGCGTCGGCCGGCGGCCCGCCTTGTATTCGTCGTACATTTTATGCCGGAAGGTCGGAGCGTGCACGTCAAAGGCAACCGCAAAATAATCCGGTCTTACGGCCTCCAGCTGGCGGCTTACCATATTCAGAAGGCCGAACAGCGCGTTGGTCGGAAACCCTTCCGCATTGGACAGCGGACGGACGCCGAAAAAGGCCCGGTTGAGAATGCTGTTTCCGTCGATGATCAATAAGGTAGATTGCATATCGTTCCTCCGTTATCAGATGGCGAACCCGCCGTCCACACCAAGACACTGCCCGGTGATAAAGGACGCCCGGTCCGAGCAAAGAAAAGCAATGGCACCTGCAACGTCCGCCGGGGTACCCATCCGGCCAAGAGGGGTCTGCCCCACAAGGTCTTCGATCGTCTTTGCGTCAAGCTCACGGTTCATCCGGGTATCAATCAGGCCGGGTTCGACGCAATTTACGCGGATGGAAGAGGGCCCGAGTTCTTTTGCAAGGGCGTACGTCAGGCCCCGGAGTCCGGCCTTTGCGGCGCTGTAGGCAGCCTCACAGGAAGCGCCGGTTTTGCCCCACATCGATCCGACCAGGACAACCGAACCGCCTCCCGCTTTCAGAAAATACGGAAGAGCCGCCAGAACCGCCTCGTGGTGCGAAGTGAGATTGATCTGCAATTGCTCCGCCCAGTCACCCGGTGTCATTTCGGCGTAAGGACGGATCAGGGAGCGGCCCGAGCAGCAGACCAGCACGTCCAGGCCGCTAAGGTCATCCGCGGCCCGGCGGACAAAGGAAGCCGCCACGCCCGGCGTTGCAAAATCCGTCTGATACGCACGGGCATAGGTCTCTTTTTCCAGAGCCATCGCTTCGGCTTTTCGGGTACAATAGGAAAAGGAAACCGCGTCGCCCAAGCGGCAGAAGTCCCTGACGCAGGCACTGCCGATTCCGCCGTTTCCCCCTGTTACGATCACTTTTTTCATAGGAAAACCACCCGGCGTCGTCCGCCGTTTTCCTTTCTTTCCGGGGGCGGCGCACCGGTGCGTCCGTTCCCCTCTTTTTCTGTTTTCAGTTTATCACATCCAGCCTGCCATCGTCAAGGGGCTGTGACGGCCCTTCCCTCTTTTGTCTGATACTGCTTTTTTCTTCTTTCCTATATACTTAAACTTCAATATTTGATATAATAGGAACGAAAGAACTGAAAAAGCATGGTTGCCATCGGGTGCACCGCGGTTTGTCAAACTATTCAAGGATTGGAGATAACTGTTGTGGAATTGAAACTGTTCAATCGAGTTGGAGACAGAGCCTATGACTTTGTTCCGAATGTAAATCCGGGAATACATGTGTTTGTGGAAGTGAAAGAGCGCACATTCTACTCAGCAGGCGAAACCGTCATTCATGTCAATACAGGATCTGTAACAGAGCCCATAAAAAAAGCAGTCGATCAATATCTGCCAAAGCATTCCTACTACTATTATTCAGACGTGAGAACAGATAAGCAAATTCAGAATTGGGCCAAGAACGGCCTTGACGCGATTGCGGGCAGTACAAACGATCCGTTTGCGGCTTGTTATGCAAATGCCATGTTGAAGCACCTGTTTTCTCTTTCAGTTCAGGCAGTGAACAAGTGGTTCGGACAACTGATCAGCCTCGTTCCCCTGGCTCTCCCGATCATGACGGCCATGGAATTGAATAATTTCTTCGTAAATGATATCCCCTATCTGAACGATTTGGCCATGACACTCTATTCTCATCCCGAGACCGCTGAAAACGCAATAGCGGAATCATCGGCAGAAACAGTCAAAAAATCTCTCAAAGATCCCTGTGCCAGATATATCGGATCAGACAACTGGCAAGCCGAAGACGAAAGAGTCTTGACGTTTTTGAAAGAAAACATAATGGAAAAAGTCCCGGGCAAGGTGGAAAAACGGATGCTTGACGAATTGAACGGATTGGGACTGCCTTTCGACACCGTGGCTGATCAAATGATCGAGAGAAAGAATCCGGATGCTCTTTTTTGGTATCTTTCAAACTGCACACCGGCTCTTTTCCAAGCATTGGCCAGCACCAAGATCCCGTTTCCTTCCTTGCTGGGTCTTTATGAAGAGACGGGGCAAAAAGAAAAAAGCGTGGAGATTGCCAAAAAACTCATTTGCGCGACTGAAGATTCCGGATTTTTCACATATTTGGCGGATTACCTTGGCCAAAAGGTCGTGTCGGAACTTGCAGAAAGCGGCAGCCTCCGCCCCATCAAATTGGAACTGAGTCACAGACTAAGCATTGATACAGACCTGTACGAGTTGAGTCAGGAATCTTATGTAGCTCCTGTCATGAATCTGAATCCCGGTTATATCACTCTGGATGAAAGACTGGTCGAGCAGCTTTATGCTTTTCCTCATGTCTCATGCCAATTATTGAAAGGGGAAGATACCTATAACAGAAGAGCTGTCAGAGAGCGCATGAGAGAATACGGGATCGATTTTTATACAACCGAAGACGAAGAATACTTAAAGTACATCAAATCAGATTCTTTGCTCCTGATTTCTCTTGGCGACAGTTCCCCTATCAAATACATCGCCGACGGCTATTACGGAAATGAAGATGATTTTCCTCAAACTTTCTCCCTTCGCATCAGGCTTTGCGATGCCCTTGGAAAACGGGTCACATTCGCCCAGCCTTATGGAACGGGCGGGAACGAGACCGACGCCGGGGAAGACGTTCCCTCCCCGGCTCCCCGCCGGGGACGGAAAAAGAAAATACAATAGGAGGTAGCGGAAATGTATATACAGAAGATCAGTCCCGAGCAACTGGAAAAAGCACGGGCACAGACGGCTTTATCGATGCACACATTCCGTTACCTCAACGAGGGCGGCTACAGAATCTATACCCGGTACAGTGTTGACAGAAACGCGCTCTATTATGGCGCTGTCCTGAAAGATAAGGCGGACGGAGCAAAACATCTGGCACTTCCGGATCTCTCTTTCGGCATCAAGTCGGACGGAAACTTGATAGCTGAGACGACGGTGACCACAGCCCCCTTGGTTTGCTATATCTACGACCATGAAAAGGATATGTCCGACGAGGAATTCGCATGTTTATACGGTCCCATTTACGAGCAGATCGCCTTGACCGGCGGATTGTCGCCCGAGCAGGCCCGGATCAAGCTTGAGATGCGGGAATCCTTCAAAACCTTCTTGCAAAAACTGGATCGAGCGGAAACCGTCGACCAGCAGGTCTCCTCAGACACTTTTTCGGCC
Source organism: Clostridia bacterium (assembly GCA_017455185.1). Classification (GTDB taxonomy): domain Bacteria; phylum Bacillota; class Clostridia; order Oscillospirales; family CAG-272; genus RUG14240. Next base: position 22,560 of record JAFTBN010000080.1, read on the forward strand.
CGGATCAGCGTGGAACTAAGCCCTGTTCAGGGCACATGCAGTTTGTCCATGGGGATCACGTTGCTGTCTTCCAGAAAAGAATATCCCATCAAGGATCTGTATCAATTCCTGACAGGATTCAAGACCAGATCCACATTTGCCCTGACCGGCAAAGCTTCCGTGACGCTGGACGGTTCCAGTTTCACCCCGCCCTATGACCAGGTTTTGCCGCTGATGGCCACATTGTTCACATTCAGCAGAAAGGCCAAAACATCCACAGCGACCATCGCCTGCGACAGGGCCCTTCCGATCCTTGATCTTTTGCAAAAGGAAAAACTGATCATCAAAGGGAAAATCTCCTCTATTGCAATCAAAGATCCGGTATCCATGCTCGTCAATGAACAAGGCCTTCCCGAATTCAAGCCCCCGTTCAAATCCGAAAAAGCATTTCTCTTTTCCGGAAAGAAAGGAGTTTATGAATTTGCCAAAGACTCCGGTTCCATCTCCTTTTATCCCTTTGAATCCATTGCGTCAAGGCAAACCTATCAGTATTTCAAAGAACAGGGGCTGTCCAACTTTGAGTACATCCGAGACATGTTTGCCAAAGAATTGCTGCCTCGTGTGGCATCAAGCGTGAAATTCAAGAAAGACGACACGACAGAGAATCCCTTCGGCATCAATCTGTATCTGACTTTTGATGACAAGGAACGCCTTCAATTCAAAACGGTCTATACCGAAAACGGAAAAGAGGTGGACAGATCCGCACTGACCAGCAGCTATGCGACAAGTATCGCCGGAGCCTATCTTTCCGTGCTTGAATCCATGTCCGGAATCGAAAACGGGGTTCTGTCCGCCGACGCCTCCTTCGCGTTCCTATCCAAGGACCTGACACCGTTGTCAAGACTGTGCAATCTCTTTTGCGATGAAAGGCTCAAGCCCGGACACGTGAATATGGTCAACAATCTGAAGGTCACGGTCGGAAAGACGGGCGGGTACCTGGATCTCACCCTTGACCATGACCGTTATTCACCCGAAGAACTATCTGCGATCCTTGCGGCCTACCATCGGAAAAAACGTTACTTTTTGCTCAAGGACACAACGCTTCTTTTGTATGGGGACGAGCTTGAGGAGGCCGGGCATATTTTCAAAAACGACTCGGTACATCTGGATCATGCCCCGATCTATCACATGTTCTCGCTTGACAGCGGAAAGATGAAAATACAGGCGACCAAAGAGGCGCATGAAGTCCTCACGGCCATCCGGAATTTCACAAAAACGCCCTGTAAGCTGCCCGACAGATTCAAGGGCGAGCTGAAACCTTACCAGGTGGAGGGCGTAAAGTACCTCAGAACGATCGCGGAAAACGGTTTGGGCGCGATCCTTGCCGACGAGATGGGACTTGGCAAGACGGTCCAGACGATCGCCTACCTGACGCTGGATTTTAAGAACGATCTCAATCTCGTGATCTGTCCGAAAGCCGTGATCTATAACTGGGAAAGCGAGATCCGCCGTTTCTCGGATCTGCCCGTGCAGATCGTGGACGGGACCAAAGAGAACCGGGAAAAGATCCTGACGGACGCCAAGGCGGCCAAAAAAGCAGGAGGACTCATCCTCATAACCAGCTATGATACCTTCCGCAGGGATTCTGATCTGTATGAAAACATCTCGTTTAAGAATGTGTTCCTTGACGAGGCTCAATCCATCAAAAACGCGTTTTCGCAGCGTCACCAATCCCTGTCCTCCCTGCATGCCAAACACCGCTTTGCCCTGACCGGTACGCCTCTTGAGAATTCTCAGACAGACATCTGGTCCATCTTTGACTTCTTAATGCCCGGATACCTGAACTCTTTGGTCGAGTTTTCCGAGAAATTGGGAGACGAGAAACATGACAGACAAATCGCAAGCCTTGTCAAACCGTTCATTTTGCGCCGGCTGAAAAAAGATGTCATCAAGGATCTGCCGGAAAAGACCGAGACCAATATCATGATCGGTATGGACAGCACGCAGCGCGCGATATACCTCTCGTATCTCCAGGAGATCCGGAACACCATGCATGCCACCAAAGGCATTGCGGTCCTTGCGGGACTGACAAGACTCCGTCAGCTTTGCGTGGACCCGTCGGTCGTTTATGACAACTATGATGAAGTCTCCTCCAAACTGTCCTATTGCCGGGATCTGATCAATGAGTGCAAATCCAACGGACACAAAGCCATTGTCTTTTCCAGTTTCAAATCGATCCTTGTGCATTTGAAAGAATTGCTTGAAGACGAATACAGCCTCGGTATGATCACCGGCGACACACCGGCCAAAGAGAGGCTGAGCCTTGCCGAAACATTCAACACGACAGATAAGCTTGACGCGATGCTTGTGTCTCTCAAGGCAGGCGGCGTAGGGCTCAATCTCATCGGGGCCGATTGCGTGATCCTGCTTGACCCATGGTGGAATCCGTCTGCCGAAGAGCAGGCCAGCGGAAGAGCGCACAGGATCGGGCAGACCCACAGTGTCAGCGTTTTCCGCCTGATCGCCAAAGATTCCATTGAGGAAAAGGTCCATACGTTGCAGCAAATGAAAAAAGATCTGTTCGACACCATCGTCGAAGGAACGGGCGGTGCCAGCAAGCTGAGCGAAGAAGACATCGCATTCATTCTGGATTGAAGGACTTTTGCGTAAAGGACCGGATCTTGCGACCCGTTCTCGCCTGAAAAGGAAAAAAGAGGAAAGCCCGGGCATCTTGGCGGCCGTCCTGCCGGTGCCCGGGCTTTTCGGATCATGACAAGAGCTCTCCTGCCTGACACGTTTTGGACGGTCGGCCGAAGAGCTCGTTTCTTATGGCTATTATTTCAAAACGGCCAAAAGGGGCACGAGGGGATGGAGGAAAGGTGGGTCTCCTCTTTTCAAGGGCTTGTGTCGGAGTCCCGATGGTCCCGACCGGCCTCACTCTTTCTGAGTCGTCCGACTCTTCAAGTTGCCCGGTCCCCAGAGGCTTTTGCCAAAAAGGTAAAGATAGGGAAAATTTGTAGCCAAACAGGCCTTCCGTTTGGTATAATGGGGACAGTCCGAAAGACAGACAGAAAAAGGAAGGTATCCATATGTGGCCTTATTTTTTATTTGGTGCAGTTGTCGCATTGATCATAGGTTATATCGTGTACACGTTCATCCGCAACAACAAGATCCGTCGGGACGGTGTCGAAGTGGAGGCGGTCGTGTCAAGAATCGAAGAGGAACAGACGATCTCCTCCGAGGATGGCGTGGAATACAAACATACGCATTATGTGACTTACCAAAATCCCAACGGGGAGACCGTGGAAGCCAGATTGGATCATGCTCCGGGCCGCACGCGTGTAGGCGATACAGTCCGTATCCGATACCTGCCCGAAAAGCCCAATTTTGCGGTTTTGGTCAAGTGAACGCGGCACGGACGCCGTTTTTTACCCGAAAGGTCTTCTCTTTTTGAAGCGGAATTCATCTTCTATCTGTATAATACAATACAGTATTTGACGTTCAAATGACCATCTCTTTCTTTTTTCGTTGACACCCGAAGTGGTTTTTGCTATAATCCACCTATCTTGTGAAAGGAGAACCGGCCGATGAAAAAAATAATCCACTGGATCGGCATGCACCCGTTCTGGGCTGCCATGCTGTCTGCTGTCCTGCTCGCGTCCGACCTGGTTCTCTGGATCACCGTCATTGAAGGAAAACTCGAATCGCGCCCGGCTATCTATTTCCTGATTCCCGGCTCGGTTCTGCTCGCGCTCTATATTCTGATCGTCGTTCTCTCCTTTATTTTCAGCGGAACCATCGACCTTTTGCTCAACAACCTGTCAAAGAAAAGCAGGCAGGCCTCCCGTCTGATCAAGGACCAAGGCTACCGCACGATCCTGGGCGGATATCTTTCCCTGATCGGGAACGTGTTCATGGTTCTGCTCCGTTTCTCCTCCTGGCTGATTTTCAACTCGGTCTGGTCGGCCGTTCTTTCCTTTTATTATCTGATCTTCGGGGCGGCGAAAGTCCGCCTTCTCTTCCGGCTGATCAAGACGCGGAGCATTTCAGACCCTGCTGCCCGGGAGCGGATTGAATGGAGAAAGGTCTTCAACAGCGGTTTCATCATGCTTCTTCTCAGTCTGGTCTTCCTTTTTATTATGGGGATGACCACCCGTCATATGCGGGATACCACCGACCTTGGCTTTTACGTGCTGTTCCTGGCCGTCTTCGATCTGATTTACATCGTCTCCGCCTTCGTCAATCTGATCCAGAGCCGCAAATTGCATTCCCCGGCCCTTTCAGCCTACCGTCTGTTCTCCCTGGCCGGGGCCTTGGTCGCTCTGTTTTCCCTGCAATACAACCTGTTTGTCGTCTTTCGTTTTTTGAACGACACCGAACAGCTTTTCAGTTACATTCTGGGAGCCACCATCACACTGTTTATGATTGTCTCAGGCCTGTACCTCATTTTGCGCGGAGGCACCAACCTCAAACGCGCCAAGCGCTCCTGCGCCAGTCAGACCGGTGACGATTCCGGCCCGGACCGTCCGGCCGGACTGTGATTTTCAAGCAATCGAACCCCAAACAAACGAGGCATCCGGCCCTATGGCCGGATGCCTCGTTTGTTGTTTTCAGGAAGAGCTGAACTATTCCCCGTTTTTCTTTTCGTCCCGGTATTCCCGGATGAGCGCACGCAAACTGTCCAGGAGCAGTTTTCTTCTCTGCCCTTCAAGGCGGAAAAATGCGCCCGGAAGCGTGATGCCTTTCGCATACAGATTGAGCAGCGTTTTGGCGTCCGAGGAATTCAGGATCTCGAACACCGCATCCACAAAATCCTGTCGTTCGTTTCGGTCCATCTGCGCCAGCCAGCGTTTCATGGCGGATTCAAACTGAAGGCTCTGTTCGCTCCGGCCCTCGGCCCGGACAAACGACGCGCCCCGTACTTCCCAGGAAAAGCCGTCATGCTGAAGCAGCCCTTTGGCGTCGGACCGGACCACCGCCTTCTCTCCTCCCTGCCAGAAAAACGCCCCCACCACCGAGGACTCGGGCATAACGGTCCGTAAATGTGGCTTCATCTCTTCGTACCGGGGGCTGCTGATGAACGATTCTTCAAATCCAGGGCCGTCCAGATTGTAAATGCGCTTGATTCTCTGCCGGACCGCATCGGAGGCGCATACGCCGGCATACACCGCCAGGTTCCCTCCTTTGCTGTGTCCGCCGAGCAAAAGAGTCCCGGCTGTATCCTGCGCCACCCGTTCGAGATACGAAACCGACTCCAGCTGAGCCGGAACCGGCGGAAAGCAGGCCATATCGCAATCCTCCCTCCAGCCGACCAGTGTGTCGTCCGTGCCGCGGAAGGAAACATAATGCAGTTTTTCCCCGATGGTGAACGTAACGGCGCAGAACTGCTTTCGCTCTGCCTCGTCCAGTTTGTTCTCGTATGCACAAACCCCGAGCCCGGCAAACCGGGGCGCCCGGGCGCAGGCCGAAAACAGTTCCACGATTCCGTCGGGTACCAGCAGTCCCAGTTTGACGTCCTCTTTGCGGTGGACCTTGAAAAAAGCCTTCTCCGCCTCGGAAAGCGGGACAAAGCCGTCCTTCGCCCGGGCCGGAACAATCCGGGAAAAGTCGATAAAGGCCAGTTCTGCCAGAATCAGGGCGTCCACCTCGTTGAAAGCGGACTGCCTGAAGGACAAGTCGCCTCTCCATTTTACGTAATCAAACAGATGATCCATTTCGTTTCCCTCAGAGTTTCAATGTGGCATTTCCCTTGCTGAACGCGTCGTACAGAACCTTGCCGTCCCGACGCAGATAGCTTCCGTTGATCATATGAACGTAGGTGCGCATCCCGATTTTCTGACGAATCAGAAGATACGCGTCGGTCTCGAATCCGAGCAGCGTATGATTGGAATTGAGGTGCATCATACGGCCGTCCGCGCGAAGGTTGAAGACTGCCTCCACCGTCGAGGAAGGCAATTCGACCCGAACGCCGCATACGTCCTTTTCCCGGATGCTCTCGGTTTTGCATTCCCTGCCCAGTTTGAGCACATGCCAGAAACGCAGGCAGGGATCATTTTCAGCCGGCGTAAAATCCTGCTTTATATAAGGAAGCGGTTTGTGTTCCGGCAGATGAGGCAGAGGAGCTTGCAACAGGGTGGTGCAAACCGGCCGTTCCGAGTGTGTCGTCAGGGTTATCCCGGAGGTTCCGTTTTCGATTCTCAGTTTTCCCTTTTCCGTTTCCCACGCCTCACCGTTGTAATGCAGAAGGAATGAAACCGGCTCGGGTTTGTACAGCCGGACTTCGTCCAGAATCAGAAAACAGTCCCGGCTCACCTTGATGAAATTCCGGTAAGCTCGGTTGCAATGGTGCGCCATCGGGCCAGCAAGATCCGCGCGGGTGTATTCAAACTGCGTTCCGTACCGGACATAATCCTCAATCCTCCCCGGAAATTTGCTTCCGTGATACAGCGTGTCCGCCGTCTGTCCCTCTCCGCCCATCAGAAGCGTATTGTGCGCGATGCTCTTTGTAAAATAGGACCGATACTCGGGCAGACTATACGGGCAGGTTCCGGAATCCGTCAGAAGAGGCTGCCCTTTGTCATACAGGACAAAGGAACCGGCATCCTCGTGCGCATGGTTCCAGGTAAACCCGCACCGGATGGCATAAAGGGTCGCGTTGTTCTTCCAGCTGTCCCGACTGACGAGAATCCCGCTCTGCCCGAAAAGATGGGACAGGGGAAGACCCTCAAAGGACCCGCGGCGCTTCCATTCTTCCTCGTGCAAAAGGCCGAAGAAATCCGAGGCTGGTGCCATGGTGGAAAGATACGCATACACGGCGGGAGTCCCGCATCCCAGAAGGGCGAGGTAGCGGCACAGCATGGTGCAGTTCGCCTCATAGGAACTGTCCCCGAAATCGAGGAACCGCACCCCCTCCCCGGTCGGGTAAGCCTGAAGAAGGAGCGCGTCGGCGCATTGGACAAAGAATTTGTTTCTGCGCCGCAGAACCCGGTTGCGGCCGAAGCGCCGCTCGTACAGATACAGATACCGGAGCAGTTCGCTCAGACCGTAATGAAAATAGACGACGCTCTCGTAAAACAGACCGTCCCCGTCAAAATTCCGGACCTTGTTCAGAAGCGGATTGCCCCCGTAGACAAGGAAGCCGTCGAGCGCTTTGTTGATGGCTCCGAATGCCGCGCGAACCTCCTTTTCGGGCAAGCGGTCCGAAACAGGAAGAAGAGCGCAGCCGCAAAGGGCTATGCAGACCGCCCACCAGTTGTGCCCCATGGAATCCAGGGCGTGGATCCGGGTCTGCGGGTCAATCCAGTCAGTCAGCAGCGCCCGGATGCCTTTTTCCCAAAGGGCTTTTGTGATGATTTCCTTTTCCTCATCGTTCAGGACGTCGAAAAGCGCGTCGTACCCTCTCGCGACCCCCAGCGCGATGCGGGTGGTGGAGAGTTCGGAATGCCAGGGCGTGACCCGGTCCTTGTTGGACGGACCGGTCCATACGTCAAAAGCACAGACGTGAAGCAAAAGCTCCTTTGCCCTTTTCGCGCAATCCAGATCCCGGTCCAGCAGAAAAGCCGGAAGAAAAACGCCGAGCAGGCGGTCCATCTGAGCTCCCACTTCGTAATACCGGCCGTGCTGGGAATAGACCGAATCGGCGTATTCCTGCGTCAGGAACTCCTCTGTCAGAAAATCCGCCTTTTTGTCCCGGAATGCATAAAGGCGTGCCGCGAAAGACGAATCTTTCGCAGCACGCAGCTTCATTGTTTCCAGTTCAGACGGAGTCGCATCCATAAAGGGGTGCGCTGGTGTCGGTTTGAACATGATTATCTTCTCTTTTCGCGAATTTCCTTCAGGATCATATCCAGGAACGAGTCAAGATCCATCGTCTCGGTCTTGCCCGTCTTCCGGTCACGGACCGCCAGGGTCTTCTCCTGCATTTCCTTGTCGCCCAGAACCAGCATGTAAGGAACCTTTTCCATCTGTGCCTGACGGATCTTGTACCCAATGGTCTCGTTCCGGTCATCCAGTTCGGCGCGGATGCCGCAGTCGAAGAGCTTTGCGCCGATCTGACGTCCGTATTCCACATGCTCGCCGCCTATGGTCAGGATCTTCACCTGAACGGGTGAAATCCAGGTCGGAAGAGCGCCTGCATACTTTTCCAGCATATAGGCCAGCGTTCTTTCATAGCAGCCCAGGGACGTACGGTGAATGATGTACGGATATTTGATCTGTCCGTCGCTGTCCACATAGGTCATACCGTAGCGTTTGGCCAGAAGCAGGTCGATCTGAATGGTGACCAGAGTGTCTTCCTTGCCGTAAACGTTCTTGTACTGCACGTCGAGTTTCGGGCCGTAGAAGGCAGCCTCGTCGATGCCGATGGTGTACTTGACGCCCAGGTCGTCCAGAATCTTGCCCATCAGGGTCTGCGCTTCATCCCACTGCTCGGGCGTACCCTCGTATTTGTTCTTCGGATTGGCGGGATCCCACTGGGAGAAACGGAAGGTGCAGTCTTCCAGAAGACCGACGGTTCCGAGCGCGTATTTCATCAGGTCGAGCGCGCCCTTGAATTCCTGTTCGAGCTGTTCGGGCCGCAGGATGATGTGTCCTTCGGAAATGGTGAACTGTCTGACGCGGATCAGCCCGTGCATCTCGCCCGAATCCTCGTTGCGGAAGAGCGTCGAAGTCTCGCCCAGGCGCATCGGCAGATCCCGGTAGGACCGCTTTTTGTTCAGGAAGACCTGATACTGGAACGGGCAGGTCATCGGACGCAACGCAAAGACTTCCTTGGTCTCGTCGTCCGGGTCGCCGATGATGAACATGCCGTCGCGGTAATGATCCCAGTGACCGGAAACCTTGTACAGATCTCTTTTTGCCATCAGCGGCGTCTTGGTCAGCTGATACCCTGCCGCCTGCTCGTAGTCCTCCACCCATCTCTGGAGCAGCTGAACCGTACGCGCTCCCTTGGGAAGCAGGATGGGCAAACCCTGGCCGATGTAATCCACGGTCGTGAAATATTCCAGTTCGCGGCCGATCTTGTTGTGGTCGCGCTTCTTGATGTCTTCCTGACGGGCCTTGTAATCCGCCAGCATTTCCTTGTTCGGGAACGAAACGCCGTAAACGCGCTGCAGCTGCTTGTTCTTCTGATCGCCTTTCCAGTATGCGCCCGTGCACTGCGTCAGGGCAAAGGCCTTGACCATGCCGGTCGAATGCAGGTGGGGTCCCACGCAAAGATCGACGTATTCTCCCTGCCGGTAGAAGGAGATGGTCTCCCCTTCGGGCAGTTCCCGGATCAGTTCCACCTTGTAAGGCTCCCCGCGCTCCTCCATAAGAGCCAGGGCCTCTTCTCTGCCCAGTTCAAACCGCTCGATGATCAGATTCTCCTTGACGATCTTTTTCATCTCGGCTTCGATGGCCGCAAGGTCATCCGGAGAAAAGGCTTTCTCACAGTCAAAATCGTAATAGTATCCGTTCTCAATCGCCGGCCCGATGGTCAGTTTGCATCCGGGATACAGACGCTTCACCGCCTGCGCCATCACATGCGAGGTGGTGTGCCAGAACACATGGCGTCCGTCGGGGTGATCGAAAGTCAAAAGTTCCACGTTGGCGTCCCGGTCCAGTTCAAAGGTCAGGTCCTTCATTTCTCCGTCCACTTTGGCGGCCAGCACGTCCTTGGAAATCAGACCGGCCTCCTTGGCCAGTTCAAACACGGATTTTTTATCCTCGGACTGCAGCGAACCTGCAATCGTTCCGATAAAATGAATTTCAAACATATCTTCTTCCTCCTTATTATAAACAAAACAAAAACGGCAGGTATCACTACCTGCCGGGGTGCATTTGCACGGTTCCACCCGATCGTTTCACTTCGTTGCCTTTATTCAGAATACAAGCCAGTGGTACCGATTGACGTCTGCCCGGGAACTTTCAGCCAAGGTTCCCTCTCTGTTGAGCCGATGGGTCAACCGACGTGTCTGTCAGGTTTTTGTCCCTCAATTGGACGAGGAGGCTTTGGAACGGGGATTGATGTACTCTCTCCAGTCCAGGTCTCCGTTGCCGAGCGCGGTAATCAGGACTTCCGCCGTTGCGATGTTGGTCGCAACCGGGATGTTGTATAAATCGCACAGACGAAGCAGTTCGTATTCGTTTTCATACTCCGTCAGACTGATTCTCGTCTTGGGATTGGTATCCCGGAAATAGAGCAAAACGTCAATTTCGTTGTACGCCACACGGGAAGCAATCTGCTGATTTCCTCCCTGCAGTCCGGGCAGAAAACTCTCGATTTCCAGACCGGTCGCATCCGAAATGTATTTCGCCGTGATACTGGTTGCACACAGGGAATGCCTGCTCAGAATGCCGCAATACGCGATGCAAAACTGTGCCATCAATTCTTTTTTGGTATCATGTGCAATAATCGCAATCTGCATAGCCAGTCGAGTAGACCTTCTCGACCTTTCACCCCCTCATATTTTGTTTGATGTGAGGAGATTTGGTCTTACAGCCCCTCACGGAACCCATCGTGCCCTATTAAGGCAATAGGCTCTTCAGTAAATCATTTGCAAGCTCAGTAC
>JAFTBN010000081.1 GCA_017455185.1 Clostridia bacterium
CAAACAAATAGACTTCCCGGCTTTTCACGAGTTCCTCAAGCATATGGTTTCCCTCCAAAAAAAATAGAGCTGTAGATCATTCCGTGTCTACAACTCTATTTTATCTTGCTTGGCTAGACGCCTTATTATTTAACGCTTACGTTTCAATAGCGTATTTCCATTCAATTGTAAAAAAGGCAAGAGAGGCAAATACGCACTCTTCATCCGATCCCTGGTATAACTCAAGAAGGTTATCAACCCATTCTTCATACTCTTTAAAGAAATCCCTAAATGTATCGTTGGATACTTTTTTTGAACTGGTGATTCTTCTTTCGACAATGGATTTTATCAATGGCATTTTTAGCATTGTATCTTGTTCAAAGAAATTCATCTCTGAAATATCATATCCTTTGAGACGATCATCTATTTTATCCATAGGCTTAGCTTTAAGAGCTAATAGCCTATCTCGTTCTTCTTGGCTTTTCGCTTTTTTAATTCTGAAATCGTATTCAAGATTCCGGTATTTTTGCGAATACTTGATTATCCTCGAGAACCACATTCTGTCCGTGCTGTCATCAGCTGTATAATTCAGGAAGTGCCTTAAGGGATACTTTGGAGATTTTATGTCGTATGAGTATTTGATGAATTCTAATACGATGTAATGAGAAAAATGCCAAATCAGATTCATATCTGGTTCTTCACCAAATACAAATGAGGTAAAATCCTTGGGGAAACACTTTCCGAGGCATCCAATGATTTCAAACACAAAATCTTGTATCTTTTTTGTGCAATCCTTAAACCGAGGCATCATTTGAAACCGCCCTCCCATATCAATAATATCGACCGTTCAGTTATCCGTCCACATTTCGCACTGGCTCATGACAGTTTCAATGGCATCTTCGTACTGCTCGGGAGGATATTTTTATTTTTTCAGTAATCGTTTAACCATCTTACGCATACCGGTGCGTGCAGTTCGAGTCGAGACGAACAAGCGGGATAGTGAAGCGGTTCCACATTTCTTTTTGAAACTGTGTCATCGTGCTTTTGACTGTTACAACAAGGATCCTCTTTCCTTTTCCGCGTGCGATCAGTTCAGACATAAGAATACCGGCTTCAAGCGTTTTCCCGAGACCGACTGTATCAGCGATCAAAATACGTTGACGCGGTCTGCGAAGTGCGATCTGTGCGGGATCCAGCTGATATGGCATCAAATCCATAGCTGCTTTATGACCGATGTGCAAATCAGTATCTGTCGGGATCTTCTGACGGATTTGACTTTCTATGAACAGCTGCGTTCTTCTGAAGCGGGTGAATCATCCGCTACGAGTTTCACCACAGCGGGATCTACGATCTTAATGTTTTCCTGATTCAAAAGATAAATCGCCTCTTTTTCTTTCACAAGGGTCGACACACCGACGCAATGCAGGGCTTTGTTTCCCATATTGTTGGTTGTGATCTTCTTTGTCATCCATTCTTCGTCGCGAATGATCGTTCTCATTCCGGGCGCAAATTCCAGCATTGTTTTCTCCTCAAATTCATCAGGAAATAGTCTGATTTATAGGCCACTTTTGTGTCACTTTATAGTTCACTTTTTTGTGTCACTCTGAAATAACCAATCAATTAACTTTCCAATATCCTTTTTTATTTCCGCCAGCACGTTCTATTTTGCCAAGAGATTTCAAGTCCGTAATAATTTGATTCGTTCTTGTCCTACCGATTCCGGCGAGTTTTGCGATATCATCGATGCGCAGAGACGGACTATTCTTAATAACTTTCAGCACTGCTGCATGCGTTCTGGACAATCCTTCATAACTCGTTTGATTCATGCTTGGCTCAAATGCAAACGGTATGGTAACGGTAATATGATTGTCAGCAATCTCAAAAGCTTGTGTGCCATACACGCTTATGATCTTCGGAACGCCATATCCGGTTTGTTCGACCATATCCAACTGTCCCATGATCTTTTGGAGAGACAGGTTTATCGGATGAGAGATTCCTGCGAAGAATTCTTCTTTTGAAAAGTCAACAGGCAGACCTCCGGTAGATACGATCTCGATACGGTCCGAAAAAATATAGATTGCCGGCGGAATGTTTTTGATCCATCTGTTATGCAGACAGGCATTCGTCCACGCCTCATCAAGGCACTCTAAATTGAACAGCGGCATATCTTTGCGTACAAGACCGGATTTGAGGTCCACACGAACTTCATTAAGCGCCGCAACATAGTCGTACGCCTGTTTCATTGCGATTAAAAGGCAGTGATAACCGTATTCATTGCGACTGATCATCTCTTGTTTGTCTGTTCCTTTGAAACGTACGACCTTAATGGAACAGTTATTATTGTCCGAGAGAATCTCCGCTAAATAATTGTAAGCTCCTGTCTTCGTAAGAAGTCCCATGTTACGAGCGAACGTTGCTTCGTCGATAGTCAGACCTCTGATCAGATACAATTGCTTCAATTCTGTAAAAGAGAGCTCTTGGTTCAAAGCTTCGACGTTATCTATCATAGCTTGAGAATTAGAAAAGAACAATTCGCCCAAAAGATCCGGATCAATCTTCTTGTTTTCACTGCCGACTCTGATACGGTATTCTCCATTCGCGGAGTAGGGCTTGTTATAACCCGATACTTCAACAACAATAATCGTTTTTTCACCGTGTTCTTCAAAATAGATTTTGGGAACAACAGCCGGGCGAACGACCTCGGCGATCCTTGTCCCGATTTTCTTTACGGTTTCCTGCCCTAGCATTCCATCAAGCCCGAGTATTTCGCCGTCATTCCTTACGCCAAAATAAACAGTTCCACTCCCGCCTTTGTTCAGCATTGCTGTCAGCGACACAATTCCTTTATCAAGTTCAGCGAGCGTAGATTTGAATTCACTTGTTTCGGTTTCATAGTACTTATCAAGTTTCATCTTAAGTTCCCCTTAGCAGTTTAATTAATGCATCGTCCGTATTATACACTATTATAACCGTTTTATCAAGTTTTTAGGTCACTTTTAGGTCACTTTATAGGTCGCTTTTCTGCGTCACTCAAAAAGCGGAGCCTGGTCCGGCTCCGTTTAACAAGGAATTCTTCGGATGGTGTTATGCGTACACGAGATCGTGCAACACGAACTCTTCGATGCGGTTGCGGATGGAGTTCATGCGGCGGGTCCACTCGGACGAACAGAGCCGGAACCCCATTTGCTCGAAATCAGTTTGCGTGAAAGCGCACATGGGTTCGAATCCCATCCTCTCCGCCACTTACGGGGTTGGAATCAACATTCCAGCCCCGTTTTCAACTGAAAAGCATTTGCGCAAGCTCTTTGCCTGAAGAATCTGTACCACCAAACAAAGCAGAAAGCGTTCAGGTCGTCCGTATTTGTAATCTTCTCTGAAAAAGTTACAAAACGTTTATTGGGGTTCTACACACGGCTCATCTTCATAGATGGTCACGCGGGAATAAATCAGAACGGAAGAATCGGAAGACAGATAAGAAGAACCATTGAAACGGTACATATTATAAAGACGAAGCGTCGAATCATACAGGCGGATCATCGGTTCGCTTATACTATACTTCCAATAGCAGTCCCTTCCAATATTAACGGCGAGGATATCCGAGTCATACGCTTCAAGGGTATGACGGGCGCCATATGAAAAGATGTGGTGCAGTTCCACATTCCGGCAGGAATCCACCAGAATCTGATTCAATTCATCCATCATCATATGAACGGTTCCATATCCGTCCGGATTGGAAGAAATCGTAACTTCCCAGTTCTCCTCCCAACCATTGGAAAACAAATCCCGGTACGCATCCAGTTTCCACCAACCGTTTCGCATGCCGATGGTCACGTTGGTCAGAACCGAATGAATCAAGACATGATCCGCTTTTTGAAGATGAATGCCTGTTTTGTATGCCAAAACCGACATATGGAGAATTCTGGCATTTGACGCTTCTTTCAGCTCAATCCCATTGACCGCACCGCAAATCGAGCCGTTGACGATATAGCAACCCGTTCCCTGTCCCCTTATCAGATACGAGCTGGGGGTAAATCCTCCGCTTTCCCTGTAATCCGAAAAAATGTCATGGGACACATTGACAAGATTGACGTTCCTAAGCCCCGAATTGTTCCCAAGCGTTATATTTGCTTTTGAGGTTTCTTCGTCGTCACACGAAGGATTAACTTTGGAAAACAGAATCGTTCCCAGGCTCAGTTCCATCTGATCCCGTACCGGAACGAACCCGGCCCCTCTGAGTTCAACGCCATCCGGAACAACCAGCGGCTTTTCCAGCAGATAATTGCCCGCGCGCAGATACACGATTCCTCCGCTCTCCCGCAGACTGTCCAGCGCTTCCTGGATTTTCACGGAAGCGTCCTTTTTCGCGTTTCTGTCCGCATTTTTCACAACTACAAGATTTCCGGAAGACACATAGGGTTCTTCCGGTTCGGTAAGAACCGGTATTTTGTCTTGCAAAGTCCGGTTGACAACCGGCATAAGAGCATCGCTCTCCGATCCCTTTCGGACTTCCCCGGAAAGTTCGACGCAGGTCAGCTGCACCTTCCCGGCAGTCCGGTTCAAAACCGCATAGTCTTCCCCTTCAATCAGCCCCCCGGTTACGGCCATTCCATACCCGGGGCGGGTGTCGATGTCATCCACAAGCAGCCCGCTTTGGCAACCGGTCATCCTGCAATCGTAAATGATTCCGCTGAACTTTGCTCTGGGGCCCGACACGATGTGCATGCCTATGGAATAAGAATCGCAGGAAAGCCGGGCGAAACTGCACCATTCCACGTCTCCGAACACGAACGCTTCCCCGTTGGCATATGTATAATCCTTAATATCGGAGCCGGACTCGGACCCGAGCGAACAGGAAGCCCAATAGTCGGATTTTGCGTCCACGCTCTGGATGGTGGAAGCGTCCGCCGAATCATACAGTTCAAGGGCCCGGAACAAAAACGTGCCGCTGATATTGTCCAGATTCATCTGCTCATTGACCGAACCGGCATATACGCCTTTATAGCCATTGAACACCCGGCAGTCTTTTACCGTTGAAAGCATATAATAGGCAGGACCTGCAGCCGAGCCCGGTATGGAAAAAGTAAACCCGTATTCCCTGACATCCTGAAGGCTCTGCTCGGGATAGTACACAGAAAGGCCAACTACACCGGCAGAACCTCCGATTTCAAACAGCGGTATATCCTCAGGCGGCTGAGCCAGAATCACGGTTCCGGTGCTTCCTGTCCCTTCCCGGTCGAAATCCCCAACCAGGGAAACAAAAGGAAGAACCTTGATTGTCCCGGTGACTTTATAAGAACCGGCGGGAAGGAAAACCGTGCCCCCTCCGCCGTTGTAAACCTTTGAAATACAATGGTTGATGGCATCGGTTGAGTCCTGTACCCCGTGCGGGTCGGCGCTGTATTTGCCATTGTCCGTAGCGACGACGTCCGCCACAATGACATCCGAAGAATAGTATGTGGGAACGATACAGGGCGTCTGATATCCCTCATATTGAATTTCCATTTTTACATCTTCACTTTCTGATTCTGCGCCTTGCGTTTCGGTTTGTCCCTTGGTTGACGTTTCCGGATCCGGTTTTGAACTGTCGGGCGTTTTGCCGCAAGAACAAAAAACAAGCAGCCCGATTATAAGAAGAATCCATGTCAATCGCACAAGTTTTTGATTCATACCTGCCTCCAAATCGTTGCACTGTTTTTATTATACCCCGAAAAGTAGCAAAAACAACCTTTTTTGTTCGGATTGTTTTTGTTGTTTTCAATAAAGTCATTGCATAGAATTAAGAAAAGTGATACAATGAATCGAATACGAAAATGTGAGGGATGATTATGCGTTCTGACGAAAGTGCTGAAATGTATCTGGAAACCATCCTCCTTCTTTTGGAGGAAGGTCCCAATGTCCGCCCGGTGGACGTGGCGCGAAAATCCGGTTACTCAAAGCCGAGCGTAAGCCGGGCCATGGGACTCCTTTTCAATCGCGGAATGATTCAATACGATTCAAACGGCAACATTCATCTGACCGAAGACGGCTATGCCCTGGCCTCGAAAATTCTTGACCGGCACCGCCTTTTGACCAAAGCTTTAATGCTTTTGGGCGTCAGCGAAGATATTGCGGCGGATGACGCCTGCCGGATTGAACACGTTATCAGCGATGAATCCATCGACGCAATCCGCAGCAAAATCAATCAATCCAATCCATAAATTCCTTTTTTTGAGGCATTCATGTTGACATCCAAAGTTCATTCAAACCCTTTCGGCTTTTTATTCAAAAGTTCACTGCTCTTTATCCTGGCACTCCTGATTGCCGTCCTTTCCGTTTCCTATGCCTGGCTGGCCAGCAACAGAACAGTCGATTCGGACGGAGTGGACATGACCCTTGAAACATCCGATAACCTGATTATCTCAAACAGTCCCACTGAAATTGTAAAGGCCGATTTTCTCACCACGTCGGATAACCCTTTTCTGACTCATCTCACTTTTCCGGGCGACGTGGCCCTGACTCCCTGCACGCATGTGCTCGACAACGGATACAATACCTCCCCGACCGGTCTTATCCGGCCCAAGGATGAGATATCCATCTCTCCGTCAAGCGGACTTCCGACCAAAGAATCCTTACTCAACAGCACCTCCAACTATGCAGTCGCGGAAAACGTCCAGTCCGGTGCCACCTATTACATTGACCAGACTGTCTATATTGCCAGCGCCGGAGAAGATTTGAGCAAATATCATCTGTACGCATCCATTGAATACAACGGAAAACCGAGTGAACTGGATGAACGGGCCGGAGCCATTACAGTAGACTTTTACAGTTGGTATTCCACAAATAAGCCCGAATTACAGCAGGCCTGCAGTTCCTCTTATGCAGGGTATAACAATGCGGCCCACAAAAAGTCCCGGACTACGAATTCGTATGAACAATTATACTATGATAAAGTGGATTTAACCAACAACCCACTATGTTCATTGTACAATAATATCATTCCTTCCAGCACCAAGGAGCACACGGCACCCGACCCCCTGGTTGGCAATTACATTGTTGTCTTGATGCGGTTTTATTTTGACGGCAATCTGAAGGGAACCGACGGAACTGCCCGTATCAAATCCACCACGGTTGATTCCACCCTGTTCGAAGGTTTGTATATCAAATTCGAAGCAGTTCCCAGAGGCTGACAAAACAGGCAGAAATGCGTTTGTATTTCTGCCTTTTTCCTTGCATTGACCCGACGGATGTGCTATAATGAGGCAGACAAAAACAGGAGAGCATTATGGTTTTACAACTTGAAAACGCAAAGAAATACGAAAACGGGCGGATTGTTCCCGCGGAAGGGGTTGAGATTCCTTCCGGTGTCAGTGCCTCCGTTTCTTCGGTTCTTAAAGGCGTACCCTCCTCTCATTCCCTTTTGATCATGCCCGGCTTGGCGGATGTACACGTTCATTTCCGCGAACCGGGTTTTTCCTATAAAGAAACCCTGTTTACGGGTTCCCGTGCTGCGGCGCACGGCGGATTCACTTCTGTCTGTACCATGCCGAACCTGAATCCCGTACCGGACAATCTGAACCATCTTGAGGAGCAAACCGCCCTGATCAAGCGCGACGCCTGCATCGAAATCCTTCCCTTCGGATCGATTACAAAAGGAGAAAAAGGCCAGGTCCTTTCCGATATGGACGCACTGGCGCCTTTTGTCGCCGGTTTTTCGGATGACGGGCACGGCGTGGAGAGCGAAGAACGGATGGAGGATGCCATGCGTCAGGCCAAGCGGTTGGGAAAAGTCATCTCCGCGCATTGCGAAGTCAAATCTCTCTCCCGGGACGGGGTCATCCACGACGGTCCCCGGGCCGCACAGTTCGGGCTGCCCGGCATCAACTCGGAAAGTGAATGGCGGGAAGTCGAGCGGGACATCCGCCTGGCAGCCAGGACCGGTTGTTCGTTCCACGTCTGTCACGTATCGACCAAAGAAAGCGTGGCCCTGATCCAGGAAGCGCAAAAAGCAGGCCTTGACGTCAGCGCCGAAACCTGTCCGCACTACCTGCTGCTTTGCGACGAGGATCTGAAAGACCGCGGGAACTTCAAGATGAATCCTCCGCTCCGTTCAAAAGCGGACCGGGAGGCACTGCGTGAGGCAATCTGCCAGGGAGTCATCCGCTGCGTCGTGACCGACCATGCCCCCCATTCGAAAGCCGAGAAAGACGGAGGCCTTCTGCACAGCCTGATGGGAGTCGTCGGACTCGAGACCTCCTTCCCGTCCCTGTATACGGGGCTGGTCAAAACCGGATTGATCTCCCTGGAAGATCTGCTGGACCGCATGTGTCTGTATCCCAGGGCCCGGTTCGGACTGGAAACGCCGGATACGGGTTCCTCCTTTACCCTGTTTGATCTGTCCGAACATGCTCCGGTCAACCCGGACACGTTTTTAAGCAAAGGACGCTCCACCCCGTTTGAAGGTATGGATTTCTACGGAAAGTGCCTGATGACGGTATACCGGGGCAAAATCGCTTATATCCGAACCAGCGAGGCAACAAAATGAAACAAGTTCATCTCACTCTGACGGAGCAGACCCCTCTGACGCAGGACGTTTTCCGTCTGGTTTTGCAGGGAGATATTTCCTCCCTGACCCGTCCCGGACAGTTTGTCAACCTGGCAATCCCCGGCTTTTATCTGCGCCGTCCCATTTCGGTTTGCGATTATGAACTCACAAATCCGGACGGAACCGGCACTCTTACCCTGATTTACCGGGCCGTGGGAAACGGTACCCGGGCACTTTCCCGGATGAAGCCCGGACAGATTCTGGACGTACTGTGCGGTCTGGGAAACGGATTTGACCTGTCCCGGGCCGGAGCCGAACCTTTATTGGTCGGCGGCGGACTCGGCATTCCTCCCCTGTATAAACTGGCCCGGGAACTCAAGGCTTCGGGCATCGTGCCCCAGGTTGTCCTGGGATTCAACACGAAGAACGAAATCTTTCTGTATGACGAGTTCCGGGCTCTGGACTGTCCTCTCTTTCTTATGACAGCCGACGGAAGCGCCGGGAACAAGGGATTCGTAACGGATGTCATGGTCAAACTGTCCTACACCTATTTTTACAGCTGCGGTCCTGCTCCGATGTACCGCGCAATAGAAAAAATCGCCACAGCCCCGGGAGAATACAGTTTTGAGGAACGAATGGGATGCGGTTTCGGTGCCTGCATGGGCTGCACCATTCAGACGGCGAACGGACCCGCCCGCGTATGTCGCGAAGGCCCGGTTTTCAGGCGGGAGGTCATTCAATGGTAAACACACAAGTCACACTGAGCGGGTGGACGCTGGACAATCCGGTCATTCCCGCAAGCGGCACCTTCGGATTCGGATACGAGTTCTCGGAAGTGTACGACCTCAATCTTCTGGGGTCCATTTCCCTGAAAGGAACCACACTGGCTCCTCGGTTCGGCAATCCGACTCCCCGGATCGCCGAAACCCCGGCCGGTCTGCTTAATTCGGTCGGTTTGCAAAACCCCGGGGCCGAAGCGGTCGCGAACGAAGAGATGTCCAGACTTTCCCGGGTCTTTCATAAAAAAGTCATCCTGAACGTCAGCGGTTTCTCCAAGGAAGATTACGTCGGCGCCGTACAGGCTCTTTGCAGGAAAGACATGGTCGGGCTGTTTGAAATCAACATCAGCTGTCCCAACGTCCACGGAGGCGGCATGGCCTTCGGAACCGATCCGGATTCCGCTTATGAAATCACCCGTGCGGTCAAAGCCGTAGCGGACAAACCGGTGTATGTCAAACTCAGTCCGAATGTAACCGATATCACACAGATTGCGCTGGCCTGCGAGGAGGCAGGAGCGGACGGGTTATCCCTGATCAACACCCTGATGGGAATGCGCATTTCCCTCAAAGACCGCAAACCGATTCTGAAGAACCGGACAGGCGGTCTGTCGGGACCCGCCATCTTTCCGGTCGCGCTCCGAATGGTTTACGACGTCTATGAAAAAGTCCGCATCCCGCTGATCGGCATCGGAGGCGTCAGTTCGGCGGATGACGTACTGGAGATGATGCTCGCCGGCGCAACCGCCGTACAGGTCGGCTCGGCCAATCTGGTCCGTCCCGACGCCTGCAAAGCCATCATCGAAGAGCTTCCTCACAGAATGGAAGCGTATCACATCGAATCTTTGAGCGACATCATAGGAGGTGCACATCATGGCACGTGACGTTATTCTGGCCTGCGATTTCCCGGATGCCCGGGCAACCGTATCGTTTTTACAACAATTCAAAGGACAAAAACCTTTTGTGAAAATCGGCATGGAGCTTTTCTACGGAGCCGGTCCGTCCATCGTCCATACCCTGAAGGAGATGGGACACAAAATCTTCCTGGATCTGAAGCTGCACGACATTCCGAACACGGTCAAAAAAGCCATGCGGGTTCTTTCCGGCCTGGAGATCGATCTGTGCAACGTCCACGCGGCAGGCACCGTAGCCATGATGGAAGCGGCACTGGAAGGTCTCACGGCGCCTGACGGGAAACGTCCCCAGCTAATTGCGGTGACCCAATTGACCTCCACTTCTTCAGCTCAGCTTCACGATGAACTCGGCATTCCGGATTCTATGGAAGAAACCGTCATCCGCTATGCCCGGAACGCAAAAGCGGCGGGGCTGGACGGCGTAGTCTGTTCCCCGCTGGAAACCCGCGGCATCAAGGAAGCGTGCGGGGACTCCTTCCTGGCCGTCACGCCCGGAATCCGCTATCCGTCGGACGACAAAGGAGACCAGACCCGCGTCACAAGCCCTGCGGACGCCAAACGGCTCGGCTCGGACTATATCGTGGTCGGCCGCCCGATTACCGCCGCTCCGGATCCGGTTGCGGCTTACGAACGTGTATTGAAAGATTTTTTATAAGAGGTGTATTATGCAATCCATATCTGAGACGATCAGCCATGACCTGCTCAAAATCAAGGCGGTTTTCTTCCGGCCGGAGCAGCCATTCACCTGGGCCAGCGGAATCAAAAGTCCTGTTTACTGCGACAACCGCCTGACCCTGTCCGACACCGGCGTGCGCCGGGACGTGGAGGAAAGCCTGGCAAAGGCCATCCGGACATACTACCCCGACGCGGAAGTTCTGATGGGTACTTCCACCGCCGGCATCGCGCATGCGGCCATTACCGCCCATCTGATGGATCTTCCGATGGGGTATGTGCGCTCAAGCGCCAAGGACCACGGCAGACAGAACCAGATTGAAGGAAAACTGATTCCCGGCCAGAAAGTGGTCGTAGTGGAAGATCTGATTTCCACCGCCGGCAGCGTGCTCGAAGTGGTTGAGATTCTCCGACAGGCCGGCGCCGTGGTATTGGGCATCGTCTCCATCTTCACCTACGGGATGAAAAAAGGCCTTCAGCGACTGAACGAGGCAGGCGTCGTCAACCACAGCCTGACTGATTTCGATACGATCGTCCGCATCGCGGTTGCCGAGAATTACATAAAGCCCGAGGACGAGGCCCGTCTTCTCTGCTTCCGTGACAACCCGCAGGACGAGAGCTGGATGGGGAGGCAGGAATGAAGCATCTGATTGACATCCTGGATCTTTCGGTCGGGGAGATCGACGAACTGATTGAACTGGCAGAGTCGATCATCGCGCATCCCGAAAACTATCGCGAAAGCTGCAAATACAAGAAACTGGCGACACTTTTCTTTGAGCCCTCCACCCGTACCCGGCTGAGTTTTGAGGCCGCGATGCTCGAACTGGGCGGTTCGGTCCTAGGTTTTTCCGAAGCGCAGTCCAGTTCGGCCTCCAAAGGAGAAAGTGTTTCCGACACGGTCGCAGTTGTCTCGGGGTATGCCGACATCATCGCCATGCGTCATCCGAAGGAAGGCGCTCCGCTGGTTGCCTCCATGCATGCCTCGGTGCCTGTCATCAACGCCGGCGACGGAGGCCACAATCATCCGACCCAGACTCTGACCGATCTTTTGACCATCAAGCGGGAAAAAGGCCATTTCGATCATCTGACTATCGGCCTTTGCGGAGACCTGAAATTCGGACGCACAGTCCATTCCCTCATCGCCGCCATGTCGCGCTATGCGGACGTCCGTTTCTATCTGATTTCTCCGGAAGAACTCAAACTTCCCAGTTATGTAAAAACAGCCTATATCAAAGACAAAAAAATCCCGTATATACAGACCACATCGCTGGAGAGCTGCATTTCCGAGCTGGACGTCCTGTATATGACCCGCGTCCAGCGTGAACGGTTCTTCAACGAAGAGGATTACATCCGGCTCAAGGACTACTTTATCCTGACGCCCGAAAAAATGACGCTGGCCAAAGAGGACCTGTGCGTGATGCACCCTCTGCCCCGTGTCAATGAAATCTCAACCGCGGTCGACAGCGATCCGCGCGCCTGCTACTTCAAACAGGCCCGGTACGGAAAATTCATCCGGATGGCCTTGATTCTGAAACTTCTGGAGGCAAACGCATGAACATAGACTCGATACACAACGGAATCGTCATCGATCACATTGACGCAGGCCGCGCCATGCAGATTTATTCCCTGCTCCACCTGGAGCGGCTGGACTGCCCTGTAGCCATCATCAAGAATGCGTCCAGTTCCAAAATGGGACGGAAAGACATCATCAAGATCGACGCGGATTACAACGTCAATCTGGATGTGCTGGGTTATATCAGTCCGAACAGCACGGTCAACATCATCAAGAACGGCGTAAGGGTGGAAAAGAAGCACATCCAGCTTCCCGAGCGTCTGGTTGACATCGTGCTTTGCAAGAATCCACGCTGCATCACCACCACCGAACAGGAAATCCATCACATCTTCAAGCTGACCGATCCTGAAAAAAGGATTTACCGTTGCATCTATTGCGACACAAAAGCCCCCGAGCTGTAAGCCTTTTCCTTCGGGTCCATCTTCCGGTCCGCAAATCAAAACGCGGCAGGTAAAACCTGCCGCGTTTTTGGTTTGCCGCCTGACCGCTAAAAACTCTTATTGCGCGTCCTCAACGTCAGCATTCTTTGCGTTCTTCCGGACGCTTTCAATGCCGTTGAGACAGGAAGCTTTGACTTTGTATCCTTCCGACACGGCAATGTTTTCTCCGTTTGCCGCCTTGAGACGGAAACGGAATTCTCCCGCTTTGTCCAGATAGATTTCAAATTTCGGATTCTTCTCTTTCTGATAATCCGCAACGGTCTGGTCTTCGACCTTGGCTATCGGGGCGTTCTTCATGACAGATTCGATTCCTTTTTTGCAGGAAGGCTTCGAATTGTACGCTTCCGAGGTCGCAATCGCTTCCCCGTTGGCCGCTTTCAGCGTAAAGGTGAACCGGCCGGTTGCCGTTTTACGAATCAAAAATTTTCCCATTGTTCTTATCTCCTTTTCTTTGCGATACTTTATCCGTTTGTATTTTCATTGGGGACCTGGTCCTCGGGTTTAGGTTCATGCTTCTTTCCGAACAGATAGAATTTCTTTTCCTGTCCGTGGAACACCCGGTTCAGGTTCTCATGATGCCGTCCAATCAGCAGAATGGCCGAAAGAACGGCAAACAAAAGAATCGGCCAGTCTCCGGGCAAAGACGTTCCGTACAGGCTGAAGGACGTCAGATCGAAAATCAGCAGCACAATCGGATACGCCAGAGCCAGCGAGCAGGACGAAAGGGACATAATCTTGACCGTAAAGAGCAGCAAAAGAAAGAGTCCCCAGACCATCAAAGCCATCCGCCAATCCACAAAAAAGATGGAGGAGGAACAGGCGGTAAACGTCTTACCCCCTTTGAATTTGTACCAGACCGGAAACGCATGTCCAAGCATGACGCTCAACCCGGCAAATGCGGCGCCGAACTGATGCAGATTGAAAGAAAACTGTGCGGGATCCAGAAGGCGCGGGAACAGGAACCAGGCAAGCCAGACCGGAAGCAAGGTTTTGGCAATATCGAACAGAAAGACAAACCAAGCCAGTTTCGAGCCGAATACCCGTTTGAAATTGGTAAAGCCCGGATTTCCGCTGCCGTAATTCCGGATGTCCTTGTGATAGAATAGTTTAGAGAACAGAATGGCTCCGTTCAACCCGCCAGCAAGATAAGCCGCGACAAGCGTCAGTCCGCACAACAGATAAATGTTCATATCCTCTCCTGGAATCAAAGACCGTCCCCGAATGTGACCGTCTGATGTGTTTCGGAAGATTCGAAGGCGGCGAGCATAACCCGCATCACCCGGAGAATCTGTTCGTGTGTAACAATCTGATCTTCTTTTTTATCGATGGCCCGTACGACATTCCGGTAGAAATCATGGACGTCCGAAACCGGTCTGTCCCAGGTAAACGTATCCACGGTCACCGAATCGCGAGGCGCCATGGTCTTGGTAATGCCTGCTGCCGTCTGCACGGGAAGCACGTCGTTTTCATGCCAGTATTTATACCGGACCAGTTTTGCGTTCTGACGCCAGTCCTCAATGATGGCCGTACCCTTTTCACACTGCATGTAGAAGCGGGGCAAAGCGATGAAATTGAAGGTTCCGACCTCTACGTAAGCGGTCTTCCCCGAATCGAACGCCAGTTCCAGACGGAACCCGTCGTCCACTTCCTTGTTCGTGTAATGGGTCACTTCGCAATTCAGTCTGACAATGCGGTCCGGAATCAGCTGAAGCATCTGATCGATCAGATGAACGCCCCAGTCCAGAATCATTCCGCCTCCGTGTTCCTTGGTTCCCCGCCAGTCGCTCGGAATTCCGCGGGATCCGTGGATGCGGGACTCAATCCGAAGCGTCTCGCCCATCTTTCCGGATTGGATGATTTGCCGGATGGCAAGAAAATCCACATCCCAGCGGCGGTTCTGATGTACGGTAAACAGGCGGTTTTGTGTCTGAGCCAGATCAATCATCTCCTCGACCCGGGACAGTTCCATCTCCACCGGTTTTTCGCAAATGACATGCTTTCCGGCCAGAAGAGCCGCTTTGACGAGTTCGAAATGCGTATCGTTAGGAGTGGCGATTGTGACCAGTTCCACCTGCGGATCCGCCAAAAGTTCTTCCAATGTTTCATAGGCGTGAATCGACTTGGAACGGGCGACTTCCCTTCTTGCGGGCAGAATGTCGTAAATACCGCACAGATTCACTACATCGCTTGTCAGGGCATGGTCGGCATGCCAGCCTCCCTGTCCGCCGTAACCGATGATTGCCAGATTCTTTTTGTTTGTCATCTGTCCAACTTCCTTTTTTTACTGCTCCTATTATACCACGCCGGAGTGGAAAAAACAATCCGAGCCGAACCCCTTCCTCTTACTCATCCAGGAAGATCTGTTCGTCCAGAACATACCGGTTTCCGTCCTTGCGGAAGCCGACTTCACAATATTTGGCCATTTCAAACAGCTTGCGGTTGTCAATGGCGATCAGGTTGTAAATACCCGAAATCATCTTGGCGGCATCCAGATGGAACGTCGAGGTCGTGATGAAAATACCACGGGTTCCGTGATCGAACTGGAGCGCACCGTAAAATTCCCTGACTTCCTTCAGAGTGACCGCCGTGGTGCTCTTGACTTTTGCCTGTACGAACACCTTCTCCTTGTATCCCAGCCAGTCGGTCGTTTCGATGATGATGTCGATGCCATTGTCATCCGCTCCGCCCACGATGGTGCTGGAATCAATCCGCAGTTTGGCCAGCTGAAAATACCGTTCAATCAGCTTGGCCGAAAAGAACTCAAAGAACTCTCCGCCTTTGAGATTCAGGGCCCGGATAAAACAGGTGTAAAGGCTGGCTCCCTGTTCGGCCTTCCAGAGCAGATTCCCGAGTTCCGTATTGGGAAAACGGGAGGAAACAACCACGCGGGAATACAGACCGTTTTCCGAACGGATTTCCTCGTTCTTTGTCAGACGGGCCAGCACATTGCCGGCAACGTTCCTCAGGTTCTGTACGTCCTCCTGGGTGTAATCCTTGGGAAGATAATTCTGCTCGATCTGTTTGTATATTTCTTTTTTCGTCAGTCTCTTGTCCTGAAGGAGTTTGAGCAAAAAGGTCTGCACATCCCCTTCCTTGACAATCAGTCCCTCTTCCTTGGCCAGACTCAGGTTCTTGTCCTCATCGGTCAGAAGGTCACCGTTGTCTAACATTTCCGCCAGAACCGAACCGACAAGACTCTTGTAGCGGGTCGCCCGGCTGTTGGTGGAACGGTCCCGGCGTTCCTCGGGCGTCAGCGGACAGAGTTCCAGGCAGACGGAAATCAGATTCTTGCGGTTCCAGCTCTTTTTTTCCTTGAACTTTTTGAGAATGATTTCCTTCATCTGCGCGTTGTTGATTTTGCGGGCAGATGTACCCTGTACGGCCGGGCTGTCCTCTTTTGCGGTATGGGCACGAAGCATATTTGCCATATAGAATCCTTTCCTATGTGATAATCCATTGCGCCATCAGCATGATCAGCGGCAGCGTTCCGATAAAGAGCAGCGTCGTCAGCCCGACAATCTGGGAAGAATACCCCGGCTCTATGTCATACATTTCGGTCAGCATCGCCACGGTGGAAGCGCTGGGCAGAGCCGCCATGGCCGTGCAGAACAGCGCGTACATGGATGGCAGACGGAACAGTTTGGCCAGCAAGCAGACCAGCACCGGCCAGACCAGAAGTTTGATTGCGACCAGATACCAGATGGACTTCCGCTCGAAGAAGGAGCGTACCCGGACGGTCGCCAGAAGCGAGCCGGTCACCAGGACCGAAATCGGCGTGCACAGATTGCTCAGCGCGTTGAGGAACCCGGAAATCGCATCCGGAATGACATAATTGCCGAACCATGCCCGGGAGAGAAAAACCAGAAAGCCGATGACGCAAGGGATCGTTCCGTAATTGAAAAATGCCTTTTTCGCCGTCATCCGGATATCCGAACGTCCCCGGCCCAGAACCACGATGCCCCAGGTCCAGAGCAGGACGTTGAATCCGATGATGTAAAAGGCGGCCATAAACAGGCCTTTTTCTCCGAACAGAGCCCTCATGATCGGGAAACCGAGAAAGCCCGTGTTGGCAAAGATGGTCCCGAATTCGCAGATTTTTCTCTCATCCAGATTCCGGACCGGCTTGAGCGCAAAGAAGGCAAAGGCGGCGGTCAGCACGTGCATGCCGATCCCGATTCCGGTCGCAATCAGAGCCAGGTGCAGATTTTCGGTCGTATATTCCTGCTGGGACAGAGCCGAAACAATCATGAAAGGCTGACCGACCTTGATAATCAGTTCGGACAGTTTTTTCGACCCCGTATGGTCAATGACGCCGGTCCTCCGGCAGATAAAGCCGCAGGCCAGCAGCAAAAACAGCATGCCGATGACCGAAAGCATTGCGAGCATATCCATTTCGTTTACCCTTCCGATCCCTTTACGATTCGGGCAATCTGGTTCATATCCGCGACGAACAGGTCCATCTGACGGATGTTCCTCAGAACGGCGGCCGGATGCAGGATTGCCATTGCCGGGCCGAATGAGGTTTCGAACATGATTCCGTGCTCCTTCATGATTCTGAAATCCGGACGGATCAGTCTGGAGGCGGCGATCCGCCCGAGGCATACCGTCAGAACCGGCCGGACAAGCCGGATCTGCTCCAGAAGATACGGCAGGCAAGCCTGCTCCTCCTCCCGATTCGGATCCCGGTTCTGCGGAGGCCTGCATTTGAGGATGTTGGTGATGTACACGTCCTGCCGGTCAAGGCCAACCTGTTCCATGACCTTTGTCAGAAGCATGCCGGCCCGGCCCACAAAGGGCTGTCCGCACAAGTCCTCCTTCTCACCCGGCGCCTCGCCGACAAACAAGACGTGCGAGCCCGGATTCCCCTGCCCGAACACGATGTTGGTCCTGGAGCCCGAAAGCGGGCAGCGGGTGCACGTCAAGCACTGTTCATACAAAATCTGAAGTTCGTTCATTGTGTCTGTGACTGCTCCTCCAGCACCTGCCGCAGATACGCTCCGAGCGTCTGCAATTCTTTCTCCCCGGCCGAAAAGACGTAGCGGGTTCCTTCTTTGGCAAAATAGAGTTCGGTATCGGTCAGATACAGATACAGAATGCCCTGTGAGGTGGTAAACCGAACGTACAGGTCCCACTCACCGGCCACTGAGGTCATTTTCCGGCTGAAACGCATCGAATCGGCCAGCCCCTGCAGCTTTTCAGCCAGGGCCTTTATGTCCTGCTCCCGGCTCAGAAAGACCTCCCGCCCGGGACTCAGAGGATACCCCGTGTCGTAAAGCGGTTCGCACACAAGAACCGATTCCACGTTTCCGGGCGATTCCACGATCTGCCTTACCGCTTTGCGGTACCGGCCGTTCTGCACCCAGGTCTGTGCGAACAGAATCAGCACCGTTCCCAGTGCCAGGACCGCAACGATGACGGCGACGATCAAAACCATCAGGCGCACGTCTTTGGTTTGTTTTTGTTCCTTGCTCATACTCCGCCTTTCGTCCCGGTCTGACAGGAAAGCAAGAAAAGACTGTCATGCAAAAACATGCAGTCTTTCCTTACTGTGTCAGTAAAATGTGCAAACTCTGTTTTCGGGTTCCTCTGCCGCCTTTAATGAAATCAGGTTCAGAACCGGTCCCTTGCGGCGGTAGATTTTACTGTATTCGATTTTGATTTTCGCCTCAATGACAACCCAGTCCTTGGTCTTGCAGGTGACGGGCATCTTGCTTTCCACCAGAAGACCGTGGTACTGAATGTCGGCCTCACAGCAGGTCATGACGTGCCGGCCGATGATGAACTGCCCGGGTTTGAACGAGGGATTGACCGAAACCATTCCCTTGAAGGAAATGGTCTTCCCGTCGTATTTGCGCATATCCTCCGACATGTCGCGGTACCAGACGGCGAAATCGTCGTCCGCCACCCGGATCACGGGCGCTTCCAGATCAAAAGGAAGCGGATCCTCGATGTCATCGTATTCCACGTGTTTGTCCGGGAAATCATAGATAATCTGCGCCCGGCGGGATGCGCCGCGTACGACCTTATGGATTTCCTCCCGGTCCACTACGGAAGGCACCCGGTTGAGCACCACGAGTTCCGCGTTGACCATCTTGTCATACATGAGCTGACGCATGTTGCTGTTATAGGAAAGAAACGTATTGCAATCCGCGAACATCATCTGCTGAAAGATGCCCCAGTCGTCCGGCATGGCCGCATACAGCGTATTCATGGACCACATTCCGTTGTATTCGATGATGACCCGGTCCAGGATGTGCTCCTGACTCAGCCGGGTCAGTTTCTCCTTGGTCAGTTCGGCCTCGGATGAAATCGTCGCGAAATAGACGTTCTTGGCCCAGAACCGCTCGATGGCGTACTCGACCTCCCCCTCTTCGCAAACGAGAATCAGAGTCTTTTCCCCGGTGTTGAATTTCTTATCCTCCATCGATTCCTGGATGAACGTCGTTTTGCCGCTCTCCAGAAAACCGGTAAACAGATAAACAGGAATCATTTCTGCCATGGGCGTTTCCTCAATTCCGTCCGTGCGCCACATGGAACAGTTCGGCCAAAGCGTCTTCCTTCAATTCCGAACCGATGACGCAGATCCGTCCCGTGACAATGGCGGAACCCGTACGGACGTTGGACTCGCCGGGCACATAATCGTAATGGATCCAGGCGCCGTCCTTGCCGGGAAGGATGCCCTTGGCGCGCAGAATCTGCCCGTAGGTTCCGACATCCAGTTCTTCCAGGATGGCCTGAACTTCTTCCAGGCTGAACTTGCGGTTGGTCTCCACGCCCCAGCTGGTAAACACTTCGTCGGCGTCATGCCCGTGATGATGATGGTGATGATGGCAGCTGCAATTCGGGTCGTCGCACTCCCCGTCCCCGTGATGGTGGTGATGATGTTCGTGTTCGTCCTCATCGTCATCCTCATCGTGGTGATGGTGATGATGATGCTCATGTTCCTCCTCGTCGTCATCGTTGTCGTGATGATGGTGGCAGCTGCAGTTCGGGTCGTTGCATTCCCCGTCGCCGTGATGGTGGTGATGGTGATGTTCGTGTTCATCCTCATCGTCGTCATCCTCGTCATCGTGCTCGATTTCGGACTGAAGCTGACGGATTTCTTCCTGGAGCGAATTCTTCTGCTCCATGGCTTCCAGGATCTGAGCCCCGGACAGTTCCTCCCAGGGCGTGGTGATGATGGTCACCTTGCCGTTGATGGAACGAAGAAGCTCAAGGGCCTCGGCCACCTTGTCCTCCGAAACGACGCCCGTACGGCTCAGGACGATGCAGGAGGCGTACTCCACCTGGTTGTTGAAGAACTCGCCGAAATTCTTGATGTACATTTTGCATTTGTTGGCGTCCACCACCGTGGTGAATCCGTTGAGAACCGCCCCGATGTCGCCGGCGTTGAGCACCGCCTTGATCACGTCGCTCAGTTTGCCGACGCCCGAGGGTTCAATGAGAACGCGGTCCGGTTTGTACTCCTCGATGACCTTCTTGAGCGCACGCCCGAAATCTCCGACGAGCGAGCAGCAAATGCAGCCCGAATTCATTTCGGTTACGTTGACTCCGGCGTCCTGCATAAAGCCGCCGTCGATGCCGATTTCACCGAATTCGTTCTCGATCAGCACGAGTTTTTCCCCTGTATAGGCCTCGCGGATCAGTTTCTTGATCAATGTTGTTTTTCCGGCGCCCAGAAAGCCCGAAAAAATATCAATTTTCGTCATGTCAGTTTTGCTCCTTGTAAACAGTTATTTCCTATCTATTATAATACGACCGTTCTGTAAAGTCAACAGAAATTCAGCAAAAATGAAAACGATTCGCAAATTAAAAGCCTTCGATTCTTCCTCGGGACGGTGCGCATTTTCCTGCTTCTTTTGCCCGAAACCGACGCAATCCGGGCAAATTCCGGTTGTAAAAGACAAGCGCATATGGTATACTGTTCTGGGACTGCTGCGGCAATCCGAACGACGACAATCCGAGGTGTTCAATGAAAATAGGAGTAATGGTTGAAAGTTTCCGCAAGCCTTTCCGTGAAGGCGTTCTGACCGCTGCCAAAATCGGGGCGCAAGGCATTCAGGCCTATGCGACCGGCGGCCCGCTCTACGTGGATACGGTGAGTGATGCGCAGCTGAAGGAAGAATTGGATTTTGTCCGTTCCAACGGACTGGTTTTCTCAGCTATCTGCGGAGATTTCGGCGTTGGTTTTACCGACCCGGAAAAGAATATGATTTACGTCGAAAAGTCCAAGCGCGTGCTGGACCTGGCCAAAAAACTCGACTGCAACATCGTAACGACCCACATCGGGACCGTTCCTGTCCAGGAGAACAAGACCAAGGAAATCATGCGTGCGGCCTGCCGGGAACTGGCTCTTTACGCCGACTCGATCGGGAGCGCATTCGCCGTAGAGACAGGACCCGAGCTCGGTTCGACCCTGATGGAATTTTTGGATTCCCTGGGAGCCGGAGGCGTGCGGGTCAACTTCGACCCGGCCAATCTGGTCATGGTGGCGGGAGACCGGCCCGAAAACGCCCTGAAATATCTGGGCAAGTATGTGGTTCACACCCATGCCAAGGACGGAATCAAACTCAAGGCCAGTTACGAAGGCGACCTGAGCGTCAGCCCGCAGGCCAAGGAACACGCGGCAGCGGCCGAGATGGGTCGGACCTATCTGGAACTTCCGCTGGGACAGGGCGACGTCCGGTTCGACACCTATCTGCCTGCTCTGCATGAGACCGGATTCGACGGCTTTTTGACCATCGAACGGGAGGTCGGGCAAAACCCGGTGGACGACATCGTCATGGCGGCGGATTTTCTTCGTCAGAAGATTCAGACCTTCGGATATGTGTAAAAAAGAATTTCCTTCCTACAGCAACGGACGGGGGTGTCTGAACCCCCGTCCGTTTTATTTGTTTTTCCGCTCTTCGAACGGTCAGAACCGCCAATAGATGAACGGATTGTAATCCGAGCCGGTCAGGAAAATGACCGAGACAATCAGAAGCACCATGCTCAGAACCGACCCGAGCGCCGTATTGATGACGTCGCCGTTTTTCAATTTGGCTATCTTTTCCCTGACCCACGGAACAATCGGGATGGAGAAGACAATCCCCAGAATAAAGGCAAGCGTGGTCGTGTTGGTCAGCTGAGCCTGCATCTCCGCCCAGCCGAAATGACCGAACTTGAACATGCTTCCGATGAAATGCACGGCCTGGGACATATCCGACGAGTTGAAGATCACCCAACCAATCACAAATGCGACGACGGTATACAGATGCTGAATGACAATCGGGATAAACTGGATGTGCCATTTGCGGAACGTCGTTTCAAACTTCTCGAACCACTTGCCCAGGAACATGTTCTCGGCCGTCAGAAGAACCCAATAGAACAATCCCCAGGTGATGAAGTTGAACGAGGCGCCGTGCCAGATACCGGTCGTCAGCCAGACGATGAAGATGTTGAACTGTGTCCGTACTTTGTTGCGTGTATTGTCGGGCTCACCCGGCTTTCTGTAGCGGCGGTTGCCGCCCAGAGGAATGTACAGATAATCCCGGAACCAGGACGAAAGCGAAATGTGCCATCTGCGCCAGAATTCCTTGACGGACTTGGAAATGTAAGGATAGTTGAAATTTTCGAGGAAATCGAATCCGAACATGTGTCCAAGACCAATGGCCATATCCGAATACCCGCTGAAATCGAAATAAATCTGAAGCGTATATCCGATCGCGCCCAACCAGGCGGTCGCCATGGGCAGATTCCCTGCCGGCATCTCGAAGATCTTGTCCACCACCTGAGCCACCGTGTTGGAAATCAGCACCTTTTTGGCAAGACCGAGACAGAAACGGCAAAGGCCCTTGTATACCTTTTCCACGTCGAAGGAACGGTCTGCCAGGGCGTTGTCCACGTCCACATACCGGACAATCGGTCCGGCAATCAGCTGCGGAAACAGCGCGATGTACAATCCGAGACGGAAAATGTTGTTCTGCGGTTTCGCCTTACGCCGGTACACGTCGATGGTATAGGACATAATCTGGAACGTAAAGAACGAAATCCCGATCGGCAAAGCAATCCGTCCGACCGAAATCGCAAACAGATTGGTGCCGTGATTGAACAGATCGAAGATAATGTCGGTGATGAAATTCAGGTACTTGAAGGCGAACAGCATCCCGACGTTGAACAGAATCGAAACGATCAGGATCGCTTTGCGGACCTTTTCCCTGGCGTCAAAGTATCCGAGCAGTTTTCCGAACAGGAAGTTGCACAGAATGGACGCAATCATAATCAGAATGTTGTGCGGCTCACCCCAGGCGTAAAACACCAGCGAGGCAACGAGCAGAATGCCGTTCAGGACCGCAATTCTGGCCCGGTTGTGCTTACGAAGGATCAGATTGAATCCGTAGTAAAGCAAAAGGACAACCGGCAGAAAAATGAACAGAAAAATCGTTGAGCTGAAAACCATAAACCTGCGAAGCCTCCGATTCAGTCGCCCTCATGCGCTTTCAGATACCGATACAGCGATTCGTATACCTGCGCATGACCGCCGGCGCCCCAAGCGATGGTCGGGACCTGCTGTTCGGTTGCCTCAAACAGCACGTAATCAACGCCGTTCAGCAGTTTGCCCCAGTTCTCATAGTTGTTTCCGAGCGGATTGTCGTCTGCCGATGTACCGCCGATTCCATCCGAATAATTATTCCAATTGTAATAAATCTGTCTGACTTTTCCGACGTAATGGCCGCAATAGTAAACGATGTCGTGCGTGAAGGAACCGCCCTGAATCAGGACGTTGCGGTCCTCCCTGCTTTCGGTTCCCTCTTCGAACAGAACCTCCGGCCGGAAATAATACGTATCCCGGATTGCGCCGGTCGTATCACCCAGTTCTCCGTAAAGGATGTTGTAAATGTCCTGTTCGCTGTTTCCGAATCCGGTCGGGTACGTGGTGGCTTTGACGTTGGTAAACGTCATGTGCCGGGTCGGCTTTTTCATCTGGGACTCAAGCTGAAGAACCGCCTGTCTTGTCGCCTCAAAAGCAGCCAGTTTGTTCCAGTGAATACCGGTTTTGGGGAATGTGACCGCCAATCCTTTTTCCACGAACAACGCCGTGGAGTCCACGTAATTCAAAGAACTCTTTTCCAGCATGGGAAGGAGCGCGTCATACGCCCGGATATAATCCGGAACGAACCGGGCCTTGTTGGCGTTGATATACCAGTCCGGAATGTAATCCGCATACTGGCTTGCTTTGCTGCTCGAAAGGACGAACACAAAGCCGATGCCGCGTTTGTTCAGCTGCTCCTGAATGTATTCAAGCCGTTTCACGGTTTCCTGAAGAGCCGAAGCTTTGTAAGTTGTATAAACCGTATTGGAAAGGCCGAGATAATCCTGCATGTATGCGTATTCAAACAATACGCCCGATTTGCCGATGGCAACACGGTCGGTACCCTTCGATCCTTTGGGCTCAATCAGCTTTTCGAACATCTGGAGAGAATTGATGTACCAATAAATGTTGTTCTCCGAATCCAGATAGTAATTGTAATCCTCGGGAGACGTTTCGCTTTCGCCCGGGGTGACTTTGCCGGATTCGGTTTCCCGGTTCTCCAGGGATTCCGCGGGTTTGGACGGAATGGTCTCTTTCGGCCCTATCGGAATGACGATGACGTTTTCCCCGTTTTCGTCGGTTTCCACCGACCCGATGCTGGTATCGATTTCCCAATCCTGCACCGTTTCCTTTTCCACGCCGGGAACCGTGGTATTGTTCAGGTTGTAAATCCCCTGATTGTACGTGCGAACCACTTCGGAGCGGAGCGGGTAATGCTTGGAAAACCAGCTTTCAAAAGTCGATTGGAATTCGCCCGACAAAAAGTTGGAGGGGGTCAACGGCTTGACTTCCACAACCACTTCGTTGCTCATGTGCGTCTCATCCGGGCCGTCCAGCGCAAGCATGAGAAGCGGCAGGCATATAAACTCAACCATAAGCAAACACGAAAGCAGCTGTATCACAAACAACACAACTGGCTTGATGTTTTTCTTCTTAGTTTCCGGTTCCTGTGAAGGGACCTCGCCCTCATCGGGGCACTCTTCCTTCAATAATTCGTTCTCATTGTTCTGCTGCATAGGAAGGTCTCCTTCTCTGCATACATGTGATATGACCATTATACAAAGGGGCTTCCTTTTTGTCAAGCAAAAACCGCCTATACTCTCGGGCTCTTTCCTTGAACTATCCTGAACGAAGAATAAGAAACCCGCCGACCCAGGTGCGACCCCTGAAGCCGAAAGAAAGGTGCCCCAGGAGGGGCACCTTCCGGATATGGATTTGCCTTGGATAATTTACACCACGCCGTGCGCCATCATCGCGTTGGCGACTTTCAGGAATCCGGCAATATTGGCACCCGCAGCCAGATTGTCTTCCATACCGTATTCCTTGGCTGCGCTTGCAGCGTTCTTGCAAATGTTCACCATAATGTTCTGCAGTTTGGCATCCACTTCCTCCCGAGTTTGCCACTTACTGAACTGATAGAAACAAAAAAATAATTGAAAAATCTCCGGTTCACTTTGAAACAATATTTATTGAATCAAAAAATAACGTTATAGTATATTCCTTTTTCTTTTTTGAACCCAAGTAAATAACCAGTTTCCACTTTTTGTCATATGTCAGCACATCATGAATCCACCATGCACCGCATAAAGAGTTTAAATCAATATCATCTTCAATCTTACAGTTATAAAATATAATTTGTCGAATACGTTGTTCAAACATCGCTTGTGAAGAATCGATACAAAAAATCAACTCGTTTCTTATAGGTTTCTTCAATGTATAATCATATGAAAGGAGTCAAGTCCTAAAAGTGGTGTAAAATTGCCTGAGGCATTTTTTTATCAATCAAGGGAATCTGTGGGAGCGGGAAACAGAGTCAAGGGGGCAGACTTGCCGGTGGAGATTTTCGTTCGGAACGAACGAAAATACAACCGC
>JAFTBN010000082.1 GCA_017455185.1 Clostridia bacterium
CAAAACGTGGGCGAGGACGTCCAAGAAAAACTCAGCAGGAAACGGTAGCAGTTAAAAGAGGTCCGGGAAGGCCCAAAGGCTCAAAAAATAAGCCTAAAGTTACTTGAACGTTTACCGGTTTCTTAAAAATTCACGTTTAAAGCCGAAGCGTTTGACTCATCTGAATGCATAACGTAAGCTGGATAATTATCCTTGACAACTTTTTTAGCACCCTCTTTATCCTTCTTTTCTTTTCCTCCTTCAATTCTCCTGAAGCATTCATCATAATGATCGGGGAGATATTTTTTGAAACAATACTTTAAGAAAGCCAAGTCTTCCTTGTGCTGATTATACCTTTTCACCTTGGCTTCCGAAATACTATTTTCTCCATCCAGTGAATCAACCAAAACAGCCCAGTCATATAATTGTCTCAACAAACCGATTATTTCGTAATCCTCGCCCAAATCGGCCATCAAAGCAGCAAACTTCTCCTCTTCCATTCCGAGTGAAATAGACTTAGGCTCAATATTCTCATACTCATCTTTTCCAAAGAAGTTTTGCAAAGAATACTTTCCACCTGACAACAAAGCAATAATGCCCTCCTGACTAAATGGAAAATCTCCTTCTTCATGCCCAGGTACTTTTTCCGCTTTTTTACCTCCCAATAAGAATTCTTTCAATTTCTTATTTTTGCTTGTAATAGTAGTTTTTTCCTTCAAAATATCACCAAGTTCTTCAACTTCTTTCACGGGTTCCCAAGGATTACGGAAACCATTTAAAGAAAAATATGACAAAAAAGCATTATAAGTAGATTTAAACTCCTTGAGTGAATTAATGTTATTCCTATCAATATTGCTCAAAAAATGCCCACGATGGGAAACAAGCCAAGAGCATGCCAAATAAACCAACCTGACATCATGAGGCTCGCTTGAATACATAAGATCAACAATCAAATGATGAATAGTAGGATACTGCTTATAGTAATCTGCATCCGTATAATCCGAATCATTAAAAATCGGATACCGGTCGCCGCATTCATCCCTATAAAGATAACTTCCCTGCAGCCGGACAAAAAACCGCTCATCCTTATGAGCAATTTCTTTTGCAAACAATTCTTGAAGCAATTTCACTCTCTGCTGACGACGATCCAGTCTTCTCCTTGCGGTTCTGTACATTCTCCTCTGATCGTTCAAAGAACCGGCATCAAAAATATGAGTGCCCCAAGCATCTTCGCCATGAAAGCGCAACAAATTATAATCCTCATCCGAAACAGCATAGCCAACTGAATCTGTTCCGATATCCAAACCCAAATAATAGTATTTTTCTTTTTTCACCTTGACATGTCCTCAGGTCCGTGATAGAATTCTAATGTAGTTTTGTAGACCCCTATGAAATTACACTGCGAGTTCAAATAAAAGTTAACTCAAATCGTCGGCTTGACCGACTGCACAGTGTGTGCTCTAAAGGTTCCTTAAGTGGAGCCTTTTTCTTTTAGAGATACAAAACAAACTACCCATTTCAACTACTTGATTAAAAGCAAGCACTCAAATAAAAGAAGTTGTACAATTTTACCATTTTTCATCTCTCTTGTAAAGTTTTAACTGTGACAATTTTGTCACTCTTTCTCATTTGAGCAAAAAAATAACGCCGTCTTGAAGAGATCCCCAGCGGGATTGAGTCAAGGCGGCGTTTTTCAGTTTATTGCTTCATTCAAAAGCAGATAGTCTCCGCAGGTGCCGTAAAGGAGGCAAAGGTAGCCTTTGCCTGCGTAAAATAAAGCACCTCGGTGTTTCCGTCATCCGGGTCGTACATCGCCTTCAGATCCGGATACTTGTCCAGCATCGCGACCTTGGCGTCCCGGGTTTCGTCACGCACCAGCGTACCGCACACGCGAAGCCAGACCCCATCGTAAAAAGCACAGATTTCAGCTTTCGGATTGGCCTGGAGCTGCCGGAACACATCCTTTTTCTTTCCGGTCTGGATATACAGCCTTCCTTCATAAATCATGGCCGTTCCGAACGGACGAACCCTGGGCTGTTCCCCTTCTTCCGTAGCTAGATAATACAAACCGGCCTTATCCAAAAAAGCCTCGACATCTTTCAAGGTTTTCATTATTATTCTCTCCTCCTTCTTATTTTTGCAATGTTTTGATGGTTCCAATGAACAGCGGGAGGCCTGTCAGGTTGTCCATAAGAACATACACGAACGGTCGGTTAAGATACAGCATTATGCTCGGTTTCGGCTCCGCCATTCCTCCCTCTTTGACCATGCCGATGTATGTCACCGCAGCCGCCTTGATTCCGTTTTCATCCAGTTCGAAATGGGTCTTCTGAAGCGCCTGCCCTATGGACACATTAAACCCCGGGATTTCAATCAAAGAACGGAAGTTCGCATTTCCCGAATCAAAGGCGGAAACAAGCCCCATCTCTTTCATTCCGTCAATCAGGTCCGCCTGATAATCCAGCTTGATTTTCGGAATTCGGGTGAGAACCGAATAATCGTAAACGGGATGGTCAAGCAGGTCCGTAAAGAAGTCCGAAGAAAGATTCTGGCAGAAAGAGTCGATGCTCCATTCCTCATTGGGCAAAATTCCAACAAAGGTAAACCCGTCGCACAAAGGCATGGTAAACGCCTTTGCGGTTTTGTTTTCAAAAAACAGGTCAATCTTCCGGCACAGATAAACCGCATTTGTAATCTGCCCGCCCTTGTTGGTGAAGGGACCTGTCTCCACGTCGTGACTCTCATAGGGCTGCACCCAGGAAGCCTCAAGGAGCAGCGCGTTAATCAGGGCCAGGACCTGCATTTCGTCAAACGAGTCGACAATCCGGTCAATCAGGCCGTCGGTCTGATCCGAGCACCACTGATTCACCTCCCGGACCGTTCCCGGGTCCGAAAAGTCGCAGCTGAAAATCGGAGCGCCGAACGATGAAGTTGCCGTCTCCAGATAGGATTTTTTTACATATTCGGAATCCTCACTGGAAATCCAGACCGAGTTGGCCAGGCCGATTTTCGTTGTCTTCTGCCGGGTATTCCGCTGCAGATAGGAGGAACATAGGCCTTCGCAAAAAGCCTGTGCCGCCTGCTTATCAAGGCCGAACACATCCCTGAACTCCTGCGCCGTCTTTCCTTCCGAGCCCGCAAAGCAAAGGGAGAATGCCATATAGGCCGAAAGAGGCGAAAGACACGTATTTCCTTCCGGATCATTGGACGCAAACGTATTGAAGAACCGGAAAGCGAACTGCCGGTAAGCATCAAGATAAGACTCTTCGCTCATCGACAGATTGGAAAAGGTCCCTTTGAAAGGTTGATTCAGCTGCACCGGTTTTTTAGACGGAGCCTTCACAACGCCACCGGACGAGGGACCGGTTTCCGACGAGCCGGCCGAACAGCTGCAAAACGACAGGAGCATTCCCAGGCAAAGCAGCAGGGACAGAACCGCTTTCCATTTTCTCTTTGCAGGAAGAGTCCTGCAGGAAGAACCGATTGAAACAGACATGATACCCTCCTTCAAATGATTTTCCAATACAGGCTCGCAGCCTGCCATCCGATTAAAACGACTGACCGTCAGGATGCCTCAGCCCAGGCCTCCGGCATGTTCCTGTTTTTGCGGAACCATTCGGTATCCTTGAGCGGAACGGCTTCTCCGGTGCAGGATACGACGATTTCCTTTCCTTTCTGGGAGCGGACTGTAATGGTCCCGTTGAGAGGCCCGAAGGTTTTGTTCTCGTTGTCGAGCGAGACCGAGGTCACATACACCCGGTCGGTGTATTTTGCAATCCGGTCGACGGCGACCTGGGCCGGGAACATATTCTCGGGCGTCTTGGTGTATTCGTTGCTGAAAGCGCAGCAGCAGATGCAAACAATATCGGGCTGCACGACCGACAGAAGCGCATCGGTGTTAGCGGTATATGAGCCGTGATGGCCTCCCTTGAACAGATTCACCCGGGGCAGGTCGTTCAGCTCAACCAGAGCCGCCTCCCCTTCCTTTTCCAGGTCTCCCGTAAACAGGAAGTTGCGGTCACCGCCCTGATTGATCAGGCAGCAGACCGAATAGTTGTTCTCATCGGATGATTTTTCATAATAGAACTTGCTGTCCAGAATGGTCATGGTGATGCCTTCCGACAGGGCGAACTCGTACACTCCGTTCTGCCGAGCCTCGGCCGCGGTCATGTGCCGGGCGCCGGCTTTCACCTCATCCGCCAGCTCGCGCTGGTAGTTGGAATAGACCTGAGACGTGGCATTGGTCAGGGCAAAATCGATGATGGTCTTGCATTCATACAGATCGAAAATGCCGGGTTGGGGGGAATTCTCGCTCGGAGAAAAACCGGCGATATGATCCTGATGCGCGTGGGTGACGATGACGTACTCCAGAGAACCGTCGGTACAATAGGTATCGATGACGGACTGAATGAACGGAACACTGTTCAGGCGCGAACCCGCGTCGATAAGGATGTCCGCATCGCCCGCCTTGATGAAGGTGCAGTCCCCGGTATACCAGTTGCCGAGTTCAAGGAAGGTAATCACCAGATCCTCGGAATCATATGCCACAACCGCCTTCGGTGTTTCGGACTCCCCGGAAGGCGGCGTCGAATCCTTCTCCCCCGAATTGGTGCTCCGGGTTGTCTC
This sequence comes from Clostridia bacterium, assembly GCA_017455185.1. Lineage (GTDB taxonomy): Bacteria > Bacillota > Clostridia > Oscillospirales > CAG-272 > RUG14240. The sequence continues at coordinate 4,606 of JAFTBN010000082.1, forward strand.
CTTGCCGTCTGTCCCGGCGTTTGAGGGGAGACCCGGAATGTTGAGATGTCCCGTGAAATACAGAACCGCCACAACGGCCAGCGCCAACAGAATCAATACCGCAAGGACAATCAGTCCGCCTTGCTTCTTGGATGCCTTCCTGACGACTTTTGCCGCATTCCGCACCGCTTTACCGCTTTTTTTCGTTGCCATACCAAACCTGCCTGTCTTTACGCGCGACGCGCATATTTCTTCCTCTTCATTATACCCGAACCGGGGTCAAAAGTAAAGACGGCCCGGGCTGTTGTTGGTGTCCGAACCGTCTTTTTTGTTTTTTCAATCCTCGACCGTCAGGATGGTATTCGGGCTGTCCCCGTCCAGCCAGTCCCCGGTCGTTTCCTGCGGGCCGTAGGAAGCGGTCACGTTCTTCAGATGAATGTGAAGCGGCTCCTCGGCGGGCGAACTGGCGTGAATCGTGGTCGTAAGACCCGTAAACCGCACGTTCTCAAAGGTAATATCCTGCAGCCGGTCCCCTGCCTGGAGCATGGCTGCGCTGTCCCCGTGGTATTCCAGAATCCGAAGTGCGTTCTCCACCAGAAGATTGCGGAACACGATGTCGTGCGAATGCTCGGCGGCCGGGAATTCGGTGCTGGCAAAAAAGATTACCATGGAGAGCAGATTGTGCCGTCCGGCCTCACGGGGCAATATTTCCTCCCTGGACCTTACCACCGTCATACGATGCGGATAATAACCCGGCCCGTAAATGTAACAGTCTTCCACCAGAATGTGGACACCTCCGATCCGGAAGGGCTGGCAGGAGGTATTCAGGACGCAATGATGCACATGCAGATTCCGGATGCCGATGCCCGCGACGCAGTCGTCCCCGGTCCGGAACAGACAACGGACGATCTCAACGCCGTCGCACAGATGCAGATGGATGCCGTCGCTGCCTCCCTGACAGGTTACGTCGCGCATGAGCACGTCACGGCAGGTGTCCAGCTGATGCATAAAATTGCCGCTGTTGGAAATGGTATATCCCCTCAGCTCGATTCCTTGGCAATTGGTCAGGAAAATGCCGTGCGGGCCACGGAAGCCCTCCTCGCCGTTCGGGTCAAAGCAGTCCTGCCCGTCGATGAGAGAGCCGGGTTCGCCCAGGATGGAAATGCCCTTTTCCCCATAGGCAGAAATCATGGCCCTACGGTATTCCTTCCAAGGTTTTTTCCCATAATAGTGCGGAAACATCTCCATATCGGTGTGCATCTGCACCCCGGCCGGAGGCTCGAACACCGGATAGGCCTCGCAGTCCGGATTTCCCAGGAGCACCGCTCCGCTTTCCAGATACAGAGTGGTATCCGAATAGAGCCGCAGACCCGAAATCAAATACGTCCCGCGGGGGAAGCGTATGGTTTCTCCGCGTCCCCGGCATCCGTCCAGCAGTCGCTGAATGGCGGCGGTCTGGTCCGTCTTTTCATCCGACAATATTCCGAAATCGCTTACCCGAATCATTTCTCTTCCCCCTATTGGTTTCCCGGGCGCTCCGCGCCCTCTTTTCGCTTTACTTTCCCTGCCGGGAGAAATAAAATCAGCCTCCCGGCATACCCGTACAAACAGCGGGCCGGAACCTGTTCATGAACCTGATTGTTCCGTTTCTGCGTTCAGCAATCGGGCAAACGCACGGGCGCACCGCAGCTCGGGCTCCCGGAAGTGATTGCCCGGATTGAACGTAAGACCGACCCGGACTCCCTGCTCCTCCAGAATCCGATGTGCCCGGCGGATGCACGTCCCGACCGTAGCCATCACGGGATTTTTCGTCTTCTCCTCCCTGTCCCCCAGGGACAGATCCGCCTGCTTCGCCCCGAACCGGTTTTCCTCCATGAAGGAGAGAAACCCCGGGAACCAGACCGAAGGGGACACGGCCGCCACGCCGCAGAAGAAATCGGTCCTGGTTCCCGCCCAGAGCGAGAACAGACCGGCGAGCGAATACCCGCCCAGATAATACCGTTTCGTCCGATCGGACGCAAGAGCCATCAGGGCCCTGAGCGTACTCTCCGCTCCCGCACCGAAGGGCTCGTCCCCGAATACGGGCGGCGCCTCCCAGGGGGAAAGATCCCGGTTCCAGTTCTCCACCGGTACGGCCAGAAGACAAAAGGGTTTTTCCGTCAGCTCGCCAAGCAGTCTTGCCTCTTCCCCGAGGGTCCCGATTTCGTGCTCGTCCGTCGGCTGAAGAATCACATCCGGGCTGCCCGGAGTTCCAAATAATACAGGGGTCATTTCCTTTCCTCCGACAAAGACCATTTTAAAAAATGCGCTCCCGTCGGAAGCGCATTCGGGCAGACTTATGCCTTGTTGAATTTGTCTTTGGGTCTTTTACATCTTGGGCATTTCCAGTCTTCGGGCAGGTCCTCAAAGCGAACGCCGTCGTGTTCCGCGGGATCGTAAACATATCCGCAGACCGAGCAGATATACTTGCCGCTTCCGTCGGACGCCTCAAAGTGAACGTGCGCCGGAATGGTCGGAACCGGATGTTCCAGGTCCATGACGCGGTTGGCTTCCAGATTCTCATAGCCCTGAGGCGTGTGCGTGCCGCAATAGACCGTCGGATGCTCGGAAACGAACGTCCTGACCCGGTCGAGCGTCGCCCTGGCCTCGGCTCTGTCGTCGTATACCACCGAGAGTTTGTTCGCATAGAGCGCCTCGTCCACGTAGGTGATGTCGCCGTGGAGCATATAGAACAGTCCGTTCTTTTCGGCCACGACGATGCTGTTTCCGTTGGTATGGCCCTTGGCTCGGATCATGCGCACGCCCGGGACAATCTCCTGGCTCTGCGGGAAGTTGTAATACGCACCCGAGGTGAACGAGACGGGAACCAGATTCGGAATGCCTTCCAGTTCCTGCGCGCCCATTTCCTCCTCGTTTACGTAGATTCTGGCATTCGGGAAGGATTTCAGTTCACCCGAATGATCGCTGTGCCTGTGAGTCAGAAGGATTTTCGTAACCTGCTCGGGTTTGTATCCCAGGGCCTCGAAAGCCTCCATGTAGGTGCAGATGTCCTTGCCGGTGAAAGCCGGGCTCTTTTCGTCGGGTTTCTCTTCGGGCGTGCCGGCCGGAAGTCCCGTATCCACCAGAATCAGGTCGTCTTCGGTCCGGATCAGGTAATTCTGCAAACTGCCGCGATAGCGGACGTTCGGGTCGAACGATGCAGGTCCCTCTTCCCCACCCATGGCGAAAGGCTGGGAATAAAAACCGTCTTTTCTGAATTTGACTGCCTGAATGATCATGTTCTCCTCTTTCCGCCGCGGCACATGCCGCGTGCTCGGTGATTCTTCGGATTCATTATACAAAAAAACGGGAACGGACGCAAGAGAGAAAAAGCCGGTTTTGTCTCTTTTCAGACTTCAAAACTCCGTCCGATTCCGGACGGTGTACCCCCTTCAAGAAAGCGTCTTTTTCTTTTTTAAAGACCGTTTGTGTAAAGCAGGACTGCCGAATATTCATTCTTTTCATTCTATACTATTTATGAACGAAGCCTTTATCTGAAGCATTCCCGCGAAACACCTGCAGGGCAGGTAAACTTATACAAAAATGCGGGTTTCGTCTGTTTTTCTTCCGGATTCTCATTGACTTTCCTGGATAAAGAGGTAGAATCGAAGTGTATGCTCAAACGGAGGTACTCGTTTATGGAAGCAACCGCGCCGGACAGCGCACCGTTCAGGCTGAATTACAAACGCACATTCATCATCGGGCTTGCCTTCTTCGGCATTCTTCTGATGTGGCAGGTATACGATTCCTACGTATCCTCGTTCCTATCCGAGCTGTTCAAGAAAACGTTCAGCAAATCCGACCCCGAGGAAGTCCAGTATCTGGTCGGCATCATGATGGCGCTGGACAACATCGCCGCCATCGTGCTCATGCCTCTGTTCGGAAAGATCTCCGACCGCACCCGGACGAAAATCGGCAAGCGGATGCCCTTCATCCTGATCGGCACCTTCGTCTGCGCCCTGGTCTTCCCCTTCATTCCGGTCGCCTTCCATCATTCCAATCTGGGCGCCCTGATTGTGCTGGTCGCCATGACCGTCCTGTTTGCGATGATGTACCGCTCGCCCGCCGTGGCCCTGATGCCCGACCTGACGCCGAAGCCCCTGCGCAGCCGCGCCAACGGAATCATCAACATCTGCGGATACATCGGCGGAGCGGTCCCGACGATCCTGGGGATGTTCCTCGTTCTTTCCAACTATCTGGGCACCACCAATCCGGACTCTTCGCAATTCGGCAATCTGTGGGTGATTGAAATTCCCTTCCTTCTGGCCTCGGTTCTGATGGTCGTCACCGCCCTTGTGCTATTCTTCTCCATCCGGGAAAACAAAATCAAGGAAAGCATCAAGGACGAAATGGAACGGGGTGAGAAATATTCCGAAGTCGACGACGTGGCCGCCGACCCGGACGCCCGGCTATCCAAGAGAAGCCGGATTTCCCTGATGATCATCCTTGCGGCCGAGTTCTTCTGGTTCATGGCCGACAACGGAATCAGCACCTTCATGACCAATTATACGCTGTACCACCTGCAGGCCTCCACGGGTTCCAATTCCCTGAACACCATGCTTTCCGGCCTTTGCTCGGTCGTGGGATTCGCGCTGGCCGGTCTGATCGTTTCCCGGATCGGGCGGAAATGGACCGTCATCACGGGACTGGGACTGACCCTGGGTTCGTACGCGGCCTGGTTCATCCTGAGTCTTCTGGTCGCCCCCTCCGGCACTTTCCCCGCCTATCTCTTCGTCCTTTTCGGCCTGAAGGGATTCGGTATGGCGCTGGTTCACGTCAACTCTTTCCCCATGGTCGTCGAGTTCTGCCCCGGCACCAAGGTCGGACAGTTCACGGGCTATTATTACGTTTCGAGCATGGTCGCCCAGTCGGTCACCCCGATTGCGCTTGGCGCCCTGATGCTCACGCCGGGATTCGGATTCGGGCAGCTGCCCCTGTACGCACTGTGCTGCATCGCCGTCTCCTTTACCGCCTTCTTCTTTGTCCGGGGCGTCACCGTCAAAAAGACGCCGGTCAAAGTGGGGCTTGAAGCGCTGGGAGAAGACTCCGAGTAATTTCCTTCTTCCTCCGTTTTTTGTTATTCGAAAGGTTTGTTGTTATGCCATTCTTCACGTTCAATTTTTCTTCGGATTACGGCTTTTTCGAAGGGAGCTATTCCATAGCCGAAAAAGGATATCACGGAGAAGACCGCATGTCCCTCAAACAGTTCCTTGTCATGGGGGCCATCTTCGTCTTTCTGATTCTTCTCTCGGTTCTGCTCCGGAACAAAAAGGAAAAGCTGATCACCGTGTACCGAATTCTGAGTTTTCTGATGCCGGTTCTGGAAATCGGGAAAATCATCTTTTCCACCTACTACGACATCGAGCACGGAGACGGGTTCAACTGGGGCGGTATCCTTCCCTTTTACACCTGCAGCATGCTGTTCTACTTTTTGCCTTTCGTCGCCTTCGGAAAGGGACGCCTGCGCCGTTTCTCCATGGCCTTCTTCACCTCCATCGGCCTTGTCGCCGGACTGTCCAACTTCATCTACCTCAGCGCGGCCGGCTGGTACCCCCTGTGGACCTACGGGTGCCTGTATTCGATCCTGTTCCATTCGGTCATCGTCTTCGTCGGGCTTTCCCTTCTGATCAGCGGGCTCTACCGTCCGGATTTTAAGACCATGTATGAAGGCCTGATTCCTGTTTTCGCCTTCAGTCTTCTGGCCATTCCGGTCAATTACATCGTCCGCACCATCCCGGGCAACGGCTTTGCGGACTACATGCTCCTGATCGACTGCAACGGATTCGTGCCCGCCCTTCACGGTTTCTTCGCCGATCACGGGCTGCAGTTCCTGTTTACCCTTTTCGTTCTGTTCGTGGGATATCCGGCCGCCCACGCGCTGGTCGTCACACTGGAGATCGGTCTTATCCGCCTTCTCTCCCTTTTCGGGCAGAACAAGCAGAAAAAAGAAAAAGAGAAAACCGCAACCGCGTAAGCCGGTTTGCAAAAGAGGTTCCGGGCACGGCCCGGAACCTCTTTTTGTATTCTGGCTGAAAGAGCCTTACCCCTCCAGTTTTTCTTTGAGGAGCTGCGTCTGTTCTTCGACGAAGGACGCCAGCTCCTTTACGTTTTCTTCCCGGAGCGGGAGCGGAATGCCCGCCCGTTCCAGCGTTTCGAAATAGCCGTACATGCCGCCCATGCCGCACAGTTTCAGATAACTGCCCCAGGCGTCCTCCCCTTTCTGCTCCTTGCGGTACAGAGAGAATGCGCCCAGCTGCGCCAGCGCGTAATCGATGTAATAGAACGGATACAGGAAAATGTGCTGCTTCTGCATCCAGAAGCCGCCGCCTTCCAGGAAAGCGTTGTCGCCGTAATGTCTCCAGGGCATGTATTTCTTTTCGATCTGACGCCAGAAGACGCGCCAGTCCGCCGGAGTGGATTTCGGATTCTCAAACACGCGGTGCTGGAACTCGTCCACGCAGACCAGGTACGGAATGGTCTTGATGGCCTCGGTGAAATGCGCATAGCGGTACTTGTCGGTCTTGTCCCCGAAGAAACGTTCCATATAAGGATACGCGAACAGTTCCATGGTCATGGAATGAATTTCGTTGATCTCGCTGGTCGAGCCGGTCTGCTCCGACAGCGGCAGCCGGCGGGACGCATAATACCCCTGGAACGCGTGTCCGGCCTCATGGGTGAGCACGTCGATGTCGGCCGAGGTTCCGTTGAAGTTGGAAAAGATAAAGGGAGCCTTGTAATCCGGCAGGAAAGTCATATATCCGCCCAGGTGCTTGTTCTCCCGGGTCTGCAGATCAAACAGTTCGTGCTCGGTCATGAAATTGAAGAACTCCCCGGTTTCGGGCGACATCTCCTCGTACATCCGGCGCGCCTTCTCGACCAGTTCCTCGGGCGTTCCGATGGGCGTGGCGTTTCCGTCCGCAAAACAGAGTCCCTCATCGTACCATTCCAGTCGCTCCAGTCCCAGGCGCCCCGCCTGCTCGGCGTACAGCCGGTCGCAAAGAGGCGTGATGTACTTCAGCACCGCCTCGCGGAATTTGGCGATGTCCGCCGCTTTGTAATCGTACCGGCCTCGTGCGGGATAGATGAAGTCGATGTAGCTGTCGTATCCCAGTTTGCGCGAAATCTTAACCCGGGTCTTGACCAGCTCGCCGTACAGCGCGTCGAGTTTCGGAGCGACGCCTTCGTACAGTTTGGCCCATGCGTCAAACGCGGCCTTTCTCTCGGCGCGGTCCGTGGACTGCATATGCCGCAAAAGCCCGTAGAAGTTGCAGGTCTCGCCCATAAATTCCACCGAACAGCCTGCGGCAATCTTGGAATATTCGGTACTGAGCATGTTTTCCCGGATGGAAGGATGCAGAATCGACGGCTTGAACTGGTTCTTCTGGATCTCCATGTCCAGGAACATCTTCTTCCCGTACTTCTCTTCCAGCGCCGGACGGTACCGGCTCCTGAGCAGGACCTTGATGGCCTTCATGCCGACCAGCATCAGTTTGGGCCCTTCCTGATTGTAAAACTGCATCTCCCTGTCGTAGAACTCATCCTTCATGTTGATGGTGTTCCGGATGTGCGCGATGGTGCTCTGGGTGGAGACCGCATCCATGATTTTCTGATACTCCAGAAAAGCCTTGTCTGCCTCCTCGAACGTTTCCGCTTTCTCAAATTCCTTCAGAGACCGGTTCAGGTCCTTTTTGACCTGCTTCAGATCCGGTCTTACGTACGGCAAATCCTTAAACTTTTCCATGTCAACCTCCCGGTGTGTTCCCGTCAATCGGTCCCGGCCTGCCTTTCGGCCGGACCTTTCCTTTGCAAAAGAATTATATCATGTTATCCCTTTTGAAACAACCCCGACTTTTCTCATCCCAGCGCTACGTCCAAGGCCATCATCAAAGTAAAACCCAGGGCGAACAAGACGACGCCCAGGTTGGAATGCTCGCCTGCGGACATTTCGGGAATCATTTCCTCGACCACCACATAGATCATGGCGCCCGCCGCAAAGGAGAGCAGATACGGCATGGCCGGAACCAGAAGCCCGGCAAACAGAATGGTCAGAAGCGCCCCCACAGGCTCCACCGCCCCGGACAAGGCTCCGTCAAGGAATGCACGCCACTTGCTCTTTCCCTCGGCATGAAGCGGCATGGAGATGATCGCTCCTTCTGGGAAATTCTGAATGGCGATTCCCAATGCCAGGGCAAGCACTCCGCCCGCTGAGATGTGGGCCGAGCCGGAAAGAAGTCCGGCACAGACAACGCCGAACGCCATTCCTTCGGGAATGTTGTGCAGCGTGACCGCCAGGACCATCATCGTGGTCTTTTTCGCCCTGCTCTTCGGTCCTTCCGCTTTCTCGGCAAACATGTGAAGGTGCGGGATGACCCGGTCCAGGAGCAGCAAAAACAGAATGCCGAGCCAGAAGCCCGCGACCGCCGGAACGAAGGCCCAGCGTCCCATCGACGCGCACTGTTCCATGGCGGGAACGAGCAGACTCCAGATGGACGCCGCGGCCATCACCCCGCCGGCAAATCCGGTCAGGGCCCGCTGCACCATCGTGCTGAGCTGCTTTTTCATGAAGAACACGCAGGCCGAACCCAGCGCAGTCCCCAAAAACGGGATGGTCAACCCGATTGCCACCTGTCCCTGTCCACCCATATCCTTTTCTCCGTTTCTTACCGAAATAACTGCAAAAAAGTTAGCAGCTGCTAACCATTATACTCCTCCCGGGTTTCCCTGTCAACGGGGAACCCGGAAGGATGCGCGACAGGCGGAATGTTTCCACCCCGCCTGTCCGAATTTATGTCCGGCTCTTCCACGAACCGGTGGCAATCAGGTCGGCCCCCGTTCCCAGAAGGTCCGGCACCAAAACGTCACCGATATCCGTATCCCGGCTGACCACGATTTCGTTGACGGCCGCCATGCAGGCAAAGAGCATTTCCTTGGGAACCGGGGCGCTCGTGCGGACCGGCAGCATCCGTCCGTCCGCCGTCGCGACCGTGGTCGTAAGGGTGCGCATCGGATGGGTCATCTCCGTCTCCCCGTAAGTCTTGCCCCTCGGGCAGGAGTTTCCGGTGACCGAAACGGTCCCGTCGTCCAGAACCGTCACGCGGAGCGAACAACCGCGCGGGCAGATGATGCAGGTCAGCTCCCTTTCCTTTACCGGTTTACTCATGGCGTCTCCTCCAATCCGATTTCCAGTCTGCCGCCGCTCAGGGTGCGCATCACGTCTTTGCTGAGCGTGATGCTCTCCATTTCGCCGGGGGCCACTTTGAGTTTCTTTGCACTGTAAATCTCCCGTTCTCCGTCCCGGACCACAATCCTGACGTTGCGATAGATGCCTCCCACCCGGAAGAAGATCCGGGTCTGCTCCCGTCTGGTCAGACGCTGAGGCACGGTATATCGGACCAATCCGTCCGGAACGATCTCGATCTCTTCCTTCCCGGGTTCCAGTCCGCTCAGGTATGCAGCCGCCGCCCGTCCGGCCACGGCCGCCTCGTCGGATACGTAATCGACCAGGTCGTGGACGTGCAGCACGTTCCCGCAGGAGAAAATGCCCGGAACCCGGGTCATCCGGTCCTGGTCCACAACCGCGCCCTGCGTCGTCCGGTCCAGCGGGACTCCGGCCGACTTGGTCAGTTCGTTTTCGGGGATCAGTCCGACCGAAAGCAGGAGCGTATCGCACGGAATCTCCCGGATGGTGGACGGAATCGGGCGCCTGTTTTCGTCGACCGAGGCGATCTGCACGCTCTCGAGTCTCTCCCTGCCTTTGATGCCCACCACCGTGGTGCTCAGATACAGGGGAATATCAAAGTCGTGCAGGCATTGTTCGATGTTCCGGGCCAGTCCGCCCGAATAAGGCATCAGTTCGCACACGGCGTGCACCCTGGCGCCTTCGAGCGTCATGCGCCGGGCCATGATCAGCCCGATGTCGCCCGAGCCGAGGATGACCACATCCCGTCCCGGCATACAGCCCTTGACGTTCACCAGCTTCTGGGCGGTCCCGGCCGTATAGATGCCCGCCGGGCGGGTGCCCGGCGTGTTCAGGGCTCCGCGCGGTCTTTCGCGGCATCCCATGGCCAGGATCACGGCTCCGGCATCCACATAAAAGACGCCGTCCTCGGAATTGGTCGCGGTGATGCGCCGGTCCTGCGTCAGATCCAGGACCATGGTATTCAGTTTGAAGGGGATGTTCCTCTGCCGGACCATCTCCTCGTACCGGTGCGCGTATTCGGGTCCGCTGAGTTCCTCACCGAAACGGTGCAGCCCGAATCCGTTGTGGATGCACTGCTGCAAAATGCCGCCCAGTGCCCCGTCCCGTTCCAGGATGAGAAGGTTCCGGACGCCCGCGTCGTATGCGGCCACGGCCGCACTCATGCCGGCCGGGCCTCCGCCGATGATGGCCAGATCCGTTTTCAGCGTCTTAAGGCTCATGATCTGCGCCCTCCTTTCGTCCGTCCCGTCATCAGATAGGATCCTTTGCCGGATTTGGTCACGCATTCATACGGAATGCCGAGTTCCCCGGCCAAAAGTTCGATCACCACGGGCGAGCAGAAACCTCCCTGACACCGGCCCATGCCGGCCCGGGTCCTGCGTTTGACGCCGTCCAGGTCCCGGGGTCTGGGATTCTGCGTCAGCGCGTCCCGGATTTCCCCCTCGGTGATGCCCTCGCACCGGCAGACCATCCGTCCGTAAGCGGGGTCTTTGCGGATGACTTCGTCCTTTTCCTCGGGCGTAAGATTCCGGAACCAGTTGAACGGCCGGCGGCGGGGTGAATAACGGTCCTTTTCCGCAAGCGCAAGGCCGGACTGTCCGAGCATTTCCAGGACGTATTCGGCTATGGCCGGAGCCGAAGAAAGGCCCGGGCTTTCGATGCCCGCGCAATTGATGAAGCCCTCCTTTGGCTGATTGATAATGAAGTCCCCCGTCGGCCCCACGGCTCTCAGACCGGCGAACGAGGTAATCACCTGGCGCATCGAGACGGCGGGCAGAACCCGGCGGGCCTGCTCAAACACCTTTTCCAGCCCCTGCGCGGTTGTGGAGGTGTCCTCCTTGTCCCCGATGTTCTCGGCCGTCGGTCCCATCAGCAGGTTTCCGTCGACCGTGCGGGTGACCAATATACCTTTTCCCATGGCGGTCGGGGTCCGGAAGACGGTCGCCCGGACCGCTTTTCCGCATTCCTTATCCATGAGCATGTATTCGCCGCGGCGGGGCGTGATGGTGAAATCCCCGGCTCCCGCCATGGCGGCCACGGCATCGGCGTATACGCCGGCGCAGTTGATGACGTATTTTGCCTGCAGAGCGTCCTCCCCCGAGGATACCGTATAGAGGTCCCCCTCTTTCCCGATGGTGCGGACTTCGAACCCGGTCCGCAGTTCCACCCCGTTGTCCATTGCATTGCCGACCGCGGCAATGGTGAGTTCATACGGGCAGATGACGGCTCCCGTCGGGGCCAGCAGTGCCCACCGTACCTCTTCGGAAAGCCCGGGTTCAAGCGCCCGGGCCTCGTCTGACGTCACCAGTTTCAGCCCCCTGACTCCGTTCCGGATTCCTTTGTCCAGCAGATATTCGAGTTTGGGCTTATCCTCGTCCGAAAACCCGACGACAAGGGACGTATTGCGGACGTAGGGCACGCCCAGTTCGTCCGCCACCCGCTCCATCAGTTCAGACCCGCGGACGTTGAGGCGGGCCTTCAGCGTACCGGGCTCGCAGTCGAACCCGGCGTGCACGATGGAGGAATTGGCACGGGATGCGCCCATGCACACGTCGTCCATCCGTTCCAGAAGAACCGTGCGGACCTCGAAGCGGGACAATTCCCGGCAGATCATGGCGCCGACCACACCGGCGCCGATGACGGCAACATCGTATTGTTTCACTCTTTGACCTTCCTTTGTTTCTGTATTGTCTTCCTTTTGGCAAAATCGGGACGGCTTTCCCTGTTATCCGGATCAGTCTCCGTTTTGAGCCTCTGCCGTCCCGGGACCGTTCCCGGCTTCCGCTGTCTGACGTTCGGGTGTCCCCGTCTTTTTCAGACGTACGTCCGGCAACAGCACGGGTGTCTCCTCGGTATCCTCCTGTCCCTTCCAGGCCACGACGAACCGTACCGACGCCGACAGGGGCGCATATCCTTTTTTCTCCAATTGGTTCAGGTTTTCGATGAAAGCCTTGGAAAACCGGGCCACTTGGGTCAGCTTTCCGCCCGTATCCGTGCACAGATATTCCTTCTGCCACACAAGGGGCATGCCGGCACGCAAGGCAAAAATCTGTTCCTTCCGGTCCTTGAAGAAGTCCAGGAACACGTCCCTGTGGGTCAGCTGGAGCGTAATCTCGTCGGGTTCTTCAAATTTCCTCTCCTCACAGAGGCGAATCACGCCTTCCGACGGACACCGGTCAAACAAAGAGGTGTTGCAATGGATGTACAGATTGACCTTGGCGCGCGTCATTCCCACGTAAAGAGCCCGCCTTTCCGGATCCCGGCCCGGATTCAGGTTGCAAAGCAGCATGTAAACGCTGTCAAATTCCCTGCCCTTGGCTTTGTGGATGGTGGAAACGTACACCGTTTCCCTCTCATCCGGGTAAAAATCCTCATATCCGGATTCCAGGATGAACTCCTCCAGATCGTTGCGGTATTTTGTCCCGGGGTTCTGCTCCTCGAACTCGGAAAGCATGATCCGGATATTCTCCATGCACAGACTCCCCGCGTACTTCCGCTCGAGTGCGTCTTTTGCCTTCTTCCAGTCCTCGGGCGAGACGGTGGGCGAATCCCCGATGAAGGAATCGACTCTCTTCAAAAAGAACCGGACCTCGGCCAGATTGTACAGCCGGATATCCCCCAGGGACTGAATCAGTTTGGCTCGTACCCCGTGTCTTGCCAGAAGGCCGAGCACCAGAAGCGCCTCGTCGTTGGTGTGCGTCAGGACGCAGGCGGAGCCTCCGTGGTAGGTGTCCCGGACCTGCTCGGCCAGCGCCTCCTCCATATGCTCCGAGAAATGGCGGGTCAGGCACACGACGCCGTTTTCCCCCGTGACCGCCCGGACCGGGGTGGTTTTCATCCGCTGACGGATGCTCCCGGCAAACCAGTTGGAGAGCGCCACCAGATTGGCCCGGCTCCTGTAATTGTCCACCATCTCATACCGGGCGGAGTTCTTCTTGGCCAGAAGCTTCTGCATATGTTCCGAACTGGATCCGCGGAATTCGTAAATGTTCTGGTCGTCATCCCCGACGGCGATGACGCGCATATCCTCGTTGGCCTCCATCAGCGCCTCAATCAGGGCATATTCGTTCTCGTCCATGTCCTGCGCTTCGTCAATGACCAGGACGCGTTTGGTGATCTTGCCGGGTTCCACTTCTCCGCCGGCAATCATATCGGCGGCTTCGCGCACCACGTTTCCCGCCTCATCCAGGTTCCCGATCTTTCCGATCAGGTCGAAGCAATAGGAATGGAACGTCTTGATTTCCACATAATGCGCCGCGGCTCCGATGAGCGCCATCAGTCTCTTCTTGAACTCGGTCACCGCCGCGCGGGAGAAGGTCACCATCAGAAGCTGTTCGTGCTTGACGTCCTCCAGGAGAAGCAGCGAGGCCAGTTTGTGAACCAGCACCCTCGTCTTTCCGCTTCCGGGTCCCGCCGTGACCACGATGTAACGCGACTGGGAGTCGCCGATAATCCGCTTCTGGACCGGGGACAGTTCTCCGAAAAGCTGATTGTACTTTTCCGGGGTGATGTTGCGGTGGATTTCCTCGAACCGCTCCCCCTTGAAATACTGCTGGATGAACTTCCGGTAATCCATCTGGAAATAATCCCGGACAAACCGGAGCGCCGCGTCGTAATCCCGGACCATCAGCTTGGCGTATTCGCCCACGATGTGGATCTGCTGGATTTTTTGCTTGTAATACTCGCTCAAGGACTTGTAATCCTCCAGTTTGTACCGGATTTTGTTATCCAGGACCGTCCTTTTCAGTTCCATCCCGTTGTACACGACCAGAAAACCGCCTTCCAGTTTCATCGCCTCGATCTTGGAAAGATACAGCAGCGCATCCTCCACGTCGGGAAGGGTGGTCTCCCCGGCCCCGGCCCAGAGTCCCGGCCGGCTTGCATATTCCTTCTGGAGTTCCACCAGGGAGAACAGAACGGGTTTTTCTCCCTTTTCGTCCGGAGCGCCCTCCGTTCTTGAGGCGGCAACTCCGTACAGGTATCCGACGATGAAACGGCAGATGTCCATGCGGCGCTGAAACTTCCTGCGCAGTTTTTCAAAGTCCATCAAAGGCTCGGCGGCGACAGTTCCGCCCTCCCCGGGTTCGTCCCCGCCGTCCGGATCCGCCCTGTTTTCCCCTTTTGCAATGTATCCCTTGATGGCAAGATAATACAGGATGACCCGGATTGCCTTGACCGAAGAATGGGCAATTCCGGCCTTTGCCGCAGCCTCGTTCATCTTTTTCAGGGAAACGTTGTTTCCTGCATCCTCCATGTACCCGAGGATAAACTCCTCCAGTTTCGCATAGCGGTTCAGGATCTGCTCGGACCGGTTCTCACTGTCGGTCGCCATAATATAGGCGGACATGTCGTGATAATCCGCCAGAAGGCCTTCCTGGCGCATCAGGTTCACCGAAGCGATGACCGTTTCCTTTTCAAGACCGAGACGGTCCGCCAGATAATCCACCCGGGATTCGCCCTCGTTGTTGCCCGCTTTGGCGATGCTCCGGCTGGAAATAAGGGACTGGATGATCCGGGCGGCCGTCTGCTTCTGCCGGTCGTCGAACCGGGGCGAGCGGTCGAGGATCTGCCTTGCCTGAGCCATGTTCTGGACCAGGATGCTGTTGGCGTACACCGAAGGAACGTTTCTGCCCCGCTTGACGTATCCCGCGCTTTCCAGCGCGGCTACGGCGGTCCGGACCCGTGTCTCGATGTCCGGAACCGTTTCGTCCCACCCGGCCTGACGGGCCAGCTCAAGGGCCGAACAGCAGGTTCTCGGCCGCTCGCGGGTCAGGTCTTTGACGGCCTTCCAGACCTGCTGGATTTCCCCGATGCTCAGTTTGGTCTGATTGAGCAGCATGAAGTGCTTGTCCAGATCGTTGTCGTTGAACAGCACGAAACATTCGGCGTCCAGGGATCGGTCTCTGCCGGCCCGGCCCGCCTCCTGTACATAATTCTCCAGGGAATCCGATATTTCGTAGTGAACCACCAGCCCTACATCCTTTTTGTCCACCCCCATTCCGAAGGCGGACGTCGCGACCATGATCCGGACCCGGTTCTGAAGGAACGCTTCCTGATTCTCTATTTTCTCCTTCGGATCCATTTTTCCGTTGAAAGCCAGGGCCGGAAAGCCGTCTTTGGTCAGTCGCTCGGCCAGCTCTTTCGTTTTGCGTGTCCGCGAAACGTAAACAATGGCCGGGCAGTTCCGCTGCGAAATCAGGTTGCGCAGCGTGGTGTATTTTTCCTCTTCGGTCTCCTTGTGCAGAACGGAATAGTGCAGGTTCTCCCGGTCAGCCGTTGTGGCAAACAGTTCGAGTTCCAGGCCCAGCCTCTCGTAAAAATAGTCCCGGATGTCCGCAATGACCTTTTGCTTGGCCGTCGCGGTAAAGCAGGAAACGGGGATGCCCTTCTTCATCTGCTTCTTTTCCTGATAGGCCTTTATGAAATCCGCGATGAACAGATAATCCACGCGGAAATCCTGCCCCCAGGCCGAGAAACAGTGCGCTTCGTCGATGACAAACCGGACGACATGGCGGGAAAGAAGCAGCTTTTCGATCGTGAGCGAGCGAAGCTGCTCCGGAGAAATGTAGAGCATGGTGGCAAGACCGCTTTCCACCCGATCGAGGGCCTCGGCCCGCTCCACCGGACTGAGCAGCCCGTTGACGGTAACCGCATCCACCAGATTCAGGTTGTTGAGGTGGTCCACCTGGTCTTTCATCAGGGACTGAAGCGGCGAGATGATCACCGTCAGACCGTGTACGTTTTTCCCTGCCATCAGGGCCGGAAGCTGAAACGTCAGAGACTTCCCCCCTCCGGTCGGGAAAACGGCCAGAAGGGATTTGCCCTCCACCGCCGCCCTTACGGCCTTCTCCTGCAAAGGTTCTCCGTTGTACGTCCGGAAGGAATCGTATCCGAAGAATTCCTTCAGGTTCCCGTGCACGTCCAGCCGGCTGCGGCAAAAGACACAATCGGCCCTGTCGCAGGGACGGGAGCAGAAATAGCCGATGATGTCCTCCACGTGCGGATATTGGTACTGCAGCCAGGCCGGCGTCACCGAATGATAGTCCGACACGCCGATCAGGGCCAGGGCATAGGCCAGTTCCACCGGATAGCGGCGGACGATCTGTCCCAGGTTCCGGTCCCGGCAGATGCGGGAGCCGAACTCCTCCAGGATCAGCTTTTCCACGTCGGTTCCGCCCGAGGAAGATCCGACAAAGTCGAAAAAGCCTGCGAATTCCTTTTGGGAATGCAACAGGCAGTCATAGATCTGCTTTCTTTTTTCGCTCAGGGAGGAAAAGGCCTTCACCTCATCGCAGAAGAGCCGGCAAGCGTTCCTGGCGTCGTTGAGCGGATTGTTGAGCTGGTCGGTCTGCAATTTGTCGTCCTTGACCAGATGGTGATACGGACGGCATGGAAAAAGCAGCGGGGACAGGTACAGCGTGTCAATCGGGGCAGCCCCGGTCAGGGGCTCGGGAAGGTATTTCAGATCATGGTAGATCAGGTTGTGTCCGCAGACATAATCCGCGCCCCGGACAAAGCCGTAAAAATCACGCAGATTCGGGGAATGAAACGCCCCTTCTTTGCGCAAGGCACCGATATCATGTATGGTTGAATCTTCCGTTCCCACCTCAAAATCAAGAAACACGATGTCTTTGTTCATGCCGTTCCTTTCTTCTCCCCTTTTCCCTTTTCTTTGTCCTCTTTATCCGTTCGTCCCTGTTTTTTCACTTTCTTCCGCCAACGCGCAGAAGCGCTCATAGAGTTCGGGGTATTTCCGGCGGATGCCCGCCGGTCTGCCTTCGGGATTCAGAAAAACGTGAAGCGAAGTCCCGGAAAACACCTCCTCACCCCCGGCATTAAACATGCGGTAGGAAAACGTGAACGTCACGCCTTTGAACTGAGAAAGGGACGTACGGATGACGACCTGCTCCGGGAAGACGGTCGGCCTCCTGAAGTCGCAGTTCAGGCTGACCACCGCACTGACGATGCCCATGCTCTCCAGTTTTGCATAATCCCAACCGGCCTGCGCCAGATAGGCGACGCGCGCCTCTTCCATCCAGCGGATGTAATTAGAATGATGCGTTATGCCCATTTTGTCCGTCTCGTAATATTGAACCGTATGGATATATTCCGACTCAAATCCCATCCTGCACCTCCGCACTCCGTCAGAAACGGATTTTGAAAACCACCGAAATACCGGGGTCGACCCGCTTTGCAAACTCGGGGCCGTCCTTCTCCTTGCCGACGATGCATCCGTAATGCACCGGAATGACGTACTTCGGACGCAACGCATTGGCAAGTCCTGCCGCCTGGGCGGGATTCATGGTATAGGTCCCGCCGATGGGCAAAAGCGCAATATCGCACCTTACGGCCCGGGCCTCGGGCGTGTCGTCGGTATCCCCGGCGACGTAGACGCGCTGTCCGTCCAGAATGAGCACATAACCGACCCAGCCGGCGCTCTTCGGATGAAACGGCTTGCCGACGTTGTAAGCCGGAACCGTCTCCAGTTCCAGCCCGTCCACCGTATAGGTCTGACCCGGTCTTACCGGCACGATCCGGCCGACCGTGTCCTTCAGGACCCCGGCTTTTTCCAGCATCCTCTCGGGCACGACAAGCGTGGTCTTCCTGCAGCCGACGCGCGCAATATCCGAAGGGGAAAAATGGTCGCTGTGGTCGTGGGTGACAAGGATGAAATCCGCGCTCGCCGTCCCCTGCTCCACCCGGAAGGGATCGACGTGGATTTCCCTGTTTTCCTGTCTTACGCGAATGTGATTCTGCCTGAATACGTCAATCCGGTCGATCATGGTCCCCTCCTCTTCGCCTTTTCGTCCTTATTTCTGTTCCACGTCCTTGATTTCCTTTTCCGACGCCTGCTTGAGCGAATAGGTGTCGAAAGCGGGCGTGTTCGGGAGTTCGAGTTCGATGCGGCTGATTTTGTCCGTCCGGACCCTGCCTTCCCGGAGCACGACGTCGAAGACGTGCCCGCCCAGTTTGCGGTCTTCCGAGAGGAAATGCAAATGCCAGCCCGGCATGTTGATCCCGTCCATGTGGTCCGGGAAATAGACCCCTACCAAAGTCCCGCGGATGTTCTCAAACAAAAACGAGGTCTGGTTCATGCCCAGCACTTCCTTGAGCGTGATGTGATGCGAACGGTAAGGCGCTTCCGAGCGCGCGTCCACCTTGTCGAACACGCCGTCGATCCGTACGACGTGCATGCTGTTCAGGCCGAAATCCTCCTCGATTTTCAGAGTCATCTCGGTCCGGATGGCGTCGATGTTCGGCTTGAAGCCCATGTCAAAAGTCCGCTGTCCGTACAGTTTGGCAACGGCGGCAAAAGGCACGCCGGCATCCGGCTCCACTTCCAGGACCGATCCGTCCTGCGTCGCGCGGTAGCAATGCCCGTCCATCACGATCATTTCCCCGTTGACGTCCTCAAAGGTACCCAGTCCCGTGTCCCCGTGCCGGAGCAATTCCCCGACCCGGGTAACCGCCCGGGAATACCCGAGGGCCAGCGCCTGCAGGGTCGACACCTGATACATCTTGTTCTGCTTTTCCATCTCTATCCTCATTTCCCTTCATCCGATCTTAATCTGATCTTTATTTTACTATAAAACGGGAAAACAATCCATACTTTTCCGAAAAAACACCGGAGCGTCCCTGCATTCCCCGGGAAAGCAAAAAAGAATCCGGAAACCGATCCGAATCCTTTTCTGCCGTATGCCGGGCATAGCACACAACCGTCATCCGTATGGTTCTTCCCCTGCCGGCGGCAATTCCCTGTAGGAGTCGAACAATAGGGTGTCTCCGAAGCGCCTGATCCGGACGCGGCGGAACCGGCTGTTTTTCAGCGTTTCCTTGTGTCCAAACGGGGGTTCCCTGCCTTTTCTGCGTACCCGCCAAACTACTTCTCCGCTTCCTTTGGCGGATTCTTCGGAGGAATGATCTCGCTGATTACGGCGGCTGCCAGAATGAGCACAGCGCCTATCCACCCGTACCACCCAAGCGGTTCCTTCAGGAACAGAACCGAGCAAAGAACCGAAACGACGGGCTCGATATAGCCGAGAATCGCAACCGACTGAAGAGGAAGATTCGCCATGCCTGAAAAATAGAGGCAGTAAGCGACACCGGTCTGCAAAACGCCGAGCATGAGCACGATCAGGCCGGATTTCAGATCTCCGGGCAACGGCAGCTTTTTGTTTTTGATCAGGACATAGGGCAGAACGGTCAGGGCCGATACGGCGAGCTGCACCAGAGCCCGGTCAAAGGGGGAAATATCGTGAAGTTTGCGGTTGCAAAACACAATCCCGACAAAGCAGCACGCCCCGAGCAATCCGAAGACGACGCCGGAAGGTCCGACGATTCCTCCGTCGATGACTCCCGAAACCAGGACAATTCCGACAAGCGCCGCCAGGATACAAGGAATTTTCCTCAGGTCGAGTTTTTCTTTCAGCACCAAAGGGGTCAAACAGATGACAAGAATCGGCGCCATATAATTGCACAGACTTGCAATGGCCACGGTGGTGTTGACATACGCCGCAAAGAGAAAAATCCAGTTCAGTCCGAGTCCGACGCCGGAAAGCAGCAGCCACAACAGATTGTTCCGGATGGCGCCTGCATCCGGGCGCTCTTTGCGCAGCAGCCGGAACACCCATAAAGTCAACGCGCCGAGAATCCCCCGGTACAGTGCAACGGCTTCACTCGGCAGTTCCACATACCGCAGAAACAAACCGATTGTTCCGTACAAAACCGTAGCAGTGATGAATTTGATCCGTTCTTTCATTGTTCCTTCTCTTCTGAACCGGATTTCTTATTTCCTGTCCGCTTTTTCACCCATCTGCCAATATCCGAAGAAGCTATCAACCATTCTCTCCTGCAGCAGGCGCTCATCCCTTCCCTGTGCTTCTTCCATTCGAAAAGAAGCAGAAAGAACAGACCCTTTATGCGCCCGGCACAAACGGATTATACCATTTTTCATTCCTTGAATCAATGCCATGTTTGGATCGCCGCAACAAGGCAGTTACCATTCCCCGGGTTCAGAAGAAAAAAACAGGGAAAAAAGCGCAAAAGCCTTATGTCGCTTACCTTTTCGCCCTGTTTCTCTGTTTGAAAATTGTTCTGCTGCGGAGTCATATAAACTGCGAAGTTTTGTGATTCAAACCCAGCTTCGTTATGGTTCTGAACCCGATCAGGATCCGATTCTTCTCCAACTTGGATTATCCCGGCATCTCCATGAACCTTTCACGGGACGGCGCACGTCATAACGGTATCATCCGTAAAAAAGCAGTCGTCCCGAAACAGCGGAAACTCTTTTATCTTTATATAGTGCCATTCATAAACCGAGCCGACTATGTCGCCCGCTGTTGCTCCCAGCCTATCATCTGCCTCCCGCCAATCAAATATTCGGAATACTGATCCCTGCCTTACCCGCGGCTGTATACTCCAAATCAAAATGGTCGTGGTATATAAGAGAGGCTTCTTTGTGTATAAAAACGCCGGAATGTTACCTATCAGAAGCAGAATCAGGCGCTTTTTTCTTCGCCGATTTTCTCACTTCTTCGTGATAGAAGTAGATAATATGTAATGACCTCCGGCATTGCAACTTCGCGGATTTGCTTGTATAATCAATTTACACAAGTTTACCGCATACAAAGGGAGGTCATTACAATGCACATTATACTACACATCGGGATGGATGTCCACAGCACGA
>JAFTBN010000083.1 GCA_017455185.1 Clostridia bacterium
CGCAAACC
The DNA here is from genome assembly GCA_017455185.1 of Clostridia bacterium. Taxonomy (GTDB): domain Bacteria; phylum Bacillota; class Clostridia; order Oscillospirales; family CAG-272; genus RUG14240. The sequence continues at coordinate 9 of JAFTBN010000083.1, forward strand.
GTGCAAGTGAAAGTTCTGACGCCCTCGCTTGTGTGCGTTGCGGGAGTCGTTTCCCGACCGTTGTCCCAGGTGTGATTCTCGGTCTCGGTCTCGCCGCACTCACATCTGTGCGTATGGGTCGTGCCGTTCTGATCATCCTCCCATTTGTCGAAGGAATGTTCGGCGATCTTATCAATCGGCTCGGTCTTCGTTGCTCCGCAATACCGACAGGTAAAGGTTCTTACGCCCTCACTTGTGTGCGTTGCGGGAGTCGTTTCCTGACCGTTGTCCCAGGTGTGGTTCTCGGTCTCGGTCTCGCCGCACTCGCAGGTGTGCGTATGCGTCGTACCGTTCTGATCGTCTACCCAGTCTCCGAATGCATGTTCGGTTGTCTTGTCAATCGGCTCGGTCTTCGTTGCACCGCAAACCGTGCAAGTGAAAGTTCTGACGCCCTCGCTTGTGTGCGTTGCAGGAGTCGTTTCCTGACCATTGTCCCAGGTGTGGTCCTCGGTCTCGGTCTCACCGCATGCACAAGCGTGCGTATGCGTCGTGCCATTCCGGTCGTCCACCCAGTCTCCGAACGCATGTTCGGTTGTCTTGTCGATGGGTTCGGTCTTCGTTGCTCCGCAAGCTGTGCATGTGAAGGTTCTTACGCCCTCGGTGGTATGCGTTGCGGGAGTCGTTTCCCGACCGTTGTCCCAGGTGTGGTTCTCGGTCTCGGTCTCACCGCATGCACAGGTGTGCGTATGCGTCGTACCGTTCCGGTCGTCCACCCAGTCTCCGAACGCATGTTCGGTTGTCTTGTCGATGGGTTCGGTCTTCGTTGCTCCGCAAGCTGTGCATGTGAAGGTTCTGACGCCCTCGGTGGTATGCGTTGCGGGAGTGGTTTCCCGACCGTTGTCCCAGGTGTGATTCTCGGTCTCGGTCTCGCCGCACTCGCATCTGTGCGTATGCGTCGTACCGTTCCGGTCGTCTACCCAGTCCCCGAACTCATGCTCGGTTGTCTTGTCAACGGGTTCGGTCTTCTTGGAACCGCAGACAGAGCAGGTATAGGTGATCACGCCTTCCTCGGTGTGGGTCGGCTCTTTGGTGATGACACCCGAATCCCAGTTGTGCGCATCTTCCGCGCACGGTTCCACCGGGGATCCGACCACCAGAATGGTCTTCGGATCGCTGCCGATTTGTTCCAAATCGTAAATCTGGAAATACGCCCAAAGTTGTCCTTCGCTGTAGTAACTGTAGATTTCCTCGGTCGTCTCCTCCCCGGAGTAGGCGTCAAAGAACTTCTTCTCCCACTTTCCTACGACAAGGTCATCGGTCGGGTCGTCAAACAGATTGATTTCATATCCGGATCCGGTGAGCAGCACGGAGGAATACGCGTTCTGTGGCACAAATCCGCCCTCTTCCATCTCATAGAAACGAACGGCCATCAGTCCGCCCTGAGCGCGGATGATCACGGTCTCTTCCCCGGACGGATTGAACTCGTCGGGAGTCCACACGGCCACGAGAGAATAATCGTAGGTTGCCTCCATGGTATAATCCAGCGTCAGTTCAGTGGAAAGCAGCTCATAGATTTCCCCGCTCTTTCCCCAGCGACGGACATACCAGCCGTAGAAGACCGAATCGGTATCCTCCTCATCCCGCTTGGTGCCGAGATGGATGACCGTTCCTGCGGGTTCCTCCAGAGTCATGTAAGAGGTCGCATTCTCCTCGTCGTCTGCCCGATAGACAAGACCGCGGTCGTACACCGACACATCCCGGTAATAGGTCTGCGGACGGTATTTTGCAATAAAGACAGCGTCTTCGGTAAGGACCATCGGATTGGAAACCGAAACCGTGTTGCCATCCTCATCCTCCCAATGATCGAACTCCATCCCTTCCACATAATCCGAATACAGATTGATGGTGGGAATGTAAGTAAACGTATAATCGGTCAGTTCCTTGCTTGTATCAGCCGTGGAAACGAAATAGCCGCCTTCCACCCGGACATGAACCGAAGCCTCAATCGGCTTTTCCACCGCCCGGATGATGGTCAGGTCGGTCAGAGGATTCTCGAAGGTGTTGACCAGGATGACAGGCGCGTAGGAAAGCACTTCATACTCGCCCGTTTGCCGGTTGTAAATCTCCCAGCAGACAAACTCCTTTGTATAATTCTCGACCTCATATCCGGACCATGTCAGCTTTACCTGACGGCTGTATCCCTCACTTTGGCTGGTCGGAACCGGATAGATCTTGGCAAAATTGTAATAGTAAATCTCATAGGGCTTGACCGGGCCCCACACAAACATCCGGTACCCGACCGGCTTTTCTGGCTCCGCCAGGGTGAAGCCGTAGAAAGCGTTCCGGTTCTGGTTGGTAAAGAAGGAGTTCAGGTTGGACTCGATCTGTCCCTGATCGAAATACGCTTTCTGATACCGGGCCTCAAGCTGTTCAAATTCCTCGGATGTCAGGATTTCCCGGCAGTCCTGAACGAACATCCGGGTGGAATAAGCGGTCGTCGAAATGACTTCCGAGAAAGTCACACCGGTTTCCAGATCCACGGTCAGGTAGTCAATCGACTTGTACCCATACCGGTCGGTCGAGACCCAGCGTTTGTAATCGCGGACGTTGGGCAGCGAGTAGACATATTCCTCGTTGTAATGGAACTTTTGCTTGGTTGTATCTTCCAGAGGCTGACCGCTCTCATCGGTCAGGATGTTTCCTTCCGCGTCCGTCTGATACTCGTAAGCCGGAGTTCCGTCCTCTTTGTATTCGTAAATCTTAGTATCGTAATCGGTGACGTCAAACCGGCGGGAGTACCCTTCATATGCAATCTGCCATTTCTTAAAGTTCTCTTCCAGCTCACAGTTGTCCACCAGGAAACTCTCGGGATCCTGGTCAACCGGAATGAGCATGTTGTTGTACGTGTTGGCCCAGTCGTCCCCGAAGGAAACCAGAATCGAGCTGCGGCCGCCCATGGTATTGGAGCCGCTGCCCGTATCCAGTGAACCGATCAGCGAAATCCAGTCGTCAAAGGTGTTGACGTAGTAGTAAAGCGACCAGCTGTAGGCCATCATGCCGTCGGTCGTCCTGGATTTGGTCAGGTAGACAGGCTTCTGGGTCATCGGATCGTGATCGTCCAGGAACATGAAGACGAAGGTCTGTCCGTAATCGTTGCCCGAAGAATACGAGTAAACGTATTGCAGCGCAAACACGTACACGTCCCGGCCGTCCTCGGTCTCCCAGTTGAAAAACTTCTCCCAGTTCGTGACCTTTCCGCCGTAGGTGTTCTCATACTCCACGTACCGGTGATGGAAGAACTCGTAAAAATCGGGCTCCAGATACCAATACCGTTCGGTGTAATCGCAATAGAGACATTTTCTCTCGCGGATTCCGTATTGTCCCTTTTCGGACTTCTCCACAATTGTATACGGCCCCATCACATGCTCATCGGTCTTCGGGATGACCTGTGTCACGACGTGTCCGCATCCGTAACAGGTCCCCGTCTTAAGCCCTTCGTGCTCGTGCGTGGCGGGTTCGGTCACGGTGAATTCGGAATAGTTGTGATTCGAAATCTCTTCCTTGCCGCAGATGGAGCAAACCTGCTTGTGAATGTCCTCATCCACATAGAAGCAGGGCTGCCAGTCGTGCATGCCTCTGTTGACAAACTCGCGTTTGTATTGTGTTTCACCCTGCGTGTTTTGGCGGACGTACAGCGTCCCCTCTTCGCAGTCGCCCGCGACCAATACGGCCCACGGACCGAAAGAATCCTCATCGGTGTCCTCGAAAACCGGATAGAGATAATCCGGCCCGTGAACCGCCATGGTGAACTCTTTGTCGGGCACACGGACTCCGTTCACCGAAACCCAGTATGCAAACGTGCGACCCGGCACATCGGTCAGGGTCACAATCAGGATGTCCCCGTCATGCGCCGTTCCTTCGAACGTCTCGCCGTTTGCAAAGCGAACCGTTCCACCGGCCACCTGTACGGCATAATGCACATGCGCGCCATCCTCTTCTTCCACTACGGGAGTCTGAACCAATTCGATTGAAGAATCATTTTCCTCCCCCTCGGGCGAGGCCGCCATCACTGCCGTGGTTGCAAAGACGCTTAAAAGCATGCAGACGGTAGCAAGCAAAGCCAGAAGTCTTAGTGTTTTTTTCATTTTTTCTCTCCTTGAATCTTTCGATTCTCTTTCTCTTTTCAAACGGACTCATTCCGGTCCGGGGGACCGGAAAGTGGGCGAACATCTTTTTTATTTTTTCAAATCACCACTCCAGGATTCACATCCAACAAAATCTTCAATTTGTATCAGCCCACGCTCAGTTCCGAAACCGATGTGAAATGTGCGGTGCCGCCCGCTTCCCCGATGATCCGGATTCCGGAACATTCCGTCACGTCATCCAGTTCGAAGGTATAGGTCGTATAGGGCGATCCAAACACGCCCTGGCTGTCTCCGTCCGGATAGTCCGGGGACACGGTACAGTCCGCTTCCGTCCAGACGCCGTCAATCAGCAGTTCAAGCCGAATCGAACCGTTCTTGAACCAGCCGCCGTTATCAAAATGCGCGCCTTCGGTGAACACCACTTCGCTGATCTCCGCCTTGCGGCGGAAGATATAGCCGTAGAATTCTTCATGGTCGTCCGGCGAGCCGACATACGTATCGTACTGCACGGTTCCGTGGCTGTCGCCGGGTTTGCCGAGGACTCCGTCCCGGATGATCCCGATATCCTTGCAACCGGCGCCGACCGGATTGGTCTGTGAGACCAGTATGATGGCACTCTTGACCGGGTTCCGGTCATCCGTTTCATAGGTGGGGTTTTCCACGTATGTGAACTCGACATCCAGTTCCGAGCAGGATACGAATTTCGCGGAACCGCCCGGAGCGCCGATCACACGGATACCCGTGCATGCGGTAGGCTCCGCAAGCGTAAAGGTGAACGTCTGGAAGGGATCCCCCTGGGCGCTCTGGTCGTCGACCTCGATATACAGAGGATCCGAGGTCACCTTGGCCGGGACCCACTTCCCGCCTACGAGCGCTTCCACAGCCGGGGTCTGCCGGAACCAGCCGCCGTTATTGAAATGCGCGCCTTCGGTGAACAGAACCTTGGATACGGTCACAGTGTGGTCAAAGGTCAGTGCAAACCATTCCTGCGCATGGGAACCGCCACCGGTAAACGTATCGTACTGGACGTCGTTCCCGGCACCGGGAGAGGGCACATACCCGTCCGTAAGGATCGAAATCTCCCGGCTCCCGCCCCCGGCCGGGTTGGGTACCGAGCAGGACGCGGTCGTCTTAAACCCTTTCTGCCCCTGGAAACCGGACAGATCAATCTCTTTGGAGATCTGCACGGTCTCGCTGCCGGCCGTAGCCTTGCAAGTCATGGTATAGAAACCACCCTGCAGGTACTGATAGGAAGTCAGTATGGACGGGATCACGGTTCCGTCTCCCATATCGAACACGTACTGCACGCTGTCATACGTAACGCCCTTGGGCGGCACGCAGGATACACGGATACGCACCGTTCCCGAAGACGGGGAGGGCTGCACGTCCAGATAGACGTTCAGTTCATCGTCCGGCCACTGTTCAAACGGAACAACCGGTATGCCGGTTTCGCTTCTCAGGGTCCAGGTCCCGTTTTCCAGTCTGCCTCCGTTTTTCTCCAATGCCTTGACCATGACCGAGTAGGTGACATTGATACAATCCCGGAGCGTATACTCCGTATAGGCGAATTTCTGCCGGTCATAATCCACGGCGCCCGTATACTCCTTTGGAATGCCGGACATGCCGTTCAGCGTGCCCAGGATGGCGGCGACGCTCGACGGATTGCAGTCGCTGTCCTGCCCGCAGCGCATCGCGATGCGGACGGATTCCGTAAAATCTCCTTCTCCCCACAAGAGCCCGATCAGGATGTAGGCGGCATTGATCTTGGCGTCGATATTCTGCACGCCTCGGAATTCCGGGCATTTGTCGTCCGAGCCCCAGTCGCGCTGGATCTCGGCCCAGCATTCCTCCCAGGTCATATCCTCTTCATAGCAGGTCCGGACCTGATCCAGGACCTTTCTGAATTTTGTGCCCTCGGGAATGCTCTGCACGCCGACACGGATCACGTCGTCCAGATCCTCACTGACCATAGCGGCCGAATGCATGACGGAAACGAATACGCCCCCGTACACGCCGTCGCCGTAGTTCACCAGATGGCCGATCTCGAAGGCCTTCCCCGCGGACAGGGATAAGAGCCCGGGATACATGTTTCCGAGATAGTCCGCCTCGATCTGCCAGTCGATGTCGTCCGCATGATAGGAATTGCCGTAGTAACCCGCTTTGGAGGGTTCAATCCCTGCTCGCAGATTCAGCCTTCCCTGATAGTTCGCGTGGGCCAGTCCGAATGTGGAATCCCGGAAGAACGGGGCCACCTGATCGATCGTGGCATCCGGGCCGTGGACGCGCATGGCTTCCAGGAACGGGACCTCAACGTAAAGGTCATCCTGACCGAACGCATCGTTGACCGTCTCCGGTGTCCATACCGGAACCTGACTGTCCGGAATGATCTGCCCGCAATAGCGGAACTCCGTAGGCGCGGACCAGGTCACCCCGACCATCTGTCCGACCCAGGATCCTTCGATCCGGTCCCTGAGTGTCTCGTCCGAGATCCGGACATCGGTATATTCGATTTTTGGGGGTGCTTCTGTCTCCGTCTCTTTCGCGGTATCCGTCTGATCGGAACCGGTTTCGGGCGGATTGTCCGGGCCTGTGCCCGCTCCGCAGGAACCCAGTCCGAGCGGAACCGCAAAAAGCAGCGCCAGACTCAGGAAGAAAGCCATCACACGAGAATAGGTCAACATATCGATTCACTCCTCTTTCTTTCCTTTATGGATTTTATAGGATGATGCCGTTTTACGGGGTCGGGTCTGCCCGGCTCAGTCGCCGATCACCAGTTCGGTGCGCCAGGTGGAATTGCCCGGACGGCGGTAATAAACGTAAATCGAATCCTCCCAGACCAGGAAGCAAGGTCCGTCGTATCCGAACCCCTTTCCCTGTGCGGCGGGCATCTGCTCGGCCTTGTCCCAGTTGAGCAGGTCGGCCGAGCGCGCGTACAGATGGGTCCAGGAGGACTGGCTGTAATCCGCGCCCACTTTTTCGGTCGAGCCTTCGTACACCATATAGAACCAGCCGTCGTAATAGATGACGTCCCGCCGGCCGGCCGTGCCGCTGTCGGGCGCGCTGTGGTCGGAGGAAGTCGGGATGATGGGATCCTTTTTCACGGTCAGGTTGTACAGATCGGTTCCGTATGCCACGCCGATCTGGCAGTCGACGCCGTCAAATCCGTGGAAAAACAGATACCAGACGCCCTCATCCCGGAACAGGTCGGGGGTTCCCACGTTGCCCGCGCAGAAAGACGGGCAGTCCTTCTGATCCAGGATAATCCCCTTCTTTTCGAAGGTGTATCCGTCCGTGGAGGTCGCAAGAGCGATATCCTGGGAAGGATTGTTGGTTCCGCAGCATTCATAGACCAGATAGAAGACGCCGTCCTCGTACCAGACGCCCGCGAAGCAGGCGTAAACGTCGTCGTAATCCCGGTCCGACGGGATGACCACGCCCTTGTCAGAGAAATGGACGCCGTCGGTCGATGTGGCAAGCGCCGTCGTTCCCTTTCCGTCCACCCACTTGATGTAATACGCGTAGAGCACTCCGTCCACGTATACGAAGTCCGGAAAATGCAGATTCGGAATCTCCCGGCATACCCGGGTTTCATTGACTTCCTTTACGGTCGGTTCGGTTTCGAACAGCGCGTCAAGCGTATCGGCCAGAGTCTTCTTTTCCTCGAATTTCTCATTGCCCGGCATGACCTGGATCATGGGACCCGTGCGACGCGTCTCGGTCTCGGCCGGTTTCGTCTCTGCGGGCTTTGTTTCCTCCGGCAAAAGTTGTGTTTCCTCATTTATGGTGTTTACGGGGTTTACGGTGTTTACGGTTTCGGTCTGCCGTCCATCGGGGGCGGCGGACTCGGACCCTGAAGAATTCACCGAGGAACCGCACGAAGCCAGAAGCCCTGCCAAAAGCAGGACGGCCAGCAGCGCGCAAAGGATTCTCTGCGCCGGACGGGCGGAAAACGGAACGGTTTTTTTCATTTTTCTGTCTCCTGATACTGTTTCATCTGCGCCCCGGTCCACTCGGTAAAGAGAACCCGGCGCCATTTTTTGCCGCCGTCCGGCAGACGGAAGGTAGCGACTTCAAACGGATGCAGGCTTGCGCGAAGCGGCGTCGGGACGACCGGCCCCTTCAGTTCGAATTTCGCGCTTTGCCCTTCGGTTTCGTATACACGAACGACCACCGAGCGGCCGTCCTCGCCCCTTTTGCAGGCCGAAAGAAGCACGTGGTCGGACGAAATGGATATTCCTTCCTTCACTTTTTCCTTCAGCGCTCCCTCGTGGTAGGTCTCGGGCACGCAGGTCAGCGGACTGTGCAAAAGTTTCGCGGCGCGCACCACCGGGGCAAGCCGGCCCTCGACGGGCATCAGCACGGCCTCGAACCGGCTCTCGCCCTGCTCGGTATACCGGCTGTCCTCAAACCGCGGGCCGCCGTGATCCCCGTAAATCGGGCTGCGCAGAAGCGTATGGAAGAGCGTGCTGCCCAGGCAGCTGGAAGAATAGGTCCGGTCGTTAAGCATTGCAAAGCCATGCCCCGTCCGGTCGAGCAGCGCGACGAATCCCTGGCCGCTCTCCTCCTCCCCGTTGCAGGGACGGCGGATGGTGCCGAAGGGGATCTGACTGTATGCCTGCGCCTTTTCCAGGGCAAACGGCCAGGCCATCTTGAGCATCTTGTGCTTCTCGTGCCATTCGACGTCGTATTTCAGGTACACCGCCTTCTCCCCTGCCTTCAGGGTGTATTCCACGACAAGGGTCGACGCGCCGTACCGGGTAAAGGTCTTGACCCGGCCGCGCAGAGGTCCTTCCTCGAGCACGATGGCGTGTCCGTCCGAGAACTGCCCGATGACACGGTCAAACGTGTTTTTGCCGTGGGACCAGGTGTCGTGCTCGGTCTCATCCAGCACAAGCCCGACGCATCCCGGAGCGCTCAGGCACTCGCGCCCGGTCTCCTTGTCAAACAGGGACAGGATCTGTCCGCTGCGGTCCTCTATGGTCAGCCGGTAAAACTCGTTTTCCATCACGGTGCGGGCAGGGGCCCCGGCCGCCTGCGCACCTTTGTGGGCGCTGACGCAGATCCGGGACTCGGCCGCAGGACCTTCCTCCTCGCTGCGGTAGTAAACCGCATAACCCAGGGCCGGGACCTGTGCCCGGAAGAGCACGTCGGGCCGGTTCATGCAGCTGACGGTCTCCGAGCGGATTTTCTGTACGGGAACGAACTCGCCTTCGGCATTTCGGATGCCCGCGCAGTCCAGATTGAGATACACCTGGGCATCCACCGGGAACGAATTGGGATTGAAAACCACCACGGGCAGGCCGAAAGACCGGTCGGTCGTGTCAAGGCCGAATCCTACGGACTGCAGGGCCCTGTTCTGCACTTCGTCGGCCATCTGCGCCGCGTATCCCGCCATGCGGTCGGTGCCCCGGAACACGCTTTCCATGCAGCAGCCGCCCATTGCGTCGTGGAAATGCAGGAAGTTGACCTTGAGCCAGGCCTGCTCCATTTCAGCCCTGCAATCCATCGGACGCAAAAGGGTCGATGCGAGCATGGCATAGGCTTCGGCGTCGGCCAGGGCGTATTCGGTCTTGCGGACCTGCTCCTTGAGCTTGCCCACGGTCGAATAGCAGCCCGAAGCATGGTGCTGCATTTCACCCTTCAGTTTTACGGGCGAAGTGCCTTTTTCCCGGTTCATTTCCTTTTCGATTTCATCAAAGAAATCCGTAAGATTAGAATAGATGACTTCGGATTCGGGGTGCGCCTTCGCGTATTCGCGGAGCACCTCGATGTGCCGGATGGTCGGGCCTCCGCCGTGGTTGCCCACGCCGTAGAACAGATGGACCGACTGCATCGCCTCGGGCACGTTTTCATACAGATAGCGCAGCCGCTCTTCGAGTTCTTCGCGCTGCCCGAACTTGAAGCAATACGGATCGAGGATCCGGCAGGTCAGGACCTGCGAGCCGTCGATGCCCTCCCAGACGAACACGTTCTCGGGCAGGGTCTTTTCGTGCGGACCCGGCCGCATGAAGATGTAGCGGTCCAGGCCGCTCTCCCTGAGAATCTGGGGCATATTGCCGTTGTGGCCGAAACTGTCCACGTTGTACCCGATCCGCGCCGCGCGGCCGAAACGGTCCGCGAAATAGCGCTGGGCATAGAGCGCCTGGCGGGCATATCCCTCGCCCGAGGGCAGATTGCAGTCCGGCTGGACGTGCCAGCCGCCCACGATGACAAACCGTCCTTCGGCAATCCGTTCCTTCATCTCCTCAAACAATTCGGGGGAGAACTCCTCCACCCAGCGGTACACCGAGGCAGACGAGCACACAAAGCGGAAATCCGGGTACTCGCGCATCCGATCCAGGGCCGCGCGGACGGTGGTTTTCGCCTCGGCGCTTCCCTCCTGCCAGTTCCACTGCCAGACGGGATCCAGATGGGCGTTGCCCACGGCATAGACTAATTTGGGCAGAGCGCCCGCGCGCGGATGCTCCCCGTTCGGTATTTTTTTGTCCGTGACTTTCTCCATGTTCCACTTCCTCACTCAAAGAATTCGGCCTCAAGCCCTGCGCAGATCGCGTGATACACCGGCAGGTGGTATTCCTGCACCCGGTAGGTCTCCTTTGCGGGCACGCAGAGCGTGCAGTCGCAAAGCGCGCGCATCTTTCCTCCGCCCTGCCCGGTCATACCCAGGGTCTTCATGCCCCGGACCTTCGCCGCCTCGACGGCGTACAGGATGTTCTTCGAATTGCCCGAGGTGGAAATCCCCCAGAGCAGATCCTTCTCGTTCCCCAGCGCAAAAGTCAGCTGCGCATAGCCGAGGTCGGGGTCCGCGTCGTTGGCAAAAGCGCTCAGGGCCGCCTCAAAGGAAGGAAGCGGAATGACCGGCAGACCTCCCTGGAGTCCCTTCGAAAGGAGCTCCCGGTCCGGGTCCGGAAGAAACCCGAACGGTTCCGGGTCCACGGGACGCCGGAGAAGGAATCCCTTGAGAAGCTCGCCGGAAATATGCGCGGCGTCCGCGGCCGAGCCCCCGTTGCCGCAGATGAGAATCTTTCCTCCCTGACGGATGGTGCCGATGAGCAGGTCCATGGCCTGCCCGAGTTCGGGCTGCATTTGCTGCAGCTCCGGATAATGTGCAAACAGTGTCTTAAACATATCCACCTCTTCTGTATTGATTCATTTCCATCTTTTTCAGGTCCGGCTCTGAAGATATCCGTCCCGCGCCACGCACAACGCGGCAATGTCGCCCAGGGACTCGCCCAGCTGGGCCGGAACGACCCGCGGGCAGCATTCGGCGCCGCCCAGCGCCTCGGCACTCAGCACCCGTTCCATCGGGGGACGGAGCAAATCCTCGCATCGCACGAACATCGACCCGATGACCACCCGGTCGGGGTCGAGCACGTCGAACAGCATCGCCAGGCCCTTGCCCAGTTTCTCGCCGCAGCGCTCGAAGGTTTCCAGGGCATAGGGTTCTCCGGCCCTGGCCCGCTTGGTCAGTTCTTTCGCGTCCAGGTCTTCGGGGTCCGCAATCCCCTCTTCCATCGCCACGCGCCGGCCCAGCGCCCGCAAACCTCCGCCCGAGCAGAATCCCTCGAACGAGCCTGCCTTGCCGTATCCGACGGGTCCCCGGTCCTCCAGGCGGACGTGCCCGACCTCGCCGGCCAGGTCCCGTCTTCCGTGATAGAGCCGTCCGTCCAGAATCAGCCCGGCGCCAAGGCCCGTGCCGAAGGTCAGAAAGATCATGTTGTCGGTTCCGCGTCCCGCGCCGCTCTGCCATTCGGCCAGCGCACAGGCGTTGGCGTCGTTGCAAAGAAAGGTCGGCTTCCCGATGCGCTTCTCGATCCAGGCGCAAATGGGAATCTCGTCCCAGCCCGGCAGATTGGGCGGCGAGAGCACCAGCCCGCGATGGGCGTCAAGCGGCCCGCCGCAGCTCACTCCGGCCGCAAGATAAGGGGCAAGTCCCCCTTCTCCCAGGCGGCCCTGAAGAATGTCGCAGAGCGCGTCCACGGTTGCCCTCGGCGCACCGGTCCCGATCTGTTCGCGGAAGGTCACGCTCATGCGTTCCCCGTCCCAGACACCCGTCACGACGGCGCATTTGGTTCCCCCTATGTCGAATCCAATCCATCTTTGTTCCATTTATGCCTTCTCTCCGGCATCCGCCAGTGCCTGACGGATCACCGGCAGGAAGGCCTTTGCCATGTAATAGTATCCCATGCAGTTGGGATGGGTGCGGTCCTGCGTGCACAGGTCCCGCTTGTCCCGGGGATACATGGACGGTCCGTCCACATAGTACACGAACCGGTCCCCCATCTCCTCGCGGGCCTGCCAGAACGACTGCAGGATCACCTGGCGGCGCTTCTCGCTTCCCTGCTCGTCCCCGTTGTAATAGTCCACCTTGGAAGCGAACACAATCGGGGTGCGGGGCTGAGCCTTGCGGAAGATTTCATAGCCGCGGAAATGGGTCTGTTCCAGATATTCCACGCTCGGGGTATTGTGGTCGTAATCGAAAAGGAAGACCGACATGGGCAGTCCCGAAAGATAGCGCATCACGTTCTCCTCGGCCCGTGCGTTGCCCGAAACGCCCAGGTTGATCACGTCCCGGTTCAGCATCCTGGACAGGATGGCGGGATAGGTCATGCCGGGACGGGACGTCCCCACTCCGTGCACGATGGAAGACCCGTAGGCCACAATCGGGCGGTCTCCCTTATACGGAGAACCCGGGCCCAGACGCGAGCCCCTCTTCAGAACCAGACGGAGCGAGACAATCTGCCGCATCAGGGGCAGATAGAGCGTCAGGTCCTTCATTCCGGGCACAAGGCCCACCCGGGCCTCCCGGAACGGTCCGGCCGTTCCCATCATGCCCGAGGTCCAGAGAAACCCGGCTTTCTGCTCGTACAGGTCGAAGGAATGATAGGCGTTGTCCGCCCCGGACTCGCCCGGCCCGAATTCGACGCAGAGGCCGAGATAGGGCGAATCCGTCCGGAAACGGATCCGGCCGCCGGTGCACATGCCGCCCAGATACGTCAGCGTCGGGCTGACGGGAGAGGTCACCTCCGCGGGGTATCTTGCATAGCTGCCCGGAAGCAGATTGTAAACCGAAAAGGGGCTGTTCAGCGGATCCAGATAGACGGGATCCTCAAAGGGCATCCGGCAGGCCTCTTGGGGCTGCGAAGCAAACTGCTCTGTCCATGTCTCGGTATTCATGCGGGCTCTCCTTTGTTCCGTTATAATTCCTGTTTCTTTTCCCCGGTCCATTCATAGGCCAGGCGCAGATTGTCCGTCGCCTCGGGAAGCCGGATGACTCCGACACGGCAAAAGCCCAGGGAGGTCAGAAGGTTCTGCATAACAGAGTTGTTTTTGTGCGTATCGATGCGGATGTGTCCCGCCCGTTCCATGGCCCAGCGCAGGCAAAAGCGCCCGGCGCCCCTGACGCTTCCGTCCGACGCGATCCGGTGCACCACCCCGTAGGGGCCGGGAGCAAACCATTCCCCCTCCACCGGCTCAAGATAGGTCGGCTCGGGGTCCCGGCCGTAGTCGTAATAGAACACGGCGCACACCGTCTGTCCGCAAAGGCACACATAGGCCTTGCCCTGTCCGATGTCCGAAAGAATCCGGTCCCGCGGCGGATAGCGGCGGGGACCCCATTGGGTCGGGTTGCCGTGCTCGGCCATAAAGGCTCTGGCCCGCTCGTAAATTCTCTCCATTTCAGGCAGGTCCGAGGAAGTCGCCTGCCGGATGCGGAATGCGCACCCGGTGCCTTCGGCGCTCATCCGAGCACTCCTTCCAGCATAGCGCAAAGGTTCTCAAAAGAGTCTTGGTCCTCCGGGGTGAACCGGTCCGGGACCGGACTGTCCAGGTCCAGCACGCCCCACACGCGACCGCGGCGGTGCAGCGGCACGACCAGCTCGGACCGGCTCGCCCCGTCGCAGGCGATATGGCCGGGGAACGCATGGACGTCCGGCACGCGCACCGTCCGGTCTTCGGCAAAGGCGGTTCCGCACACGCCCCGTCCCTTTGCGATGCGCACGCAGGCCGGTTTTCCCGAAAAGGGACCGAGCTGGAGTTCTCCCCGGCGGACCAGATAGAAGCCGGCCCAGTTGATTCTCTCCCGGCGGGTATAAAGGAAAGAAGCGGTATTGGCCAGGACGGAGACCGGGTTGTCGGTCGCGGTCATCAGCCCGTACAGCTCGCACAGCTCGCTTTCGGGTTCCCCGTGCCACAGGGGCCTTGAGGGACGCAAAGCTTCCAGGCGTCGTTTGAGAAGTTCATACCGGTCCCGCTTTTCCGGATCCGAAAAATGGTTCTCCCGGCTTTGCGGTACGGCTGCTCCCCGGGGATAGTTCTTCCCGAACTGGGCCGAGGTCAGGTCGGCCGTCCGGCCCTGCCACTCGTTGTACAGGTGAAAATGCCCGTCGGAGGTGGGGATGCCCATCACCCGGCCGCCGTAATAGTCCTGGACCAGGAAGGCGGTCACCGAGCACTGTCCGAGCGTCGGATTGTCCGGGCTCCATTCCTGGCGGAGCCTTGGCGCGCAGGTATCGGCGCACCAGACTCCGGACATCCTGTCATACAGTTTCCCGATCTCTCCCAGCCAGGCGTCCTGCGCCCGCAAAGGATAGACGGCCTCCGTGCCGGTCTGTTTATACGTCTTCAAGGGATGCTCCTTTTTACGAACCCAGAATCTCGTCGATCTGTTTCAGTTCCTCTTCGGTGAAAGTCCGGTTTCGAAGGCAGGCCACGTTGGCCTCCATCTGCTCGGGGCTGCTTGCTCCGCAAAGAACCGTTCCGGCCTTATTGCCCCGCAGGACCCAGGCCAGCGCCATGGCCGCCATGGTCTGTCCGCGCCGGGCAGCCAGAGCGTTGAGCTTTTCCACCTTGGCCACCACTTCGGGGGTGACGCTGTCGCGCCGCATCGTGCGGTTCTGGTCGGCCCGGGATCCCTGCGGAATGCCCTTGAGGTACCGGTCGGTCAGAAGGCCCTGCTGCAGCGGGGAGAAGATGATGCTTCCCACGCCGAGTTCGGCGCAGGTGTCCAGCAAGCCGTCGCGCTCGACCCAGCGGTCGAGCATCGAATAGTTGACCTGGTTGATCAGCAGCGGCACGTGCATCTCCTTGAGAATGGCATACGCTCTGCGCATATCCTCGCTGCGGTAGTTGGAAATCCCGACGTAAAGCGCCTTTCCCTGCCGGACGATGTCGGCCAGGGTCTGCATGGTCTCCTCCAGCGGGGTTTCCCGGTCCACCCGGTGGTGATAGAAAATGTCCACGTAATCCAGACCCATGCGAAGCAGGGACTGGTCCAGACTTGCCATCAGATACTTGCGCGAGCCTCCGTCGCCGTACGGGCCGGGCCACATGGAATAGCCCGCCTTGCTCGAGATGATCAGCTCGTCGCGATAGGGCCCCAGGTCCTCTTTGAGGATTCGGCCGAAATTCTCCTCGGCCGCACCCGCGGGAGGGCCGTAATTGTTGGCCAGGTCCATGTGCGTGACGCCCAGGTCGAACGCCCGGCGCACGATCCCACGCATCGTTTCATAGGACTGGGGATATCCGAAATTGTTCCAGAAGCCCAGCGCGACGCGGGGCATCTTCAGCCCGCTGTGTCCGCAATACGCGTATTCCATCTTTTCATACCGTGTCCCGTCTGCCTGATACATCGTTGTGCCCTCCTGTTTTTATCCTTTTCCCATTTCCGTTTCCTGTTTTTCCTGCCCGGGGGTCCGCTCCTGCAGCCAGCCGAGCAGATAGGTAATCACTTCCCCACGGTCGAGTTCGTTCAGAATCTCATGCCGGTCGCCCTCGAAAAGGCGGAGCGTCACGTCGCGCATGCGGCGGGCGCAAAGCTCGTCATACACCCGGCTGACGCCCTTGGAAAAGTCTCCCACCGGGTCGGCCGTTCCCGACACCAGAAGTGTGGGAAGGCTTTTGGGCATCGCATCAAACCAGTTCTTTTTGTTGCAGTTCCGGGAAAGAGTCACCAGGTCGCAGATGGCCGGAACCGTGAAATGGAAGGTGCACCACGGATCGCGCACGTACGCGTCCACCACCGCGTCGTCCCGGGTCAGCCAGTCGTATTCGGTCCGTCCGGGCGTTCCCTTGTTGTACGAACCGAACATCATCTTTTCCAGGCCCGGAGAAACCGCCCGGTCCCGGCGCAAAGCCCGTATGCATCGGGCCAGGCAAAGCCCCACGCCCGAAAATGCGACTTTGTAACCCGTGCCGCAGAAGATGGCGCCCGAAAGTTCGTTTCCGTATTCTGCTGCATAGAGTCTGGCCACAAACGAACCCATGCTGTGCCCGAAGACGAACAGAGGCAGTTCCGGACCTTCCTTTTGCCGGATGTAATCCGCTGTCGCATGAACGTCCTCAACCAGCAGCCGGTCTCCGCCCCGGCGGGCGATGAATCCCAGGCTGTCCGCCATCTCTCCCGTCCGGCCGTGACCGAGCTGGTCCGTGCCGAAGGCCAGGTATCCGCACTTTGCGGCCTGCCGCATGAAGGGCTCATACCGGCCGACGTAATCCGTCATGCCGTGCACGATCTGCAAAAGCCCCCGGACCTTTCCCATGGGTCGGTACAGGGTACCCTGCAGGACGGTTTGGCCGTCCGTGGAAGGACAGCTGAATTCTTCCCTTTTCCATGCGCTATCCATCGTCTTCCTCCTTTGACCAGGCGGTCGCGCACCGGATGGCGCGGCGCCAGCCCCGAAGTTTCTGCTTCCTTGTCTCTTCCTCCAGTCCGGGCACAAAGTGCACGAACGAATCCGCCGCGGCATCCCGCAGCTCGTCGCGCGAAGCGAAGAATCCGCATCCCAGCCCCGCCAGGTAGGCGGCGCCCAGCGCCGTTGCCTCGGGGTTCTCGGGCCGGACCACTTCCACGCCCGAGATATCGGCCTGGAACTGCATCAGGAAGCGGTTGCGGGAGGCGCCCCCGTCGACCTTCAGCCGGCGGATGGCATAGCCCGTATCCTGTTCCATGGCCTGCATGATGTCCTGGGTCTGGTAGGCGATGGACTCAAGGGAGGCCCGGATGATCTGATTCTTGCCCGACCCGCGGGTCAGGCCCACGATGGTGCCTCTTGCGTGCATATCCCAGAAGGGCGCGCCCAGACCCGAAAAAGCGGGCACGACGTACACGCCGCCGGAGTCCTTCGCCTTGTTAGCGAAATATTCGGTATCGTCGGCCTCCATGATCAGGCCGAGTTCATCCCGCAGCCACTGCACCACCGCTCCGCCGACGAACACGCTGCCTTCCAGGGCAAAAGCCCGGGGCATGCCGTGCTCGGTGGCCGCCATGGTGGTCAGAAGGCCGTGACTCGACAAAAAGGGCTTTTCCCCGGTGTGCATCAGAAGGAAGCAGCCGGTTCCGTAGGTGTTCTTGGCCTCTCCCGGTTCAAAGCACTGCTGACCGAACAGGGCGGCCTGCTGGTCGCCCGCGATGCCCGAGATGGGAATCTCGGCGCCCATGACTTCGGCCTTCCCGTAGATTTCGCCCGAGGAACACACCCGGGGTAGCATGCAGGCCGGAATGCCGAGCAGTTTCAGTATGTCCTCGTCCCAGCGGCCGGTATGCAGATTGAACAGCATGGTGCGGGACGCGTTGGTCTGGTCGGTGACGTGCACCCTGCCGTCGGTCAGTTTCCAGATCAGCCAAGTGTCGATTGTGCCGAAGAGCAGCTCGCCCGCCTGCGCTTTTTCCCTGGCGCCTTCCACATTGTCCAGGATCCAACGGATCTTGGTGCCCGAAAAGTAGGCGTCGATGAGCAGCCCGGTGCGCTCCCGGATGAATTCGGTATAGCCCGACGCCGCAAGCTGCTCGCAATACGGAGCCGTCCTGCGGCACTGCCAGACGATGGCCGGGCAGACCGGACGTCCGGTCCGGCGGTCCCAGACCACGGTGGTCTCACGCTGATTGGTGATGCCGATGCAGGCAATCTGCGAGGGCTTGATGCCGCTCATGGCGACGGCCTCGGTCATGGTGGCATACTGGCTTGCATAGATCTGCATCGCGTCGTGCTCCACCCAACCGGGCTTCGGATAGTATTGCGGAAATTCTCTTTGCGCCGTGGCGACAACCCGGCCCGCGCGGTCGAACAGGATCGCCCGCGCGCTGGTTGTCCCCTCGTCAAGTGACAGAATGTATTTTTTATCCTTCATCGTATAACCTCCCTGCGTGAGCATTCCTCACTGCGTGAGCATTCCTCCCTGCGTGAGCATTCCTCACTGCATGGTATAGGGATTGCCGAAACGAACGGTCTTTCCGTCCGCGCTCAGTTCAAAATACAGAGTTTCTTTCCCGTCCCCGTCGTAATCCAGGGTCAGGGTCCGGGTCTTGTCCTTCGAAAGATCGGTTCCGATGGTATAGGAGACCTTGCCGGACGCGCTGACAAGTATTACAGTTCCCGCGCGCCAGACGGCGTCCTGCGTGTTCTCATAGGTGATCTTGAGCACCTTGCGGCCGTTCTCGGTGGCAACGCACGCATACTGGATGATGCCGTTGACGTACTTCAGGGGAGCGGGATCCCCGTCTTTCGGCGTACCGATGGTCTGGGTGTACACCTCGTCGGCGTAAACCGGGCCCTCTTTCTCGGACAGATTGGTCAGCTCCAGCCGGCCGTTCTTCTGATACGCCTGCTGCAGTTTGCTCTTCAGCGTCTGGTACATCGCGTACAGCCCACGGGGATCGGTATCCCGGTCGGCCGATGCGGTCACTGCCGCGGCGGGCATCTCTCCCTGTCCGATGAACTTCTTCGCGTATTCGCGAATCAGCGCGGTCGCGGGACGGTCCGAACCGTCCGGGTTGACAATGCCGTAGTCCGAGTTTTCATTGATGCGGTAGCCGCCGGCGAAATACCAGGCGAACATGCCGTTGGAATAGCTGTCGAAGCAGGCGTCCAGCACGTAGGAATAGTAATCCTTCTGGACCTTCAGGGCAGCCGAATTGTCGATGAAGTTGGAGCCGTTCCACACGTGCCGTCCGAATTCCTTCCAGACGACCGGTTCATCGGGCGCCACGGCGCGCGCATAAGCGTTGCAGAGCACGACCTGCAAAATGGTGTTCTCGTCGGCCGCAAGCGCGTATCCCTCGGGTTCCATCACGTCGAGCGCGGGCGCGAGCATCCGGAAATCGTAATACAGATTCTTCAGCTGGGCCTCGGCGCTTCCCGCGCTGGCCATACGGAAGGAAATGAGATGGTTCGGGTCGACGGTGCGCATCAGGCGGGCCGCCTCGGCGTAATCCTTTGCGACCTGGTCGTCCAGGAAGCGGCGGTAGGCCGCAATCAGGGGGGCGTCCTTGGCCGAAGACGAGTTGAGAAGCGCGTCGCCCGGGACGGTCACCTTTCCGCCCGATTTCGGAAGGGCGGTTCCCCATGCGGCTTCGGCCTTGGCGATGCTGCCGTATTGGGTCTCGAGCCAGTCGCGCCAGCTCTGTTCCATCATATTGACGCGGGAATAGCTTCCCTCCTGGCCCAGCGTATGCTCCCAGGCGATGTCATAGGCGATGAGGTTGTCCAGATCCCACAGATGGAGTTTTTTGATGATCGAGGCCGGAACCTCGGGCGAATAGTTCTGATGGTAGGGATAGCAATACGGACGGAGCGAAACGTCCACGTAAAGGCCGTATTTTTCGCACAGAAGGATCAGGTCGAGCAGATCGTTGCTCTGGTCCACCGTTTCCCTGTATCCGAAGACGGACACCGCGTTCATGCCCAGTTCGGCGATGCGGGCCAGGTCTGCCTCGACGACGTCGTGGTCGTACGACGGACGGCTGACGTAATGCTCAAACAGGTTCGAATCCTGCTCGGCAACGCCGTAGGTCGGCATGTAGTTGACGCCGAAGAAAGTCAGGATCTTTCCGTCACGCTTGAAATAGCCGTCCTCTTTGTAAATGTAACGTCTCTCGTTCTCGGGCTTGGGCACCCAGACGGTCAGGTCCTGCACAAGGATATCCTTGACCACGCCGCCGATGAGCAGCTCGGTCCAGACCTGATCCGGGTAATCCTGTCCCAGGGTGTATTTGCCCGTGAAGGAATACCGGCCGTTCTTTGCTTTCAGTTCGGACAGGGTCTGGGTCTTCTCCTCCAGGGGCTTCCCGTCTTTGAGGAAGGTCAGGCGGATCTGCGCCTGTTCGGGTCTGGCCGTATCCGAAAGACGGACGGTCGCGCCGAAGGGCAGCTCGCTCGTTTCGGAGGCAATGTAGACGTACTCGTCGGTTCCGCCCTCGACCAGCACCCCGGACCCGAGCAGGTACTCGGCGGTGCGGCAGACGGCCGTGTAACCGGCGTTGTCATAGAAAGCCTTGTCCTGGGCCGAGAAGACGGCGACGGACGAATTCTTCTTTTGCGAATCGTTGAAGAACTGATACATCCAGGCCGCGTATCCGGCATGCAGGCCCTTGGAATCCCGGACCTCGAGAAGCGGAATGAACCGCGATTCCCGGGCGCGGGAATACCCGGTTCCCTGGCGTCCCGGATGGGCGGAATAAAGGGTGCCCGGCAGTTTGTATTCATCCTGCGGGACCACGCTCTGACCCTGTCCCGCCGAGACGGAGGCGCCGTTGGTCACGGGATAGAGTTCGTACAGGGGCGTAAAGCCGTTGATGATGGGCATCGGCTCGCTTTCCAGCTCGCCGTCCTCGGTCGCAAAGGATTCCACCTGCGCCAGATAGAGCACGTGCTCACCGACCGCCACGGCCGAACCCGACTGGGCAAAGCCGATCTTGAACTTGGCAACGTCCCCGATGCGGACCGGGGTGTTCTTCCGGCTCGCGTCTCCCGACCAGAATTTGAAATCGTCCGCGTTCAGAAGGAAATACTGCCAGTCCCTTGTCGCCGAAGCGACGGCATAATAGCGGCAGCCGCTGGTTTCGGTCACCTCGACGTAAACGCCCAGCGTCCCCGCCTCTTCGGTGGCAAGCCAGAAGCCCAGCGCGTTGTCGGTCTTCCGGCAGGTCTTGTCCGAAACGAACAGATCCCAGCTCTGCACGTCGGTGAAGGTCAGTCTGGCCTGGTCGGCGTCCACCGAATCCAGACCGAAGTCGTCCACCTCGACCAGGATCTTGCCCTTGTTGTTGTCGGCGTGCCGTTCGTAACGGTTCATCCGGGCCTCGTCCTCGATTTCAAACAGAGCCTGGCGGTCATCCAGTTCCAGAACCGACTGATACAGATAATCCGATCCGTCCACGAACCGGCCGTCCTTTTCGTACATCACGCTCTGGAAGGGCGGGTCGCCCAGATAGATCAGCTGTCCCCCCTGCTCCAGATACTTTTCCACGGCCGTGCGCAGTCCGAACGGAGCCTTGGCCGCGCCCACCAGAATCGCCAGCGGGCTTTCTTTGACCTGCAGAAGAGCCGAAAAATCGGTCGCGTCCCGGTACACGTTCACCGAGGCAAACGAACGGGACAGGGCTCCCTGCAGCTGTTCCACGTCTATGTAATCCGTGCTGTAGACCAGCACGCTGACCTTCCGGTCGTCGTAAATTCCGCTCACTGCAAAATCCTCCGCAATCTCATACTGTCCGGAGACTTCGTTGAAAAGTCCGGGAAGGATGGTCTGTGTGAAGACGGTCACGGCCGTCCGCAGAGCGTTGTCGTTCTGCCCGGCAAGGATGAGATCCCCGTCCCGCATCGCGATGATGTATCCGTTCGCTTCCAGATTCCCGGTCAGGGCCTGGGTCTGTTCCCGATGACGGGCTCCCACCTGGATTTCGGGACCCTTTTTCTCGTCCCAGTCCGTCCCGACTTTGAAATTCAGTCCGGCCGCCTTGAAAATCCGGTTGATCTCGAGTGTTCCCTCGTAGGAAGCATCGCCGGACTTGGCGTCTTCGTCCCGTACCAACAGATAGGTCGCGGGATCCAGTACCACCGTCCGGACCTCGGGCGGCGTCTGCCCGCTCTCCCCGGTCGTCTCGGTTCCCGGGTCTTTCTTGCCGCATCCGGTCAAGGTCACAGCCGCAAGGATAAGAGCCAGAGCCAGAAGCAAAAACAGCCGAATGAATCGTTTCATTTCCATCACCTCGCAAAGATTTACAGGGCCATTTTAGCACAAAAGAATTATACAAGTCAATGAGAATAAGATATTTACACGTGTACGCGCGCGAAAAAAGCGCAGGTCGTCCAAATCCGGCCTGCGCATTTTGTGCAATTTGCTGGTACTTTTTTTGACTTCAGGCCGTCCTGCGCCCCGTGAAGAGACTCACGGCAAAGCAAAGGACGAACGAGATCGCGTTGACGGCGACAATGGTCGCACCCGTCGGGGTCCCGGCCACCACCGAGACGAACAGCCCGAGCAGCGCGCAGACCACCGAGAAGACGGCCGAGAAAACCGTCACCCGGAAAAAGCTGCGGAACAGCCGCATGGCCGCAAGCGCCGGGAAGATCACCAGGGCCGAGACGAGGAGCGAGCCCACCATCTTCATGCCCAGCACGATGATCACGGCCACAATCAGGGCAATGAACAGATTGTACCACTCCGCCCGGACGCCTGTCGCCTGGGCGAAGGTCTCGTCAAAGGTCACGGCAAAGATCTTGCGGTAGAACACCGCAAAAGCGGTCAGGACCAGGGCCGAAAGAATCAGGCTGATCCACACGTCGACCGGACGCAGGGTCAGGATGGACGTCGACCCGAACAGCGCCGAGCACACGTCTCCCGCCACGTTGGAGGAGGTCGAAAACAGGTGCAGGAGCAGATACCCCAGCGCCAGCGCCCCGACCGAGATCATGGCAATGGCCGCGTCTCCGCGGATTTTCTGGTTCCGCCCCGTCCGCAGCAGCAGCACCGCGCTGAGCATGGTCAGGGGCAGAATCAGGAGCATTTCGTTCGTGAAATGCAGCACGGCGGCGATGGCCATCGCGCCGAACGCGACGTGGGACAGTCCGTCCCCGATGTAGGAAAAACGCTTGAGCACCAGCGTCACGCCGATCAGCGAGGCGCAAAGCGCGATCAAAGGGGCCACAACCAGGGCGTACCGCAGCGTGGGCAGGTCCCGGACGTATTCGAAAAACTGCGCAATCATGAGGCGTCCTCCCCCCCGAACAGACCGTTCTTTCCTTCCTCGCTCTTCAGGTATTCCTCCCTCGTGCCGAAGAAGACCGTCTGCCCGATGTGCAGGATGTGGGACGCATAGCGCACCGCCTCGCGGTCGTGGGAAATCATCAGAATCGCCACGCCGTCGCGGTTCAGATCGGCAATCAGGTTATACATTTCCCGGGCGGCACGGGGATCAAGCCCCGCGACCGGTTCGTCCAGGAGCAGAATGCGCCGGGTCGCGCAGAACGCGCGCGCCAGCAGCACTCTTTGCTGCTGCCCGCCCGACAGTTCCCGATAGCTCTTGTCCTTCAGGGACAGAATGCCCATCCGGTCCAGGTTTTCCAGCGCCGTCTCCTTTTCCGCGCGGGAATAGAAGGGACGGAACCCGTTCCGGCCCTCGAAACCCGAGAGCACCACCTCGCGCACCGAGGCGGGAAAATCCCGCTGCACCTGGGTCTGCTGGGGCAGATATCCGATTTCGTTGCGGCGCAGACCCTCCCCGCACACCACTTCCCCTTCCAGAGGGGGCAGAAGGCGGAGCAGCGTCTTCATCAGGGTGGACTTGCCCGAACCGTTTTCTCCGACGATGCACAGATAGTCCCCGGCGTTCACTTCGAAAGAAAGGTCACGCAGGACCTTCTGCCCTTCGTACCCGACCGCCAGATGTTCCGCTTTGAGCAGCGCCATGTTCACTCCTCTCTCCCCAGGGCCTTTTGGAGCACTCCGAGGTTATACTCCATGACCGACAGATAGCTGGTTCCCGAGCGGATCTGCTCATCGGTCACGGACTGCATCGAATCCATCATCAAAATTTTCATGTTTTTCGCTTTGGTGTTCTCTGCCACGGTCTCGGCAATCCGAAGGGGCGAGCCGTCGATCCGGAGCACTGCGGGAAGTCCCAGTTCATCCGCCCGGGACGCAAGCCGGCGAATGGTGGCAAAAGAGGCTTCGGTCTCGGCCGAGCACCCCGAAAAGGCCGCGTCGTATTTCAGACCGAGCTCCCGTACCAGGTACAGAAACGGAAACCGGTCCCCGAAAAGCAGCGTGTCGAACTTTGCCCGGGCCACGGCGTCGCGGAAACGGGCATACAGCGCGTCGATGCGGTCCAGATACGCATCCTTGTTTTCCCGGTAGAGTCCGGCCTTGTCCGGATTGAGCGCCGAGAGTTTTTCGCAGATGACGCCGGTCAGGAACGAAGCGTTTTCGAACGAAAGCCAGATGTGCTCATCCGCCGCCTCTTCCTCCTCTTCTTCCTCTCCCGGAAGAGTCTCCTCGGCAAGGGCGCGGTCGCCCAGGACTTCGAGCAACGGAACGGCGAGAACGTCTTTTCCGTTCTGTTCGAGCACCGTCCGGACCCAGTCGTCGGACTCGCCTCCCACATAAAGGAACAAATCACAGGAAGAAATGGCGGCAATGTCGGCCACCGAAGGCTGGAAAGAATGCAGATCGGTTCCGTTGCGGACCAGAAGCGTCAGTTCCACGTCATCCCGGTCGGAGCCGAGAACCTGCCCCGTCCAGTCCCAGATGGGAAAAACCGAGCAGACGATTTTCATCCGGGAGTCTTTTTCTCCCTTTTTGGTGCAGCCGAAGACCGGAAGGCACAAAAGAAGCAAAGCCAGGACCAGGACAGCGGCCCGCCGCACAGTGAAATTGTTTTTTCTGTTTTGTTTTTTCATTTTTCATCTTTCATGTTTCGAATTTGAGAACGTGTCTCATATTATAACGGAAGCATGCTCTTTTGTCAACCCCCCGCCGGGCGCGCATACGGAAAAGCCCTTCCGAAAAAGCGGAAGGGCTTTGTTAACATATGATTTTTTTGTTATAAACGTTAAATGAACACTCCGGATTGGAAGATATGTCTTACATCAGCGGGGCGAAAATGCGGAAGACGGCCCGGATGAACCGTCGGAAAAGCGTCTCTTTGATGGTTCCCTTCTCGATGGAAATGCAAATCTTCTGGGTCTGCAGAAAATCCTCTTTGATGTCCTGCAGCATCGGAGCGTCGTAAAACCAGACCGAATTCTCGAAATGGTGCACCAGACTCCGGTAATCCAGATTCACGGTTCCCACGATTCCCACCTCGTCGTCCGCAATGTACAGCTTGGCATGAATGAAGCCGGGTTCGTATTCGTAAATGTGAACCCCCTGTTCGATCAGACGCCCGTACCAGGACTGTGTCATCGAGAAGACCAGTTTCTTGTCCGGAATATGGGGCGTGATAATCCTCACGTCCACCCCGCGGACCGCTGCGTTTTCGAGCGCCTCGGTCATCACCTGATCGATGACAAGGTACGGAGTCGTGATGAAGACGTACCGCTTCGCCATATTGACCATGTTCAGGATCGCGGCCTTGGCCGCATGGGATTCATACACGGGCCGGGGTCCGCTTCCGAAAGGAATGAAGAACCCTTCCGCCTGCGGAACCTCCTCAAAAGGTCCGTAATCTTCCGGCTTGAGCGTTTCATTGGTGGTCAGGGAGTAATCGACAAGGAACATCCGGACCATCTCCTTGACCGCTTCGCCGCGGATCCGGAAGACCGAATCCTTCCAGTGCCCGTAAACCCGGTGCCGGTTGATATACCGGTCCTGCAGGTTGACGCCGCCCGTATAGGCGACCTTTCCGTCCACGATGAGCATCTTCCGGTGCGAGCGGTTGTTGAACTCGTTGTTCGCAATCCCGCGCAGTTTGGCGAAAGGAGTTGCGTGAATCCCCCATCCGCGCAGTTTTTTGTAATAGTTACCCGGCAGAGTCAGAAAGCAGCCGACGTCGTCGTAAATCAGGCGCACTTCCACTCCGGCTTTTACTTTCTCCTTCAGGATCTCCAGGATCGGATTCCAGAATTCGCCCTCTTCGATGGTGAAGTAATAAACGAATATATACCGCTGCGCCGCCCTCAGGTCGGCCATCATATCCGCCGGCACATAGTCGCCCAGAGCGTAATAACGGGCCTCTGTGTTGCGGTAAAGATGGCTGTCCGCCTGCCGGCAGATCTGCCTTGCCTGCTGGAGGTACGTCACGCTCCGCTTCTCAAGCTCGGCCATCTCCGCGGTATCGTCCTTGATCTGCATTTCATGCGCGTTTTCCAGCTGACGGAGAATGTGATTGGGGAGTTTCCTTGAATAATACAGGAAATAGATCATGATGCCCGCAACCGGAAGGACCAGGACGATGACAAGCCAGGGAATCTTGTAATCCGGATTCGCTTTGGTGTTGACGATCGCGATGGACACAACCAGCTGGGCGAACAGTTCCACATACGCCAGCCAGTTGACGAAATAGATGGCAACCACGACCAGCGCCATGGCGGCAACCGTTTCGAAAAGCGTAAGGAAAACGGCCAGTGTATACCGGGGAGAAATATGACGTCGGGGCCGCTTGACGCGGGTCCCGTCCGGTTGTCTGAAAGCGGTCTTTTCCTTCATAGGTTCCTCGAAATCAGTTTATTCCATTCTTTCAAATGCGGCTATGGTATCATCCAGTTTGCCCTGCACAACCGGCTCCGAAGTGCCGTATTTGGATACGAAATCCGTGGAACGCCGGTTGGCCAGATCCATCATATCCCAGGAAATGCCCCAGTCGGACAGATACCCGATGTCGTAGCGGACCGTCGAGACAACCAGCTCGATCGATTCGCGGGACTCGTTGTCACGGACCGAACGGCCCTGGAGCGTAATGTCGTAGAACGCGGGATCCAGGTAGTTCTTGCCTGCCGCGGACAGGGCGTCCGCCACGATGGCCGTGCGGGAAAGGTCCTTGTTGGAGTTCGGAATGACCATGGTAGCCGCCACGTGCGGGTTGATGCAATGGACGTAATTCTCCTGATCGGAATCGTACAGAGGCTGCGGCAGGACGCCGAAGTTCTGGGTCATCTGGCGCGCGCCGATCACGCTGTGGATTTCACCGTCGCGGAAGAGTGCCTGCCCGTTGTTGAAATAATCCGCCAGAGGCGTTTCCAGTTTCGGGGCAACCGCCGACACCGAACGGGCATACGTCGTGTCGTAAAACAGATCGCACAGCTCGTCAAAGACGTCCAGCGTGTGATCGTTGTTGTAATTCATATACGGGATATCGTCGCTGTCCTTGGAGATGAACTGCACGCCGGCTCCCATCATGGCAATCGGGAATCCGTCGCCCTGATAGATCATGCCGAAGATATCGCCCTCGTCCACGTCACCGTTTCCGTTGAAGTCCTGATAGGTCTGCGTCACGATTTCAATCATCTTATCGATGGTCCAGGCCTTATTGGCCACCAACGTATAGGGATTCTCGAGCGAAGCATTCTCCTCGTACAGTTCCTTGTTGAACATGAACACGCCGATGGTTTTGCGGTACATGATGCCGATGTTGCCGAACATGGCGTAGTTCTGCCCCAGAATGGACATGTCGCGCAGGCTGTTCTGATCCCACCAGGGAGCGTCCAGCTGCAAATCCTCCATGGTATGGAGTTCAACCAGATTGCCCTTGGTCGCCATTTCAAACGAGCCCTGCGTATAAAGGAACGCAATCTGATATTCGTCCAGACCGCCCGCCACCGCATTGTTCAGCGTTGCCGTGTCGTTGGTCTGATTCAGACTCTCAAACACCAGATTGACGCCGAGATGCTCACTGACGTATTCGTTTCTATTAACAACCGCGTCGCCGATGGTGTCGCCCGAAATTTCATAGTACGTAAAATCGGTATCGTGCCAGTAAATGGAAGTGTCGTGAGGGAATGTCAGAATCACGAAATCCGCTCCCCCATAGTCCTTGTCCTTTGCTTTTTCGGGCTCATACCAAGTCGTCTCGGGCTCGGTCTCCTTTGCGGGGACACTCTCTCCGGACTGGGTCTGTTTGTCCGGCCCGTTTTGGGTCTCTTTCGGATCGTCCTGTTCCGTTCCGGCCGCGCCGCAGGATACGACTGCGAGCATCAGAACAAGAACGGCAAGCACCAGTGCAATAACACGTGTCTTCATGGGTTGCTCCTTGAATTGGTCTTGGAATCATCGTCCGCCATAGGCGGAACAAATATTTTTCCTTATACATCATAGCACAAAACAACACCGGATTGCAAGTGCTTTTGACAAAAAGCCCCTGCACACTTTCGCCGCCTGAAGACGGTCCGCTCAGGAAGCGAACCCTGAAGCCGAAAGAAAGGTGCCCCAGGAGGGGCACCTTCCGGATATGGATTTGCCTTGGATGATTTACACCACGCCGTGTGCCATCATCGCGTTGGCGACTTTCAGGAATCCGGCAATATTGGCACCCGCAACCAGATTGCCTTCCATACCGTATTCCTTGGCTGCGCTTGCAGCGTTCTTGTAAATGTTCACCATAATGTTCTGCAGTTTGGCATCCACTTCCTCCCGAGTTTGCCACTTACTGAACTGATATGAACAAAAAAATAATTGAAGAAATCTACTGTTTAATTTGAAACAATATCTATTGAATCAAAAAATACCGTTATATTATATTCCTTTTTCTTTTTTGAACCCAAGTAAATAACCAGTTTCCACTTTTTGTCATATGTCAGCACATCATTAATCCACCATGCACCGCATAAAGAGTTTAAATCAATATCATCTTCAATCTTGCAGTTATAAAATATAATTTGTCGAATACGTTGTTCAAACATCGCTTGTGAAGAATCGATACAAAAAATCAACTCGTTTCTTATAGGTTTCTTCAATGTATAATCATATGAAAGGCTATGAAACGCAACTTCTTCTATTATTGCATCATGTAGCCCATTCTCCCAATACCAATCTGAATTAGCAACTTTTTTATACATATATTCAAATCCTTAT
Organism: Clostridia bacterium; assembly: GCA_017455185.1. GTDB lineage: Bacteria > Bacillota > Clostridia > Oscillospirales > CAG-272 > RUG14240. Next base: position 28,916 of record JAFTBN010000083.1, read on the forward strand.
TGATAAAACAGGTCAAAAGATCTACTCCCAGCAAAGCTTCAACGATTAATTTTTCATCATGAAAATCATCAATCTCATTCTCAAAACTATCATATTGAATAGAATAATCAACCTGAATACGTCTTTCACCTAAAGTGTTAATCGTTTTTTATTCTAATATCTTAACATCAAACATCACCTCAATAGAAAAAATGCAGATTGTTGGAGATTAACCGTCCGCGCTCATCAATATATCATATCAATTACAACTAATTCAAATCCGCGCCAGCATTGGAAAAGCAAGCAGAAAAAAATCTTTATTATTGAAATATGGTGACTTCTTTTTTTCAATATACAAATTGTTAAGATTTGCCATTTGATTTATTATCCTATAATCCACATTTGTTGCGATATAAATATAGTAGTCATACCCAAAATGAATAAAAAATCTTTTACCTACTATTTTCCCCCAACACTGTTCTCTCAAACAATCTCGAGCAAAACGCAGATATTCATCATTATTATCAACCCTCTGCCCATTTCCCCAACTCATACTGCATTCTTGATAAATCTCTACCCCCCTAATCCATATTCTTTTTCTCCCAAGCAATTCAACGAACTGCTTCATAAAACACAGATAGTTTTTCTCAGTTCTAAGATATTCATCAAGTGTCAACTCTTTCCCCGCAAATACCTTTCCTATATCAGAAATACTGGTCCACTCCTCCGCTTGATAGAATCCTTTGAAATCGCGTTTCCGAGGATCATACTTCGATACTCTATAATATTTCATGGCGCAATCCACCTCAAGAATTCGTCATATGTCCCGGATCTTGTGGTATTTAATGCCAAATCTTTTATTGTTTTAGCCGCTTTCCAAGTTCCTCCCGTGTGTTGATCAACATCAGCTGTAATAAATCTTAACTCTGCACTTGCCTTTTTATTGGTAAAAATTGCTTTCCCGTGAGAGTACTGTCCTTTAACCTTTGAATAGCCTAGTTTTTCTGCAGCAATTTTTGCCTCTTTATTAGAAAGACACTCATTATGCACGAAAACAAATTGCTCACCCACATAATAGGTATGGAAGTCTTCAACCTCAAAATTGTAAACAAAGACAGGACTCTCCAGTATTTCATGCTGAACTTGTTCAACAATAACATACTCACCATTCAGTAACTGAAGCCTATCACCTGCCCGAAGTTGGATTGCTTTTGTCCATCCCTTTTGCGGCACCCAGAACGGATGACCCGGAGTTGTCGTTATTTTCTCTCCGTTTACTTTGATATGAACCAGTTCATTTGCTTCATTCCTGAAAGTCTGAACCACCTGTTTCACTTCGGTCTGACCTGTTTCCGAATCTGTCGCCCAGACATAATCACCGGCCTGAATCGTCTCGATCGGCTGAAGTCCGCTCTTGGCTGCCACCAACGTGCCTGCAATAAAACACTGAACCACACCCGCTTTTTGTGCCAGGAACTTGGCGCCTCCAGCCATCACACCACTGACAACGCCGGTAACGATCACGTCTTTCAAAGAAGGATCCCGGCCATAGGCAAACTTCTCTGTTGCCGCGTAGGTCGCCGCACTCAGTGAACCCTGCACAATCCCTGTGGCCACCGGCCCCATGCAGGGACACGCCGCCGTGATGGCTCCGCTGATCGCTCCGGAAGCCGCTGAGATGCCCACCGCTTTCCAGTTGATGTCTTCTCCGCTGATAACCTGGGACACGACACTGGTAACGGCACCAACAATCGCACCGATCAAAGCGCCGCCCAGAATATGCCAGAATTCACCCCCGTCGTCTGTCCGCATGACCGGATTGTTGTCACAATAAGCAAATAGATTTTTGTCCGTCAGGGACGTTTCAGAGGAAATCAGCGTATCCGGATTGTCCGGGGAGATAAATCTGCACCATTCCGGATCATAGTATCTTGCGTGCAGATAGTAAAGGCCAGTCTCTGTATCGTAGTAGTAACCTCTGTACCTGAACGGATTCTTTGCACCGATTCCAGTTGCTCCCGTACCCGACGTGGTGACATTGCCCCAGGCATCATAGGTATAAGAAACAACTTTTGTCCCGTTCTGATCCCAGATCCCGATGATATCGCCCTGCAGATTTTTCTCAAAGAAGTATCCGTCAAAGATATTCTGCGCATAACTCGGGGTCCGGTAGCGGAACCCAATTGGCGAACCGGTTTCATCATACAGATAAACCAGACAGTAGGCTTCATCATCATCGATGAACACCGTCTCTTTTACGATCTGCGTTCCGTCCAGATTGTATTCGTGCCTCGTTTCGTGGCTGATATCCGTATACGTCTTAGAAGTTCGGATTCCGTCCGCGTTATAGGTGAAGTCCACCCTGTGATAGTAATCTGGCCAGTAACTGAAAAGCTGCCTCCCCTTCCATGTCAGCTGCGTTCCGTATCCGATTGCGGTCGGATTTCCCATCGCGTCATAGGCGATGGCAGTTCCGTCAAAAGACGTCAGCAGGTCACTCCAGGTACTGTCTCCGTACGTATACGTAACCGTATCGGTGGCGACACCCAGTGTTCCCGTGGTAAACGCATACGTTTCCTTGGAAGTGATGTTCCCGGCGTAATCGTAATCATACCTGAACGACTGATTCAGCGGTCGGTTGTCTTCCCGGATCAGCTGGCCCAGAGAGTCGTACTCGTATTGATACTGGATAACGTTACTGCCGTCCTTGACCCTGGTTATGTTTCCGTTTGAATCATACTCGTACTGATATGTAGACGACGCGAGAATGCTTGTATTCTCGCCTTTGCGGATCTCACTGACGA
>JAFTBN010000007.1 GCA_017455185.1 Clostridia bacterium
AGACAGACAGACAGACAGACAGATAGGTAATACTGCCTTTTTTTGTCATCCAATAGATAAACACCCAATGTAGACGCCATAGGTCTATTTGGGTGTTTTTTGTTTTGCTTTGATGTCGGAGGCCGGTTGAAAACATGCCTCTTAACAAGAGATTTGAATGTGCTGTAGTTGAGAAAAATGAGGGTGCCGAGAACAAGGACGCGCGGCAGGCAAGCATCAAGGAGGCCTACCTTGGCCGGTATAAAAGCAAAACTAAAGAGTTATAAATCATCGAAAAAGATTTGGAGTCGAAAAACGCACACCGATGCACATTGTTTTTTTGTGTGTCGACCGTAAGGAAAGGAGGATGCTGACAAAATGAAGTTTGATGATTTTCTTGAAAAACTGTTTCACACCCGGCTCGGGTGGTTTATATTGGTTTCCGCTGCAGTGTCGCTGCTTTTGCTGATCTGCAGCTGCAGCAATCAAGCGGGAGAGGTTTGCGGTTGTAAGATCGGCTGTACTAAGTACGCCTGCGTCAATACCGGCGGGTGTGATTGCGATCCCAGTTGCGGAGGAGACCTCTGCGGAACATGGGATTCTTGTGCGATCTGTGGGTATAAATGCTCACAGACACAGTACAACTGCGAAGGAAGAGTATGTAATGATGACAGCGTGAATGTGATTGTGGAACTGCCTTTCGGCTTGGGAACAGAAACGCACAGGGGCAGCGAAAACAGGTTGGATAAACGGGATACGTTCATCTATGGTACGGGAAACACGCAGCTATATGATCTGATGAATTCCGAATACATTGAGATCGACGGTTTCTATGACGGCGACGAGAAGATTCTCGATGCGCAGGCACGCGTTATTGATACAGGCGAGCTTAAGGACAGGATCGAAAAACACGAGATAACGCTCACACTCAAGGCGACAGAAAAGAAAGCGGGCGAGAAGATCTTGGTTAAGTTCTCTTCTTCCTATGAGGAACTGATCCTCAATTCCGTGATGGTCGTCAACGGCAGCGTCGTCGAGTATTTCCCGACACCGAGTATTGAAGGCAAAACGTTCTTAGGATGGCGCATCGCTGGCACGAACAACAATCCGGAAAAGATCACTGCGGGCACAACGGTGTTCCATTTGTACACGCTGAACGCTCCGCTCGAGAATACCATAACGCTTGAGCCTGTGTTTAAGTGATCTTCGGGCAAAAGGATAAACGGAGACGCAGAAATCAAAGAGAGGACGATTATGCGAATCATCAAAAGTATTATGATTACAGTTATTGTTCTGCTTTTCTGCGCTGCAAACTGTTCATGCAGTATACTGGGAATTGAGAGCAAAGAAAAACGTGTCTACGTGAATCTTTCTCTGGGCGTTCCGGGATGGGAACTCACGGAGTTGTGGTATATTGATATCAATAAACTCTCAAAAGGAGAACACCTCGTCCCTGCGGACAGTCACTGGGTGTATTCTTACGTGAGTCCAAACAAGGAAGGGAAACTTATTGGTCATCGGGTAGATGAGCAAAACAGATCCAACGGTTTTATCCGCTTCTCGTTCATTGAGTACTATGATATAGAGGGCTTCTATTGCGGAGAAACGAAAGTTCTTGACGGGAAGGGATACGTTTGCGATTACAGCGCGTTCAAGAGTATTCTGGAAGACGCGTATGAAACGACGGGTACCATTGACATCACGGCGCACGCGACCGAGAAACGGGTCGGTGAATCTGTCCGTTTGGAGTTGCAGACTGAAGATGGACCTCGTGTTGTGAAGGTGACGATCGGTAAAGAAATCACGGGCTTTCCTGTGATCGACGACAGCAGATTCTTAGGGTGGAAGGAAATTGACGCGCGGCTCAGTTTTCCGGTCAAATATGAAAACGGCAGCATCTTTCATTTGTTTATGCTGAATCCGCAGGAAATGAAAGACAGTTACACGTTGATCCCGATTTATCAGGAATGAAAAAGCCGCAAATAATCAGGAGGTCTTATGTTCCCGCATCTGCATATTCTCGGTTTTCAAATCCCGACGTACTCTTTCATGATGTTCATTGGCGTTGTGGCAATGTTTGGGATGTTTCTGCTTCTGACGCGCAAAAAAGGGATCGAAAAGCGGTCTTTTAATCGGATGCTTTTCTTTCTCGTCCTTTGTTTGCCGGTCATCTACATATCCGCGTTCTTTTTTGATGCGTTGTTCCATTCCATTGAGGAGGGAGAGCTTGTTTACGGCGGTATCACATGGCTTGGCGGTGTGATCTGCGTCTTCCCGTTCGCCGTGTTCTGCTTTCACAAGTGGGTGCCGCAGGCAAAGGGAAGGGCGGTCGAATTCTTTTCTTACGTTTTGCCCGGTATCGTGCTCGGTCATGGCTTCGGAAGGCTCGGTTGTTTCTTCGGAGGATGCTGCTACGGTAAGGTCACAGACAGCATTTTCGGCGTGACGTTCCCGAAAGACAGCTCTGCCGCCCTGAAGTATCCGGGACCGGACGGACGCAGTTTGCCGGTCTACCCAACGCAATTGTTTGAAGCACTGTTTGAGTTTTTGCTCTTTGCGTTTATGATTATTTTCAGGAAGAGATTTGAAAAATACTTCATGCAGGTTTATATGATCGCCTACGGCTGTTTTCGCTTCTCGATCGAATTTCTGCGCGGCGACGACCGGGGGAGCACCGGATTCTTCCTTTCACCGGCGCAAATATTCAGCATTCTCATGGTGATCGCAGGCGTGCTGCTTGTTTTGTTTGAAAAAGGATTGGTTTTCAAGAAACTCGGTGAAAAATGCAAAGTTTGGCGCAGCGAAGCCGAAGCGAATGTCGAAAAAGCGCGCGTCGAAAAGGAGCAAACCGGCGAAGTGCGCGTTTTGAAGGAACTCTATGATCTAAAAACGCAGGGTATCATCACCGAAGAAGAATTTGAAAAAAAGAAAAAAGACATTCTTGATCGACTATAAATATCTACAAATTCATACAAAGATGGAGCGGAATATGAAAAGAAACCTCGTGCTGATTGTCAGTTTGATATGCGTCCTGGCGCTGCTCGTGCAGACCCTTGCCGCATGCGGATCGGGAACATCCGAGAAGCACCCAAACAACAATAACAGCAACAACAATAACAAAAATAATCAAAGTCTGGACAGATACGAAATCAACGTGTTTGATGAAGACGGTTCACAGTACGATTATCAGGTTCTTTACGTATCGACCGATAACCAACTGCGCGTTCCAGAAAAACGCAACGGCGCTGTCTTTATCGGCTTCTATACGACCGGGGACAATATTTGTTACTTTGACGAAAACGGTAATCAGATACCCGGATTGATGATTACGAAAAATCTGGATCTGTATCTGAAGTTTGAACCGCAGTCCTGTACGATCAAGTTTGATCTCAACGGAGGAACGCTCGAACAGGGTGACGCCGGAAATTACAGAATTATGTACGGCGATACCGTCAATATCAGTTTTCCCGTTGTCGAAAAGGAAGGATACACTTTCGTCGGCTGGGAAACATCGTCGGGACGGCTGATTTCCGAGGGCGACTGGCTGCTTGATCAGTATAGGGTTTTCGACTCGAATTACGATATCAACGAAGATAACGTTGCGATTCTGAAGGCAAGATATGAGGAATACGTTCCGCAGATCACGCTCGATTATAACGACGGAACGGGCAAAACCGAAACGCGCAAGATTTCGTACGGTGAAACGATTGGAGACCTGCCGACACTTGACGACGGCAGCAGTATGCTTGTCGGCTGGGCTTACTCACCGTATGCCCGCTCGAACGAGGTGATCGATCCGCTTTCCGTCAAGGCGACGGAAGACGTTACGCTTTATGCCGTTTACTGCGAATACAGAACGGCAATGCTGGTCTACACCGACGAAAATATCAAAACGGTGCGGGTGTTCAGCGATAGTCCTTTGAAACTGCCGACAGGCGAAGAAGCGGCGGACGAGAACCCCGGATTCAACATCGTTTCCTGGTACAAGGACGCCAACTTCACGGGCGGCACAAGCGTGGCATATCTCTATTTCAACGACAATACCGACGCCGTGTTTGCAGACTGGACGGAAGCGGTTTACACGATCGTTTTCCTCAACGATGACGGAACGCCCTATATGAGCGGTTCGTTCGACAGAGAATACGATATCGACAGCGCATTCCCGCTTCCTGTTCCGGAAGCGCGCGAGCACTATACCTTCCTTGGCTGGTGCCGCAGCGCAGACCTCTCGGATCAGCCGGTTACCGAATTGGTTCAGGGATCATACAAATCAGCGCAGATGCGCCAAAAGTGGCTGCCGGATCAGACGAGCATCGAACTGTATGTGCGCGGCGCGTGGACGGGCAACACTTCGGTGGGCTATAACGAAAAGATTTCATTTGGCGTTCCGCAGCTTGATGCAAGTGAAGAATTCAGCTACTGGTACATGATGAACGGCGAAACCGAGATCAAGCTCACCGACGAAAACGGCGAATTGCTGGCGCCTTGGACGTACACCGAAACGTCGGTCACCGTTTATGCGCGTATCAGCGCCAAAAAGAGCCTTACGCTCACCTATGCGGATCCTGCGGATTCTTCAAACACGATCGTTGTCGATATGGGTACGAAAGTCAGTGGTGAAAAAGTCCCGTTAACAAAACCCGATGCACTCTCAAAATATGAGATCCGTGCCTGGGTTGTCAACGGAGAAGAGAAATCAACTTCGCAGTCCTTCGTTCTCACCATGCCCGACGTCGATACGAAAGTCGAGATCAGATATTCGCTTCCTGCGGCGGATTTCACAGTCAAAGGAAATCTGGTATATAAATACGGCAACCATTTCTACTCGATCATTGACAACTATTCTGTCGATTTCGGCACCGCGCGCGCACTTTGCAAATCGTTGGGAGGACACCTCGTGACCTTCTCGAATATGGAGGAAATCAATGCGGTGCTCATGATGGAAAGTTTTGACAGCGCGGTTGGCAACTACTGGATCGGCGCGTACAGGGACGGAGACTGGAAATGGGTGACGAACGAGCCCTTCTCCTTCACCAACTGGGATCCGGGCGAGCCGAGCGGAAACGCTGACATGGCGTACATGTATGAAAGCGGTTTGTGGGATGACGCGAGCGGTAGCCGCGGGTTCATCTGCGAATGGGATTCTCCGAACGCCGCGAAAGTGCAGAACAAGACGTTGAAGAACTCCGGCGGCGAAGACGCGGCAATGGAGATCTATAGTTACAACGGACACTTCTACGCTTTCTTCAACGAGGAAAAGACGTGGGAAGATGCCGAAGGATATGCGGAGCAAATCGGCGGACATTTGGTCACGATCACGAGCGCTGAAGAGAATGAGTTTGTCAACAATACGAGAAAGTTTACGATCGGCAATTACAGAGTGTTCATCGGCGCGACCGATTATGCAAACGAAGGAACCTGGATTTGGGTGACGGGCGAAGCGTTCAACTATACGAACTGGTCCAATAATGAACCGGATAATTCGGGCAACAACGAACACTTTGCGGAACTGAACGAGTCAAACTTATGGAACGATGTGCCCGGAACGACCCAGTTCAGATACGTCGTCGAGTGGGAAAAGGCGACGGATATCGGCGTAAAGAAGTATACCTTTATCAACGGTGAGATTTCGTCAGCAAGCGAAATGCAGAAGCTCAGAAACAGCTTCCCCAAGAGTGAATTCATTCTCCGGAACGACATTGATATGTCCGGCATGGACTGGACGCCGGTCAACTTCTCGGGAACGCTCGACGGCGCGGGACACAAGATCAAGAACCTGACGATCAACGCCTCAAACGGTGACCTCGCGCTATTCAATAAGATGAGCGGCACGGTCAAGGATCTGGTCTTTGAAAACGTCAATATCAAGAGCACCTCCTATACGCTGGTACGCGTGGCGACGGTTGCGGTCGAAATGACGGGAACGGTGTCGAACGTCAAAATCCTGTCGGGCAGCATCGGCGGCGAAATGACGGAATCCGGAGGTATTGCCGCGACGGTCACGGGTAGGATCGAAAACTCTGAAAACAGAGCGAGCATAGGTGGAGGAACATCCGTTACCGATGGTATCGCAGGAGGAATTGCCGCGCGTGTCCAAAACCCTGCTGTCCTTGATTATTGTACAAATTACGGTAAGATCAGTGGATATAGATATTTAGGAGGAATTGCAAGTATCGTCGGTTCGAATGTTACTATTTCGAATTGTACAAATAATGGTGAAGTCACCGGCAAAGAACGCATAGGCGGATTGATTTCTACCATTGACGGCTCGCCTACTCTTGCATCTCTGACCAACAACGGACAGGTTACGGCAACTTCCGACTATTGCGGCGGTATCGTTTCTTATGCAAGCTTCGGCGGTGGTGTAATTTATGATACGGTGTTCAGCAATACTGCAGCTATAACCGGAACAAATTATACCGGAGGAATAATCGGATATTGCAAGAGTTACACATACTGGGCTTCGTGGTCATGGGAAAGCACGACATTTACAATCAGCAAGTTCTCTAACAGCGGAACGATCAAAGGTTCAGAATATACCGGCGGCGTTTTCGGATACTTAGATGTTTGGGCGCAAAGTAAAAACGGCACTTGTACCAACGCTTTGACTGCAACAGATATTACGAACGCTGCAAATATTACCGGTAAGAGTTTTGTCGGCGGAATTGCCGGGTATGCACACACGACCAGCACTGTATCGAAATTCAGTGAGTGCTCATCATCCGGCGAAATCAACGGCGAATACTATATCGGTGGTTTAGCCGGAAAACTCGAGAGTATAATCATCGACTCCTGTAGCAATACGAATACCCGAATTAACGCTACGGGCTATCTTGTTGACGGAACGGTATATAACGCTTATATCGGTGGATATGTGGGATACGGATATGCGGTTGAGAATTGTATCAATGACATTTCAATAACGTATTCCAACCGAGGAAATTGCGTTGGCGGTATTGCCGGGTATTTGAACAATGTTGCAAACAACTGTCAAAACAACGGTACAATATCTGCCGTCAAATCCGAATATGTCGGAGGAATTGCGGGATATTCCGATGTTTCCGGCGGCATAACGATGGCATATTTGACGAACACCGCAGCCATAACCGGAACAAATTATACCGGAGGAATATTCGGATATTGCAAGAGTTACACATACTGGGCTTCGTGGTCATGGGAAAGCACGACATTTACGATCAGCAAGTTCTCTAACAGCGGAACGATCAAGGGTTCCAATTATTCAAGCGGTATCATCGGTTATTTGAGTGTTACTGCGCAAAGTAAAAATGGCACATGCGCCAACATCTTGACTGCAACAGATATCTCAAATAGTGCAAGAGTATCGGGCATGTCTTATCTCGGCGGTATTTTCGGCAGCGTAAATACAACTTCCACAAGTTCGGTACTTACAGATCCTATTTCTACGGGCAAGTGTTCCGGTACCGGTGATCACATCGGCAAATACATCGGCGAAGCAACAAATATTACCATAGAAGAATAAAAACCGGGAGGATATTCACATGAAAAGAAAGTTCCTAATTGCTCTCATGATACTGTGCGCGGCGCTGATTGCGGCGTTGGTGGTATCGTCGTGCGGTGCTGCGGATCAGATTGGCGATTTGAGCGACGGCAACGACGACGGACCGTTGACCGCCCCGAGCGGATTTGCCTATGACGGAAAATGGGTCAAGTGGGACGCGGTCAAGGGTGCGACGAAGTATTCCGTCTCACTGAACGGCGCCGCGGAATTGGATTATTCGACGACGAGCGTCAAATACGACAACGCCAAGGGCGAGGATTTCACTGTGACAGTTACCGCCAAGGCGGAAGGCAAGGACCCCGTGACGTCGACCATGACCTTCTCGCTGCTCGAACCGGTATCTGGGCTCACGATTGAGGACGATGGTTCGCTTTCGTGGGATGAAGTGATGGGCGCAGATTCCTACAAGGTCACCGTGGATTCCGAAGAAATCGTTGTGACGCAGACGTCCTATTCCGACGTTCCCGTTGGACAGCATCAGGTCAGCGTTCAGCCGCTGCGCAAGAACGAACCGGGTATGATCTACTATTCGCTCGGCAACGATAAGAAAACGATAACGATCTGCGAGAACGTCGACGCGACGTCCATCACCTATGTTGACGGCGTGATCTCCTGGAAAGCGGTGCGCAACGCCGCAAGCTATGAACTGTTTGTTAACAACTCGATCGTAGATGACGAGATTATCGGAAATAAAATCGATTATGATGCACACAACGGCAACTTTACGGTCAGTCTGCGTGCGATCGGCAACCACACCAATTCTTTCGACAGCAAAGAAGCGATCGAAAAATCCTTTGTTTACCTTGAAGCGCCGACCGACGTGCGCGTGGTCGACGGAAAGCTCCTGTGGGAACCGGTACCCTCCGCGGAATCCTATATGCTGAAAGTCAACGGTACGGTCCTGCGTCAGAAATTCACGGATTGCGTCTATGAAGGTCTGCGCGCCGGACAGGAAACCGAAATCTCTATCAGAGCTGATTCGACAGACACAGCGTACTATGCAAGCTGGAGCGATCCCAAGGACTTCTTGATCCTTGAATCGCCCACGCTCATCTGGGTCGACAGCGAGCTCGACGGGGAAGCGGGCGAGAGCATCGGCTGGAACGCTGTGAATATGGCGTCCGGCTATGTGGTCAGCGTCACCTATCCGGGTGCTAAGGAGCCGGTGGTTTATGAACTTGACGACACCACAAGAGCTTACGGCAACGCTTATCTTGATCCGGGTGAATACACCGTTGCGGTAAAGTGCAAAGCGCCGCTGAATTCTCCTACGGTTTGCGATTCGGCATATTCCGAACCAATCAAGGTCATTCGTCTGGCAGCGCCCAAAGCGGCGAGCACAAACTTCATCAAGAGTTACCCCGATGACGTTTCTCAGGGCTTTGACGTAACCTTCAATTCCGTTACATACGCTACCGGCTATGAGCTTTACAGGGACAATATCAAGGTTGCCGAAACCACGTCCGCTAAGACGCAGTTCGCGCGTGTGACCGACTTTGTCGATGCAAGCGTTATGGACGAGCAGATTTATCAGTACCGCATTCGCTCGGTCGGCAACGGCTTCACCACAAAGAACCGTACGGCGGTCCTGTCCTCGCTGACCGCGGAGGATCAGACGCTTAACTTTGAGATCACCGTGCTTGCGATGCCTTCCGAACCGACGATCGCCGGATATGAGTATTCCTTTGGACGGGTCAACAAGGCTACGAAGTATACCGTTTCCTACGGCACCGATACGCACGTCAGCGAAACGACTTCGTATGATCTTTCCGGTATTTCGCCCGGAACATACAACGTTCGCGTGAACGCGCGCGGAAACGAAGCGACGGTCCTTTCGTCGAACTATACCGCGCCGATCATCGTCAGCCGCCTGGCGCCTCCTGAAAACATTCGTTTCAGCACCGAAGGCAGCGGCGGACTGCTGCGCTTCGACGAAGTGCACGGCGCAAAGAGCTACGACGTCATCGTCAACAAGAAGACGATCAACATCGACGCCAACTCCGACGAGAACTTCTCGAAAGAGATTTCGAACGATACCCAGCTGCACGTTCGTTCGGTTGCGAACTATTTCAGCGACAATGATCACTATTACATGACTTCGCCCGACAGCGAAACCAAGTTCTTCACAAAACTTCCTATTCCGACATTCGGAACGGTCAAATTCAACGGAAGCAATCTGGTCTGGAACGCGATCACGGCATTCCCCGGTTTCTCGCCTTCCTACCGCGTTTATGATGAGGGCGATGTTGCGTACGAGAATCTCAAAGGCAGCTCGATGTCCATGGCGGACTTCCCGGGCGGACAGCGCTACACCTTCAAGATCCAGGCGATTGGCGACGGAACGAGGTATATCAATTCCGATATTTCGGACAGCGTGGACGTGTACAAGCTTCCGACGCCCAAAGTCACGATCGACTATGAAAAGAACGCCTATAAGTGGCTGACCGTTTCGGCGGCGTCAAGTTATTCGGTAATGGTCGACGGCAAGATCTCGCAGCTCAACAAGCAGGACTACGTCAACGATTACTGCTTCTTTGATCCGAAAGCGATGCTCACGTCCGTAGGCGAACACACCATCGAAGTCTTCGCAGTGGGCGACGGAATCGAGAATATGAACTCCTCCGCCTTTACCATCACGCAGACCGTCAAGCAGCTTGAACTTCCTGAGTTCACCTGCTCGTACAGCGAAGCGAGCGTTATGGCGGGCGGAAAGATCAACGTGACTGTGACAAAGACCTCGCCTCACGCCACGGCGTACAGTTATGTGATCGGCGGCGTGACCAATACGACGAGCAATCTGACCTATTCAAGCAAGGCGGAAACAGCCGGAAACTATAAGGTCAAGATCTATGCAGTCGGCGGATGCTTCGGAAACGAGGGCGAGTATTATATCAATTCAAGAGAAACCGGTGAGCAGACGGTGGTACTGCTTGCAAGTCCCGGCGGCATTTCGATTGAAAAACTCGGCCACCTGAGCTGGAATTCCGTGTCTGCAAACTATTACGATGTTGAACTGCTTGTTAACGGAGTTGACGTATACAAGAAGACTACCAATACGACGTCTCTTGAAGTCAGAGAACTGCTTGCAGAAGCGGGTGTCAGTTATTCGACCGTCAAGACGCTGAAGGTCAGTATTACTGCACGCGGCATTTCGCCGCTGACGGTCACTTCAGCAACAAGCGTCAAGGAATTCACGATCAATTGAGTTTTCAGTAATACAGCGATTAGAGGGCTGTCCAAAACCGTATCGGTTTTCGGGCGGCTCTCTTTCGGTATCTGTTGATCCGAAACGGAAAAGACGGAATAATGACCTTGTTCCCGGACCGTTGACCTTGAAAGCAGCTTGCAAGGAGATGTGTGGAATGCAAAGAAGCGGCAACTCCGCCGAAAGCGGTGTGGAAAACCGCAGATCATCGCGCCGACGAGCCGGACTGTCGAGACTGTTCGCCGTGTGAGATGAACGCGCGGGAAATAGCAGGCAGGCGCGCAAACTGCAGTGGGTTCGGAAGAAAGAACCCGTTTGCAGAAAAGCGGGAGTTTTTAGAGACTGAAATCATCTTTCTGATTGCCTTTTGCATTGAGGCCATAAAAATGTTGGTTTTTTGCGTTGGATCGGAGAACCGGCTATGGACAATGCGCTCCGAGGGAAGCCGGACAGCGGTCTTTGAACAGAAGCGAGGCGAACAGACCGGTGTCGTCGGACAACACTTCCGCAATCAGCGCCCACGTAGCAATTGACATCCAATCGCTCTTATGATAGAATCATAAAGCAAGAAAAGCAGGCGTTTCCCGTTTCGGAGGGCCTTTCGGCCCGGGGCAATTGTCCGGGCAGAAACAGGGACAATGCTATGCGTTTCAATACTATAGGTGCGATAAGGGAAGTCGGATTCGGCAAAATGTCCCTGTTCGCGGGGAGGTAAAATGGAATTGAAGGTTTTTAAATGCAGCCGCTGCGGGAGCATCGTACTGAAACTGAATGAAAAAGGCTGCAATCCGTCCTGCTGCGGAACGGCTATGGAGGAAATCATCCCCGGCTCGGTGGATGCTTCGGCGGAAAAGCATGTTCCGGTCTGTGAAGTGGAAGGCAACACCGTAACCGTGAAAGTCGGGGCGGCCGAACATCCGATGCTGGAGGCGCATTACATAGAGTGGATTGCCATCACAACCAATCAGACCTGGCAGATTCACTATCTGAAACCGGGCGACGAACCGAAGGCCGTCTTTGCTATTGCGCAGGGAGAACAAGTGGAACACGCATACGCTTTTTGCAATCTGCATTCTTTGTGGATGGCATAAGAAAAGAGAAAAGCCGCAGCCAGATTTCGGACGGAGCAAGTCCGGAAGAGGCTGCGGTTTTTTATCTTTTTTGCGGCGGAAGATTGACGCCGATGCGTCGGAAGGGCAGGGAGGAAGACAGGTGTGCCTCATAAGCGGCTATTACCGAGTCAACTTCCGCGGGTGTTTCGGTGCTGAAGAGGAATTGAGTGTGCCGGATTCGGGCGGCTTCCAGGTCTTTTTGTATGTCTGCGGTCCACAGAACCCGACTGTTCAGCAAAAGATTCCGGTGCGGAGGAAGGCGCAGAACCGGGAAGGATTCCCCCGTTCGGTCAACGAGGGCATTTTTCTGCAGGGAACAGGCCTCGCAAGAGCCAACCTGTCGGCCGATGCATCGCTCGAGTACCATCAGCGGGATTCTTCCGTAGACAAGAGTCTGCCCACAGTTAGCCAGATCCCGGCATTGGGGCAGAGTCAGCTCGGGAGAGAGCGTAAGGCCGCTCACTCCTCTGCCTAACCAGAAAGACGCGCTTTCCCGGTTGGTAACGTTCAGTCTGAAACTGCCGTAAATTGGCAAACCGGTCGACTGTGCGAGCGGCAGCTGTCCGATGTTGCTGATCATAACGGCGCGGGCCCCTGCGTGTATCGCGGCCGTAATCTGTTTTTTCACTTGTTCGGTTTCGGAGTCAAAAAGGACGGGCGGAAGAAGAAATCCGTCTGCCTTTCCGGTGTAGAGGGAAACCGGCAGGAACGTCAGGGAAAAGAAGGACGCGGCCTTCGACGTGATTTGTTCCGGAGAGAAAAACAGGCCGGTCCGTGCGGGAGATTGGTCTTTGCGCGGGGCGACGTCCTTGCTCTTTCCGGGGGAAGGAAGAGGTGGGCGGGTCATGGAGGCCCGAATCTTTTCTTCCAGTTCGGCGCAGACCTTGCGGCGTACATCGTTCAGGGCGGACAGAGGGAGAATCAGATTCCTGTCCAGGTCCAACTGTATCTGCGGATGGCCGAAGGGGGTGTTCCCGAGTTTGGAAAGCTGCTTTTCGAGTGCTTCGGAGGTCAAAGGGCGAGTCAGGGCCCGGTCCGGAACGGGGCCTTCGGCTTTTGCGGAAAAGCCCGATGAGAAGGCTTCCAGCCTGCAGGGCTGTCCTTCCCTGAGCTCCAGATGCATCCGGATGGGAATGGGGGCGGGGACAAAGGTTCCTTTTGACTCCTGCGGCGAGGCCGCTTTTTCCTCCCGGACTCCGCTCATCGCGTCGGGAGCTGTTCTGAACGATCCGGTAAAATATCCGTCGGTGAACCCCTGACGGCTGAATGCGTCAAAGAGTTGTTTCATTTCCTCCGGGGTGGCGTTCCTGCGTTCGTCCAGAAGTGTGCGCCAGATCCGGGTTACCGTATAGACGTATGCGGGAGATTTCATCCGTCCCTCGATTTTGAGGGAGGAAAGGCCCAGGGGCAGCAGTTCGGTCACATGCTGGGCAAGAGTCAAGTCTTTGAGGGAGAGGGGATAGGCGGTCTTTCCCCTGACCTGGTACGGCAGTCTGCAGGGCTGCGCGCAGTCGCCGCGGTTTCCGCTCCGTCCGCCTACCAGGGAGGAAAACAGACATTGGCCGGAATGGCATACGCAAAGGGCTCCATGGATGAAAGCCTCAATCTCCAGACCCGAATGGCGGCACAGGGAGAGAAGATTTTCGCGTGTGGTTTCCCTTGCCACAACCATGCGGGAAAAACCGGCTTCTTTGAGCAGTTCTCCGGCCGAAGAGGAATGGACCGACATCTGGGTGCTGGCGTGAAGGGGCATATCCGGCGCAATCCGGTGAAGTTCAGATGCGGCGCCGATGTCGTCTGTGATCAGGGCGTCCACGCCGATTTCCCGGCAAAAGAGCGCGGCGGCGAGCCAGTCGCGGATTTCGCGGTCAAAGACCAGCGTGTTCAGGGTGACATACAGGCGCACGTCCCTTGAGCGGCACAGGAAGACGGCTTCTTTCAGGTCCTCCTCGGAAAAGGGGGAAGCGTGCATGCGCGCATGAAAAGAAGGGCCGCCCAGATAGACGGCCTTTGCGCCGCCTGCCAGGGCGGCCAGAAGCGATTCTTTTGATCCCGCGGGAGCCAGAAGCTCGGGCAGGGCAGAAGGAACGAAATCAGACATCGTCGAAAGTCAGCAGATCAAACATGGCGCCAACACGTCCGCGGGATTTGGAGCGGGGCGTGCGGTGAATGGTTTGCGTGGTGTTTTCTTCCTCTTTCTTGGGCTCTTCGGCCGGCTTGGCCGGTTCGGGCTCGGCTGCGGGCTGCGCAGGAGCGGCTGCTTTGGGTGCAGAGGCATTGTGGGCGGCGGAAGCCAGGATTTCACGCATAATCTTGTTGTCGGTCTTCAGGCTGCTGATTTCAGCCGAGAGGGCCTCCATACGATGCGTCATGTCTTCCACGGTCTGTTCCAAGGACAGGTTGGAATCCTCGAGCTCCTTGATGCGGCCGGCGCAGTCCAGACGCTCGGAATTGGCGTCGAGAGCGCACAGAATGGCAGCCTCCGTCAGGGAACAGCCCGAACTCTTGAGGCGGATTTCCCGGATGGTCCGGTCGACCATACCGACAATCTGTTCCACCTGCTGCTGATCGGCTTCGGTGATAATGTTCATTTCCATGCCGGAAATGGTGATAGTCTGCTTTCTTCTCATATGATAGCTGGCGTGGGCGGTAAAAGCTCACGAGCCTCCTTCCTCGGATGATGTAATGGAATCGGTAAAATGCACATTTTCGACAAATCGGATTTGGCGAAAATGAAAATAATCTATTGAAAAAAGGTGCAGTTATGATATAATCATTATAGAAGAGATTATACTTTTAAAAAATGAATATTTTGTAAATTTTTGATTTCATAATTGAAAACAAGGCCGACAGAAAACAAGGCGGAAAGGAGGCGTTTGCATGGGACTTTGGAACGAAAGCAAACGGATTGTCGTCAAAGTCGGGTCCAACACGCTGACGCACACCACCGGGAAACTGAATTTGAGGCGCATTGAAGTTCTGGCCCAGACGCTGGCCGACCTGATGAACCAGGGAAAGGAAATCATCCTGGTTTCTTCCGGAGCCGTTAGCGCGGGAATCGCCAAGAGCGGGGCAGCGGAGCGGCCGGTTACGCTCGAAGGCAAGCAGGCGATGGCGGCCATCGGGCAGAGCGAACTGATGAAACTGTATGACCGCTATTTTTCGGATTACAACATCAAGGTGGCGCAGCTGCTCCTGACCAAGGACGTCATGACCGATCCGGTCCGCCAGAAATATGCGCAGAGCACCTTCGAAACCCTGCTGAACATGGGCGTTCTTCCGATTGTCAACGAAAACGACCCGGTGTCCGACGACGAGCTGACGCGTTTCGGCGGGAACGACATTCTTTCGGCGTATGTGGCGTGTCTGTGCCACGCGGACCTGCTGTTGAATCTTTCGGATGTGGACGGTCTGTATACGGCCGATCCGCGAAAGGATCCTTTGGCAAAACTCATTTCGCGCGTGGACAGGATTGAAGACGTGCAGGGAGCGGCCGGAGGAGCGGGCTCTGACCGGGGCACGGGCGGTATGGAAGCCAAACTGACCGCGGCGCAGATGAGCGTGAAAGCGGGCATTCCGATGTTTATTCTCAACGGACAGGATCCCCGTATTCTGCATCGGCTGGCGGACGGTGAGCACGTCGGCACATATTTTTCGGCCGCCCGGGCAAAGCAATAGAGCCGGGGTTGGATGGCAGGTTGATCAGACAGTTTGAAAGGAGGACTCCATATGGCATTACGGTATGAAGATGAACAGAATGTGATTGCGCGCGCCTATGGACGATACTTTTTGAACGGGGAGGATATGCTGAATATGACTCCGGCCGTTCTGCAGCTGACCATGAACGGACTGTATCTGTTTGACCGGCGCCGGGCCGAGAATTATCAGGGGGAGATGTATGCCCACCTGGATCTGCATCTGTCCTGGAGCGACTTTGACATGGTGGGGCAGGGAGACGCAGGCGGAAAGAGGTATCTGTTCGTTCCCTATCGGGGCGAGGAACCGCTGTTTACGTTTATCAGCGACGAGAATTCACACAAGGATATCAAAACCCTGCTCAAGGACATCCGCAGCATCGGCATTCCGATTATCTGAATAACCGGTGCAAAAGCATAAGAAAAGAGCCTTCTTCGGAAGGCTCTTTTCAGTCATAGGCCGACAGACCGCCGTTTTCGTAATAAGGGGCCTCGGCCCGGACGGTGGTCGGGGCGGAATGCCCGGAATACAGGACCGTATCGGGCGGAAGGGTCAGGATCTTTTTCCGGATGCTGGACAAAAGCTGGGACAGATTTCCTCCCGGGAAGGTGTAATTTCCGAAACTCCCCTTGAAGATGGTGTCCCCGACGAACGCAAGACCGGCCTGCCGGTCGTAATACAGGACCGAGTCGGTGGTATGCCCGGGCGTGTGGATGACCTCCAGATGAAGGCGCGAGGGCATAGGGAGGGAAAGCGAAGCCCCTTCGTCCAGGACACGGACGTTCTCAAGACGGATGCGGGGCGGAAAGTCCTGTGAAAGATTCCATTCCGGATTTTGCAGATAGAGGGGGCTGTTCCGGTGGGCATAAACCGGGACGCCGAATCTTTTTTGCAGCTCCTGCACCGCTCCGATGTGATCGAAGTGGCCGTGGGTCAGCAAAATGGAGTCAAGCGTGATTCCGCGCTCCAGAATCAGCGTCTGAAGCAGGTCGGGTTGTGCGCCGGGATCGATCAGAAACGCATGTCCGGTTTGTTCGTCGGCGTACAGATAGGCGTAAACCGGAATGGGGCCGTAGAGGTATATGGGTTCTATCATATCATTTCCCTTCATTTCAGCAGGGTGTTGGATTCTGAAGCGGAGGCGGGCTTTTGCCGGCTTATTATGGCCGCAAAAGCGTGATTGGCCGGGTTTGCTCAGCTTTGGCTTTTTTCCGGATCATGCGGCATATGGTGCAACGGAAGGGGTTCAGGCTGATGCCTGAACCCCTTCTGCGGTCAACGAACCGGTCAGATCTTCGGAATCTGGATCTTGATTTCGCGGCCCAGTCTGGCGGAACGCGCGATTCCGTCGAGAATGGCTTGATTGTAAATGATCTGGGAAGAGGGAACCGGCGCCGGCGTACCGTTCTTGCAGGCATCCAGGAAGGACCGGATCTTCTTGTCGAACAGATTGCCGTCGGACGGAATGATCGGAACTTCGGTGGTCATGTTGACGCCGCCGATGGTCTTGTAAATCTTCATCGGACCGCCTACGGTTCCGTTCCAGCAGTCGGTGGACGGAATACGCAAGCCTGCTTTTGTGCCCAGGATGATGGTGTCACCGGGCGTGTCGATGTTCATGGCCCATGCAATCCGGAAGTCGAGGATGATGCCGCCTTCCAGGCGGATAAACGCGGCGGCGAAATCGTCCACGGAGAAGGCTTTTGCGTATTCGGGATGATTCGGATAGGACGCGGGATCCTTGCCGAAGAAGTCGGACTTGTATCCGGTTACGGTCAGAGGCTTCGGATAGCCCACCGCGTTGAGCACCATGTCAAGGCTGTAGCAGCCGATGTCGGCCAGAGCGCCCAGACCCGCAGTCTCGTCGGCGATGAAGGAGGTGCCGAACGGAGTCGGGATGCCCCGACGGCGTCCGCCGCCGGTCTGGATGTAGTAAACTTTGCCCAGTTCTCCCGAGTCGACGATCTTCTTGATCATCTGCATGTTGGCGTCCAGACGGGGCTGGAAGCCGATGGAGAGGACTTTTCCGCTTTCCTTTTCGGCGCGCATGACTTCAACCGCTTCGTCGAGCGTTACGGTGAAGGGTTTTTCCAGAAGAACGTTCACGCCCTTTTGCAGCGCGTAGATGGTCGGAATCGCGTGCTGGCGGTTGTACGTGCAGACGCTGACTGCGTCCAGATGAAGGCTTTCGTCGTCCAGCATTTCCTTGTGGGAGGCATAGTCGGTCTTGACGCCCTCCACGCCGTTGCGTTCGAAGAAAGCGGCGGCTTTCCCGGGAATGAGATCGCATCCGGCCACGATTTCAACGTCCTGCATCTTCTTGTAGGAGTTGATGTGGGATCCGGCAATCCATCCGCATCCGATGAAGCCGATTCTCAGTTTGCGGGAAGTGTCGATTCTGACTTCCTGCTTCTGGTTTGCATAGTCCAGATTTTTGTCCATTTTTTCAGCCATTTGAGTCTCTCCTTGTATTCGTTTTCCTTTAATATCCAAGAGTTTTGAGGTAGGCGCGGCTTTCCCGGATGCTTTCCAGCGGAGTCAGTCCCAGAGAGGGGCTGTCCTGCTCGACCACCAGCCATTTGGCGCCGGCGCGGACGGATGCTTCGAGAATCGGCGGCCAGTCCTGCACGCCTTTTCCGATCGGACGGAAGGCGAATTTTTCCTGCGACGCCTGTTTTTCGTCGTCCTTGATGCCGATGAGTTTGTACATGTTTTCGCTCCGGCTCCCGGCGAAGTCCTTGAGGTGCACGACGGGCGAGCGGCCTGCGTACCGGTCCAGGTAGGCGACGGGGTCTTCTCCGGCCACTTTGACCCAGCAGGTGTCAAACTCGGTCTGAAGCAGATCGGCCGGGACGCTGCGGTACAAAAGATCGAGAGCGTATTCGCCATCCAGGCGGGTGAATTCGAAGTCGTGGTTGTGGTAGAGCAGCTGCATGCCGAGCGAGTGGGCGACACGCCCCAGTTTGGCGGCGTTTTCCACTACCTGCCCGAATCCGGGCGTGCCGGGACGCAGGTCGGGCGTCAGGTAGGGAATGGCAACATAGGAGCAGCCGATCCGGGCGTACTGTCCCAGAACCCCCTCAGGGTCTGCGACCATATCGGCATAAGGGACATGGGCGGAAACAGGGACAAGTCCGATGCTTTGGCAGAGCGCGCGGACCTCTTCGGGAGAACGGCCGTACAGACCGGCGAATTCCACGCCGTCGTAGCCGTATTCCTTGATCCGCTTCAGGGTTCCTTCAAAATCGGCGGCGGCTTCCTCCCGCACCGAATAAATCTGTACACCAACGGGAAGGGACATATGGATACCTCACTTAAGAATTTGCTTTTCTCGGCACGGCCGGGGCGGGGCAGGGAATTGTCTCGCGCGGCTGAATGCCGGAATATACGTAATGGACGGCCTGCCGGATGACCCGCTGAATGTCGGGGTTATGATAGGCCGGATAGGTTTCGTGTCCGGGCTGGAAATAGAAGATTTTTCCGTTTCCGCGCCGGTACACCATGCCGGAGCGCATGACTTCTCCCTGTTCGAACCAGCTGATGAACAGCAATTCGTCCGGCCGGGGGAAAATCAGGGGCTCGCCGTACATTTCCTCGGCGTCCAGCTCAATGTAGCGGCCGAGTCCTCGGGCGATGGGATGATTGGGTTCGGTGACCCAGACAAGGCAGCGGTCGTTGCTTTCCCGCCAGGTCATCTCCTCGGAGTGGGTTCCCATGAGAAGACGGAACGGCTTGCTGGCGTGCGCCGAATGCAGGGCGATCAGCCCCATCCCGTTCTGCACGCGGTTGACGATTTTTGCGGCCAGTTCGTCCGGCACCTGTTCGTGGGCCATATGTCCCCACCAGATCAGAACGTCGGTCTGCTCAAGCAGGGCGTCGGGCAGGCCGCATTCGGGCATGTCCAGCGTGGCGGTGCGTACTTCCAGTTTGGGGTCCTTCGAAAGGAACTCCCGGATGCAGCCGTGAAGTCCGGTCGGGTAGATTTCCTTTACCCGGGGATCGGTTCGGTCGTGTAGGTTTTCGTTCCATACGGTAACGCGAATCGCAGACATAATCGTCCTCCGCTTCAAAGTAGTATGTAAAAAAAGTATAGCATCGGGCGCGGGCAAAGTCAACCAAATGGCGGGATAAAAAGGGGAGAAACCCGCATTTTTCTTTGGCCTGTGCAGCCCCGGACCCGGACGCCGAAGCGGTTTTTGGGGGATGCTCGGGGGTTACTTTTTTTCTCTTTCTTCCGAGCAGAAGAGAAATTCTTCTTGAAGAAGAAAAGCGCCTGTGCTATAATCATAATGGAGATTAATATTTATATTATATCTCCAGGCAGAAAGTCCGCGCCAGAGCGCGGAAAAGACAGAAAGATGAGTGAAAAGGAAAAAATGAAAACGCAAGAAAAAGAGACCGACGGGCGCCGGATCGATCTGCATACGCATTCGACCTGCTCGGACGGTTCCATGCGTCCCGCAGAAGTCGTGCAGTGCGCCAAAGAGCACGGGCTTTGCGCTATGGCGCTGTCGGATCACGACACCGTGGCGGGCGTGGAGGAGGCCATGCAGGCGGGAAAGAAATTGGGTGTGGAGGTCATCCCGGCCATCGAACTTTCCGCGCAGTCCGAAACCGAAACGCACATGCTGGGGTATTTCGTGGACATTCACAACCGTCAGTTGCATGACACCATGCGCCGGGTGATTGAAGTCCGTCAGCAGCGTTCCCAGGACAATTGCGACGCGCTGCGCCGTCTGGGCTTTGACGTGACCATGGAGGAAGCGGCACAGCTGGCCGGAGGCGAAATGCTCTGCCGGGCCCACTTTGCTCGCCTGCTGGTCAACAAGGGGTACTGCTCCTCGGTCAAGGAGGCCTTTGACGTCTATCTGGGAGTCGGAAAGCCCGCGTATTCCTCCCGGCAGGCCCTGACCGACATTGAGGCAATTGAACTGATCCACGAAGCGGGCGGAATCGCCGTCGCGGCTCACCTCAACCAGATGAAACGGGACGACGAGCATCTGGACGCCTATATCCGGCGCCTGAAGGAGGCAGGGCTGGACGGTGTGGAAGGCTACTACACCGAGTACACCCCCGACATGTTCCTGAAATACAACGCGCTGGCCCGCAAATACGATCTGATCATTTCGGGCGGATCGGATTTCCACGGCGCGATGAAGCCGCACATCACCATAGGAAAGGGAACCGGAAACCTGTCCATTCCGTATTCGGTGCTGGAAGGCATGAAACAATACTATCAACTCAAGTATTCAAACAGAAAAGAAGGGTAAAGCAATGGAGAAAAAGAAATTGGCGGACATCGGCCTTATCGGCCTGGCCGTAATGGGAGAGAATCTGGTTTTGAACATGGCGGACCATGGGTTCACCGTGGCGGTATACAACCGGACGGTGGAAAAGGTACACCATTTCGTGGAGGGACGCGGAGCGCAGGCTTCGGTCATCGGAACGGAGAGTCTGAAAGAATTGGTTTCCAAACTGAGCAAACCCCGCATCGTGATGATGATGATCAAGGCCGGCAAACCCGTGGACGAGATGATTGAACAGCTGCTCCCGCTTCTCGAGCCGGGAGACGTGATTGTGGACGGAGGCAACGCCCATTATCCCGATACCATGCGCCGTACGGCGTATGTGGAGAGCCGGGGCCTTCTGTATATCGGCACGGGTGTATCGGGCGGAGAGGAAGGTGCAAGACACGGACCTTCCATGATGCCGGGCGGATCTCCCGCAGCCTGGCCGCTGGTCAAGCCGATCTTCCAGGCGATTTGCGCCAAGGTGGAGGACGGTTCCCCCTGCTGCGACTGGGTGGGCGAGAACGGCGCCGGCCACTACGTCAAGATGGTGCACAACGGAATCGAGTACGGCGACATGCAGCTGATCTGCGAAGCGTATCAGTTCATGCGCGACTATCTGGGCATGACCAACGAGGAGATGCACGACGTGTTTGCCGAGTGGAACCGGGGCGAGCTGGACAGCTATCTGATTGAGATCACCCGGGATATTCTGGCGTACAAGGACACGGACGGTTCTTATGTGGTCGATAAGATCCTGGATACGGCCGGACAGAAAGGAACCGGCAAGTGGACCGGAATCGCAGCGCTGGATGAGGGCGTTCCGCTGACCCTGATCGGCGAGGCCGTGTTTGCCCGCTGCCTGTCGGCCATGAAGGAGGAACGCGTTGCCGCCTCTTCGGTTCTTGCGGGCGGAATTGCCCGGTTTGAGGGCGACAGGGCGGAGATGGTGGAAATGCTGCGCCGGGCCCTGCTGGCTTCCAAGATCGTTTCCTACGCCCAGGGATATACCCTGATGCGTACGGCTGCTGCCACATACGGGTGGAACCTGAATTACGGCGGCATCGCCCTGATGTGGAGGGGCGGCTGCATCATCCGCAGCGTCTTTTTGGGGAAAATCAAGGAGGCGTTCGACGAGAATCCGGACCTGAGCAATCTGCTTCTCTCCCCCTATTTCAGCGGAAAGATTGCCGAACTGCTGCCGGCATGGCGCCGGGTCGTCGCGGCAGCCGTAAGCGCCGGAGTTCCCATGCCCGCGTTTGCCGCGGCTCTGACCTATTACGACGGGTATCGCTGCGGGCGGCTTCCGGCCAACCTGCTGCAGGCGCAGAGAGACTATTTCGGCGCTCACACCTATGAGCGCACCGACGCACCGCGCGGACAGTTCTTCCATACGGACTGGACCGGCCACGGCGGAGATACGGCGGCAAGTCAATATACGGTTTGAGGAGGCATGGAAATGAGACAGAATTACAAATATGCGCTGGTCGTCCCGACCAGTATGGGCGTGCGGATTACCCCGCCCGACGGGCAGACCGTGGCATCTTCGGATCTGTTCCGCCTGCAGGCAACCAGCGCGGAGACCAACGTGGCGAGCATCAGCTCGTATCTGGGACTTCCGGTGCACGTCCTGACGACATTCGTCAAGGACAGTCCGATTGCCGCTTTCATCAAGCAGAATCTCCGCTCCCGCGGGATGACGTTTGAGGGCCCCGAGGTGCCGCAGGGCGGTCCGTGGGGATATCGGCATCAGTTCAACATCGCGGACAGCGGGTACGGCGCCCGGGGCCCCAGGGTCCTGAACGACCGGGCCGGCGAGGTCGGCCGCACGCTTTCCATCAAGGATTTCGATCTGGAGCGCCTGTTCGGTACCGAGGGCGTGGCCGTGCTGCATGTGTCGGGCCTGATTTGCGCTCTGTCCGAGCAGACCGGTCAGTTCTGCCTGGAACTGGCACGCGCGGCCAAGAAACACGGCACCATGATCAGCTTCGATCTGAATTACCGGGCCAGCTTCTGGGCCGGCAGAGAGCAGGAACTCCGCCGGATCTTCTCGGAAATCGCTTCGGTTTCGGACGTGCTGGTCGGGAACGAGGAAGACTTTCAGCTCTGCCTGGGCATCGAAGGACCCGAGGCGGGCGGCAAGGACCTTTCGGGCAAGATCGACGCGTTCCGCGAGATGATCGGCCGGGTGAGAAAGGAATATCCGGGCTGTCAGGTTTACGGAACCACGCTGCGCCAGGTTGTTGACGCAAACACTCATCTGTGGGGCGCGCTGCTGTGCGTGAACGGGGAATGGCAGATTGCCGAGCCCCGGCAGATTCACGTGCTGGATCGGATCGGCGGTGGAGACGGATTCGTCGGCGGACTGCTGTATGCCCTGATTCGCGGATGGGACGCCGAAAAGATGCTTCAGTTTGCCTGGGCATCCGGCGCACTGGCAACGACTTTCCTGACGGATTACGCGCAGCCGTCGGATGAGGATATGGTGATGAGCGTCTGGAGCGGAAACGCCCGCGTGAAGAGATAAGGAGAAGACAATGAAACGCTTATTGGTTATCGGCTTGGTTTTGGCGCTGCTTTGCGCCGCTCTTGCGTCCTGTTCCATCGGGGACACAATCAAGGACGGAATCAATTCCATCGGGAAAACCGACGCGGAAAAAATGCAGGCGGTTCTCGAAAAGAAGGACAACGCTCTGCTGGAAAGCGGCGAGATTACGGGTAAATTTACCGCAAAGGACAAAGACGGGGTTGAACTGGTGCACAACCAGGAGACCTACCTGTTCCTGAACCGGGGCAAGGAAAACATGAAAGCTTACGCCGTTGCAACAAGCTTGACCGGAGACAAGTCCCGTCCGCTGTATTATGAGAACGGAACGATGTATGTGGAAAACACAGTGAAGAACCGGGGCGCGGCCACGGCGGCCGACGTGGACCGGGTTCTGGAATCCGGCTACTCCTACACCGCCTATCTGCTTGCGCAGACCGTTTGGGGCAAGACGCCTTTTGCGGCCGAGCAGAACGCGGATACGAAGAACTGGAAGGGTTCCTATGACGTTTCCAAAGAAACGCTGATCGTTCTGGCAGCCATGAACGGGCTGAAGATCGATCTGACTGCGGATTCGGTGAAGAAGGCTCGGCTGCAGTTTGAGGCAACCGAGAACGGTCTGCCGCTTACGGCTGAGTTGACTATGGATGCATATACCGGTTCGCTTTTCAGTGGGGAAAAGGACGTGGCGGTGGAATTCAAAATCGAGATTTCCTTCCTTCACGGAAGCAAAACCGCTTCCGATATTCCCTCGGTGAGCACCCCGGAGAATTACGTAGAACTCGGCGGAGTGGCTAAAGCGGTCCGCGCGAATATGTGCCTGGGGATCAAGGTCATTTCTCCCGTTGCGGGCATGGAGCTTCTGATTACAACCTCAAAGGGAGACGAAGTGGAGAAAAACGGGCTGAGCTATACCGGAAAGTTCGAGGGCGACAAGCTTACGTTCAATTTTTCCACCTATACGATGGATCAGCTGGGGACCAAGACCGTCAGCAACCAGATTGTATTCGACGGGGAGGTCATGAAGACCACGGACCCGCTGAAGACCGAAACCGAAACGCTTACCAAATCGGATTTGATGGACGTGACGGCGGGAACACTCCTGTTTAAGGGCATGAGCGTATCCAACCTGTCCAGAACGATGCAGAGCTGCTCCCTGACCGACAATGTCCTGACAGGCCGTCTGTCTGACGAGGACGTGCGTTCCGTTCTGGGTTTTTATGATCCGGAGGAGGAGTGCGAAATCAAGAGCAACTCTGTTGTTTTCACCCTGAACGACGCAGGCGACCTTGAATCGATTGTGCTCAATGTGAGCGCAGTCAAAGGCGGCGTTGAATACAGCCGGAACGAATCGGCGACTTTCCCCTCGGACAACGGCTGAACCGGACGGCGGGGATGATCAAACTCACAAAGGAGGCGGGACGAGGTCCCGAATGAAACAATGAATTATATTCCGTTTGTCAATATCAAGATGGGTACGAAATCCGTGCCGAGATTCTCCTGCGGCAATACGCTGGCCCTGACGCAGCGCCCGTTTGCCATGGCAGGCTGGTGTCCGCAGACCCAGGATCCGCAGAGCGGCTGGTTCTTCAAGCCGGACGTGCCGGCACTCGAGGGCATCCGGCTGACCCACCAGCCCAGCCCCTGGATCAACGACTACGGCGCATTCGTCATGACCCCCCAGAACGACGGGGTTTACAACGCAAACCCGGCTGCCTGGTCCAGCTACCGCATTGAGGACAGCGTATACCGTCCGGATTATCTGATGATCCGCTTTTTGCGAAGCGGAACCAAATTCGAACTGACTCCGACCGAACGGGGAGCTGCTATCCGGCTTTCGGTTGAAGTGGACCGGCCGACCTGCCTGTCCTTCTTCCCGGTCCGCGGCAATTACTCGTACCGTGTGGAAGGGGATTATCTGCTGGGTGTGACAGACGGCCATACCCTGGATGCAGCCAAGGATTTCCGGATGTATTTCGCGGTCAAGTTCCTGGACGGCGGAATGGACGCGCAGAAGACCGTGCTGTTCGGCCAGGACAACGGCCCGGCGCCCGGCGCCGGCGCGCACGTCGCCCTGAACGGAAAAGTCGTCGAGGCCCGGATCGGCACCTCCTATATTTCCGAAGAGCAGGCCAAACTCGCCATTGAGCAGGATTGCGGAAACAAATCCTTTGCTACGCTTTGCGACGAGGCAGAGGATCTGTGGGAAGAATATCTGCACCGCGTGGAGGTGGAAACCGAAACCGACGAGGAGATGGAAACGTTCTACTCCTGCCTGTACAGGACCTTCCTGTTCCCGCACAAGGCCTATGAGATTGACGCGCAGGGCAACCCGATTCACTATTGCCCGTTCGACGGACAGACCAAGAAGGGTTACCGGTACACCGACAACGGTTTCTGGGACACTTACCGCACCGTTTATCCGTTCTTCTCCATGGTCGCGCGCGACGAGTTCGCCCAGATCCTGGAGGGATTTGTCAACGATTATCTGGAAGGCGGATGGCTGCCCCGCTGGCCGTCGTTGGGCGAGGTCGGCTGCATGCCGTCCACGCTGATCGACGCGGTGATTGCCGAGGCGGCCCAGGACGGAATCGGATCCCGGGAGCTGTTGGAGAATGCGCTGCAGGGCATGCTGCATCACGCCAACAACGAGTCCAAGGAGGCCCGGTACGGACGCAACGGCTGCCAGGCTTATCTGAAATACGGATACGTTCCGCGCAACCTGAACCGCGAGTCGGTGAACCTGACTCTGGACGCCGCATACGGCGACTGGTGCATTGCCGAAGTCGCGCAGCGCCTGGGCAAGTCCGAGGAACTGGTGGCGCAATACCGCAAGAGAGCTCTGAATTACCGGAATCTGTTCGACCCCGAAACCGGCTTTATGCGCGGACGGGACGAACAGGGCAAGATGGCAGACAACTTCGATCCTTTCTCCTGGGGCGGCGAGTACACCGAGGGAAGCGCATGGCAGTCCTCCTTTGCCGTTCAGCACGACCTGGACGGCCTGGCGGAACTGTACGGCGGACCTGACAAACTGCTCAAGAAACTGGACGACCTGTTTGCGGCGCCGCCGATCTACCGGGTAGGCGGATACAAAACCGAGATTCACGAGATGTCCGAGATGGCCGCGTGCGACCTGGGACAGTTCGCCATCTCCAATCAGCCTTCCTTCCATTTCCCCTGGATTTATGCGTATTTCGGCCAGGAGGAAAAATGCGCGTATTGGGTCAGACGCGCGGCACAGGAGTATTTCTATGCCGGCGACGACGGATATCCCGGAGACGAGGACAACGGCACGATGTCGGCCTGGTACATTTTCGCGTGCCTGGGCATCTATCCGCTTTGCCCCGGCAAGCCGATGGTGAAGATCCCGCAGATGCTTGTCAAGTCGGCCAAGATCCTGGGCGTTCCGTTTGTGAAATAAGGAGTCTTCGGCATGACCAACACGGTATTGAAGGGAATCGCCTATCATCACGCGGCGATCAAAGCCAAGGATTTTGAACGCTCCCTGCGGTTTTATCAGAAACTGGGAGCCGTAGTGGATTTTGAATGGGGCACGGGCACGGACCGCAAATGCATGCTGGATCTGGGCGGCGGTGTCCGGCTGGAACTGTTTGCGGACGGCGGGGACGATTACGTCCCCAACGGCCGCATCGCCCATCTGGCCCTGGCGGTGGCCGACGTGCAGCAGGCGTACCGGGCGGCCCTGGAAGCGGGCGCCGTTACGGTAAAGGAGCCCCAGGTGATGCATCTTCCGTCCACACCCAGGAAAGTGAGCCTTTGCGTCGCTTTCGTTCAGGGACCGGACGGAGAGGAAATCGAATTTTGCAAGCAGGTTATCCCGACGATTTGAGGACCTGCGGGAAAGAGTAAACTATGTTGACACTGGACAAAATCTACCATGCCTCGTACGTGCTTCGCGACGTGGTGCGGAAAACCAACCTGATCTACAGCGAGAAACTGAGTCAGGGCGGTTCGGTTTATCTGAAACCGGAGAATCTGCAGGTGACCGGCTCCTTCAAGGTGCGCGGCGCGGGCTATATGATTTCTCAGCTGACCAAAGAGGAGAAGGAGAGGGGCGTCATCGCCTGCTCGGCCGGAAACCATGCGCAGGGCGTTGCCCTGGCGGCGACCAAATACGGCATCAAGTCCCTGATCTGTCTGCCGGACGGAGCTCCGATTTCCAAAGTGGAGGCGACAAAGGGATACGGCGCGGAGGTTTGCCTGGTGGAAGGCGTCTACGACGACGCATACCGCCGTGCGCTTGAACTGAGGGACGAGCTGGGCTATAAGTTCGTGCACCCGTTTGACGACGAGAACGTCATCGCGGGGCAGGGAACCATCGGACTGGAAATCGTGGACGAGTTGCGCGACGTGGACGCAGTGGTGGTGCCCGTCGGGGGCGGAGGCCTGATTTCGGGCGTTGCGTTTGCCCTCAAGAGCCTCAAGCCGCAGGTCAAGGTCTACGGCGTGCAGGCCGCCGGAGCGCCGAGCATGTACCGGTCGGTTCACGACGGGAAGATCGAAACGCTGAGCAGCGTGTCCACCATTGCGGACGGCATCGCCGTCAAGCAGCCCGGGGAACACACCTTTGCGCTGGTCAATCAATACGTGGACGAACTGGTCACGGTTACGGACGACGAGATTTCGTCGGCCATTCTGGCCCTGATCGAGCAGCATAAGATGATTGCCGAGGGAGCGGGCGCGGTTTCGGTCGCGGCCGTCATGTTCGGGAAGGTTCCGATCGTGGGCAAGAAAGTGGTCTGCCTGGTTTCGGGCGGCAACATCGACGTGACCATCCTGTCCCGCGTCATCAAGCGCGGTCTGTACAAGTCCGGCCGGTCTTGCGGACTGGTCATCGAACTGATGGACAAGCCGGGTCAGCTCAAAGCGGTCTCCCGCATCATCGCGGACAAGGGCGGAAACGTCATCTCGGTCCACCACGAACGGGCCAGCGAGGCACAGGACGTCAACGGATGCTTCCTGCGGCTTGAGCTGGAGACAAGGAATTATGAGCACATTCAGGAAATCACTCAGGCTTTGAAGGCCGAAGGATTCAAATTGGTATAAAGGGGAACGATATGGAAAAGGTATATACCAAAGAGGCGCCCGAAGCGATCGGGCCCTACAGTCAGGCCGTCAAGGCGGGCGGACTTTTGTTCACCTCAGGGCAGATTGCCATCTGTCCCGGGACCGGTGCGATCGAGGAATCCGGTATCGAAGGACAGACCCGGCAGGTTTGCGAGAATCTGGGCGCGGTTCTTTCGGCCGCGGGAACGGATTTTTCCCATGTGGTCAAAACGGTCTGCTTCCTGGCGGACATTGCGGATTTCGCCGCTTTCAACGCGGTGTACGGGACCTATTTCACTTCCAAGCCGGCCCGCTCCTGCGTGGCGGTCCGGAGTCTGCCCAAGGGCGCTCTGGTGGAAGTGGAAGTCGTAGCCGAACTGTGAGGCAAATCCGGGATGAAAATTGTTTGTTTGGACATGGAAGGGGTTCTGGTCCCCGAAATATGGATTGCGTTTTCCAAGGCCTCGGGCATTCCGGAGTTGAGCCGGACGACCCGGGACGAGCCCGATTACAACAAACTCATGCGCTGGCGGCTGGGCATTCTGAAGGAGCACGGTCTGGGTCTTGCGCAGGTGCAGAAGGTCATCGGGACGATCGACCCGTTTCCCGGGGCGCTTGCGTTTCTGAACGCGCTGCGGGAAAGAACGCAGGTGCTGATTCTGAGTGATACGTTTGAGCAGTTTGCGATGCCCCTGATGAAGAAACTGGCATATCCGACGCTGTTCTGCAACACGCTCGAGGTGGGACCTGACGGGATGATCGAAGGATTCCGGATGCGGGTGGAAAAATCCAAACTGGCAACCGTCAGGGCGCTGCAGTCCATCGGGTTCGAGACCATTGCCAGCGGGGACAGCTACAACGACCTTGGCATGATTGAGGCCAGCTCGGCCGGATTTCTGTTCCGTACGACCGATCAGATCCGCCGGGATTACCCGGACATTCCGGCGTACGAGACGTTCGACGAACTGCAGGGAGCAATCTTCAAGGCGCTGGACGCATAATCAGACTATGAACAAGGAGGATGCAATGGGACAATTCTGGGCCGTTTTTTCCCGCGTTGTGGAGCAGTTCAGGGATTTGTTTCTCACGCCGCAATGGCTGATCCGGCTGGCGGCCCGCTGGTCGGACGTGCCGGCGATTCTCTTTTGCGTCGTTCTGGTCCTGGTGGGCGGATTCCTGATTTGGCGGGGATACCGCATCCTTCCGTTTGTGTACGTTGTGACGGCGCTGGGGGCGGGGATTACGCTCGGATATGGGGTGGTCATGCCGTTCGTTCAGCAGCACTCCCAGATCGAAGAGCGGTTTGAATGGCTGCTTTGGCTGCTGATTCCCCTGGTCCTTTCGCTGATTCTGGGCTTTTTGCTTTTCAAACTGGAGAAGTTCGCTTTCTTTTCGGCGGGTGCGCTGGTCGGCTTTTATGCCGGGCATTGGTTTGCCTCCACCATCCGGTCGGATGTGATCCTGACCATTGTGCTGTCGCTTGCCGGAAGTGTGCTGTTTGGTTTTGTGTTGGTGGCGCTGCGGAAGAAAATCCTGCAGGTCGCCATGGGACTTGGGGGTTCGATGATGGTGGGCATCGGCGCGGCTGCGCTGCTCTATGTCCTTTTCGGAACCCGGTGGTACCGCCCCTCGCTCCTGGTTGCAACCGGGCTGGGACTGGTTTTGTTCATTGTTCTCTACCTGGCCGGAAAAAAAGCCGACAGGGAAGAATCTTGATAAAAAACAAAAAAACAGAAAGGGAAATGAGTATGAAAGAAAAAATGCAGCGTTTTGCCCCCATGATTGCCACAACGGTGATGGGCATATTGTTGATCTTCTTCTCGATCAATCTGTTCGGGAAAAACGTACCGGCCATGTTGATTATTTACGGAATTCTCGGATTGCTGATCGGACTCGGGTATCTGGTCGTAGCGGTTCTGGGGATTGCAGCACGGAACCGGAGCGGCGCGTTTACCGGTATCGCGTCTTTGATCCTTTTGGCCGGGTTTCCTCTTTACATTCTGTTCCAGCAAATTGTCATGATCTGGGCCAACGGCGGTGCGTCCGCATCGGGCTGGATCATCAGCGTGCTTTTGTGGCTGCTTGCGCTGGCGCAGATCGTCTTCGCGGTTGTGCAGACCTTTTCTCCTGCGGCTGCGGGCAAGCTGGAATCGCTCTCTGTGCTCGTTCTTTGCGGCTTGATGTCCGTGCTCGTCCTGACCTTCATCTTTGATGTGGACGGCGGAGTGAACACCCTTGCAAATCTTTCGCTGTTTGAATTGGCCATCTTTGCCGCTTATGCAGTTATCGCTTTCACGGGAATCAAAGGATCCGGAACAGAGCCGGATGGCGGGAAATAAGAAGATCGGATTTGAAAAAAGAAAACAAGGCGGAAAGGATTGGTCCTTTCCGCCTTGTTCTGTTTCCGCCCGGTTACTGCGGTTGTATGGCTGCTCGGATGCGTTCCAGCCTTTGTTCGGCCAGTTCTCTCGAAGATGCCTTGATGGAATAGTAGAATTTGATTTTCGGCTCGGTGCCCGACGGGCGAACGGCCGCCCAGGATCCGTCCCCGAACACGAATTTGAGGACGTTGGACCGGGGCAAGTCCCCGATGCCCAGATTGTAATCGAGCAGTTTGGCCTTTTCGGGCAGACGGGACAGACCGGTGGAGCGAAGGTCGTTCATGATTCCCTCGATTTCCGCCATGCCCCGGGCGCCTTCCCGCGTCAGGGAGGAAAGGGTGTCCAGGTAGAAACCGTGCTGCTTGTACAGCGCGTCCAGCGCGTCAAAGAGCGTGCGGCCGGAAGCCTTGTGGAACGCGGCCATTTCGCAGATGAGCATGGAAGCGACAACGGCGTCCTTGTCCCGCGCGTGTTCGCCCACGAGGTATCCGTAACTTTCCTCGTATCCCATCAGATAGCGGCGCGCCTCAAGACCCCGTTCGTAACGGTTCATGCGGTCTCCGATGAATTTGAAGCCGGTCAGCACGTCGACTACGTCCGCCCCGTACGCGTGCGCCACATCCGCACCGAGTTCGCCCGTGACGATGGTCTTGATGACCGTGGGCGTCCGCCCGGCGCACAGCGCGGCGAGGTCGGTGTGCGAGAGCACGAAATCAATCAGCAAAGCCCCGACCTGGTTGCCGGTCAGAAGAGCGTACGAGCCGTCCGCTTTCCGGGCGCCGATTCCGACGCGGTCGGAATCCGGGTCGGTTCCGAAAAACAGGTCCGCCCCTTTTGCCTTTGCCAGCTGCAGGGAAAGGTCAAGCGCGGCGTGTTCCTCGGGATTGGGGCTTTTGACCGTCGGGAAATGACCGTCCTGCACCGCCTGTTTCGGAACGACGCTGACGTGGGTGAATCCGTCCTTGGCAAGGACGCGGGTCACGGGCAACAGGCCCGTTCCGTGCAGCGGCGTGTAGACGATTTTCAGGGCGCGCTTGGCGGCCGCATCCCGCAGGCGGGACTGTTTGAGAACCTGGCGGCAGAAACTTTCCTCGAGCGCAGACCCGACGCTTTCAATCAGCTCGGGCCGTCCCCGGAAGGGAATCCGGGAAAAGTCGGAAATGGAACGGATTGTATCGGTCAGGGCATTGGAGTCTTCCAGGTTGAGCTGGCAGCCGGTTGCGTCATAGGCCTTGTATCCGTTGTATTCTTTGGGGTTGTGACTGGCGGTCAGCATGATGCCCGCGTCGCAGTGGAGCGTGCGCACCGCATAGGACAGAACGGGAGTGGGAAGCGGCCGGTCCATCAGATAGACGCGGATCCGGCGGGCGCTGAGCACCTGTGCCGCGACTTCGGCGAACTCGGCGCTGTGCAGGCGGGTGTCGTAGCTGATGGCGACGCGAAGTCTGCGGCCCGGGTTGGAGGCCCGGAGCCACATGGCAAGGCCCAGCGTCGCTTTTCCTACGGTGTACCGGTTCATCCGGTTGGTTCCGGCTCCCATGATGCCCCGCAGGCCGCCCGTCCCGAAGGAGAGCTCGCAGCGGAACCGTTCGTAAATCTCGTTTTCGTCCTCAAGGCCGCGGACCTCGGCCCGGGTCTGCTCGTCGAAGACACGGGAGCTTTTCCAGTATTGATAGGCCTCAAGATAGGCGTTGTTTTTTTCTTCCATAAACGTATCTTTCTTTTCTGTTTTGAAAAAGCCGGCGTCAAGATGTTTTTCAATCTCAACGCCGGCCGTTTTATAGGCATCAATCAGCAGGCACGCGAGGCGTTAAGCTGATTTGCGCTTATTTTTATTCGTACAGCTTGCCCATCTTCTGCAACCGCTCGTAGCGGGCTTTTGCATTGGCATCGGCTTTGTTGAACAGGACCTCGGCTCTCTCCGGGAAGGACTGAGCCAGACGCGCGTAACGGGTCTCGGACTTGATGAACGAGATGTAGTCCGCGGAGGGTTCCTTGGAGTCGATGGAGAGCTTGTTGTGCTCCAGGGTCGGGTTGTACCGGAACATCTGCCAGTAACCAGCGTCCACAGCCTTCTTCATTTCGAGCTGGCAGTTCTGCATGCCGCCCTTCAGACCGTGCATTTCGCAAGGCGCGTAGCCGATGATCAGGGAAGGTCCGTGATATGCCTCGGCTTCGGTCAGGGCCTTGAGCAGCTGGGTCATATCCGCGCCCATGGCGACCTGTGCGACGTAAACATATCCGTAGGACATGGCGATTTCCGCCAGGTTCTTCTTGCCGATGGCCTTGCCGGCTGCAGCGAACTGAGCGACCTGACCGATGTTGGAAGCCTTGGAAGCCTGTCCGCCGGTGTTGGAGTACACTTCGGTGTCGAAGACCATGACGTTGACGTCTTCGCCGGAAGCCAGGACGTGGTCCAGACCGCCGAAACCGATGTCATAAGCCCAGCCATCGCCGCCGAAGATCCATACGGACTTCTTGGACAGATAGTCGCGGGACTGGAGGATTTCTTCGCTGGCTGCATCGCCTGCCGCGGCGCGCTTTTCGAGCATTTCGATCAGGGCCTTGGTGCAGGGTGCATTGGCTTCGGAATCATCCTGGGTGTTCAGGAAGGCCTCTACTGTGGCTTTCTCGTCGTCGCCGGCAAGTTCAAGCGCTTTAATCTTGTCGATGGCGCGGTTGCGCAGAACCTTCTGGCCGAGGTAGATGCCAAGGCCGTGCTCGGCGTTGTCCTCGAACAGGGAGTTCGCCCATGCGGGACCGCGGCCGGATTCACGGTTGACGGTATAAGGCGTTGCCGGTGCGGAGCCGCCCCAGATGGAGGAGCATCCGGTTGCGTTGGAGATGTACATTCTCTCGCCGAACAGCTGTGTGATCAGGCGGGCATACGAAGTCTCCGCGCAGCCTGCGCAGGAGCCCGAGAATTCAAGCAGCGGCTGCTTGAACTGGCTGCCTTTGACGGTCTTGTTGTTGATCAGTTCGGGTTTCTCGCTGACGTGGGCTACCGCATAGTCGAAAGCGGCCTGCTGCTCGGAAGTCGAATCCTGCGGTACCATGTAAAGGGCCAGGTCGGACTTCGCGGCGGAAACTTTGGCCAGTTCCTTGGGATCGGTTACGCCGTTGGCCTGAGCCGCCGCCAGAGCCTTCTTGTTGGCTGTGACGTTGATCGGGCAGGCTTTGACGCACAGGGTGCATCCCATGCAGTCGAGCGGGGAAACAGCGACGGTGAATTTGTAATTGGTCTTGACGACCGGCTTGGGAGCGAACTTGGTCACTGCAGGCGCGCCTGCGGCTTCCTCTTCGTTCATGGCGTACGGACGGATGGCCGCATGCGGGCAGACGAAAGAGCAGGTGTTGCACTGTGCGCACTTGTCCGGATTCCAGACCGGAACCATGACCGCGACGCCGCGCTTTTCGAAAGCGGCTGAGCCCTGCGGGAAGGTGCCGTCTGCGTATTTGGAGAAGGCGGAAACCGGCAGATGGTCGCCGTTCATGTCGCCGACCGGTCTGACAACCGAGTTGACGAAATCGGTCAGATCCTGGCGGGTGCTCGTCACTTTGGCGGCGGGAGCATCCTTGCCGCAGTTCTTCCAGTCGGCCGGAACCTGAATCTCCACATAGGCGTCAGCGCCGGCGTCAATGGCGGCATAGTTGAGGTCCACCATGGCCTGGCCCTTCTTGATGTAGGACTTGTATGCCATTTTCTTCATGTATTCGATGGCTTCTTCCTTCGGAAGGAGTTTGGCCAGCGAGAAGAAAGCGGACTGCAGAATGGTGTTCTTTACCTTCGCGTTGCCGATCTTGTTCATGGCAAGGCTGGTCGCGTTGATGGTATAGAAGTGAATGTTGTTGTTGGCGATGTAGGACTTGACCGAAGCGGGCAGATGCTCGTTGAGCTCTTCCGGA
Source organism: Clostridia bacterium (assembly GCA_017455185.1). GTDB lineage: Bacteria > Bacillota > Clostridia > Oscillospirales > CAG-272 > RUG14240. Next base: position 34,723 of record JAFTBN010000007.1, read on the forward strand.
CTCCACTGGCAGTCGAGCAGGAAGGTTCCGCCCGGCTTGACGTCCTGTACGATGTGATACCGTTTGATGTAGGCCTGGTTGTGGCATGCCACGAAGTCCGCCTTGTTGATGTAGTACGGGGACTTGATGGGCTTGTCGCCGAAACGCAGATGCGAAATGGTGATGCCGCCGGTCTTCTTGGAGTCATACTGGAAGTATGCCTGAATGTATTTGTCGGTGTGGTCGCCGATGATCTTGATGGAGTTCTTGTTGGCTCCGACGGTTCCGTCGCCGCCCAGACCCCAGAACTTGCAGGCGGTTGTGCCGGCGGGTGCGGTGTCGGGAGCGTCGGTCTCGGGCAGGGAGTGTCCGGTCACGTCGTCTACGATGCCGATGGTGAAGTCAGGCTGCGGATTCTCCTTGGCCAGGTTTGCGAATACGGCAAAGATGGAGGCGGGAGGAGTATCCTTGGAGCCAAGTCCGTAACGGCCGCCGACGACTTTCGCGTTTACGCCGGTGCGCGCCAGGGAGGTGACAACGTCCAGATAGAGCGGCTCGCCCAGGGAGCCGGGCTCCTTGGTGCGGTCGAGAACCGCAATCTTCTTGACGGTCTTCGGAAGGGCTTCTGCCAGTTTCTCGGCCACGAAAGGACGATACAGACGGACTTTGACCAGACCCACTTTTTCGCCGGCTGCCATCATGTAGTCGATGACTTCCTCGGCGACGTCGCAGATGGAACCCATTGCAACGATGACGCGGTCTGCGTCAGGCGCGCCGTAGTAGTTGAAGAGCTTGTAGTCGGTGCCGATCTTGGCGTTGACCTGGTTCATATAATCTTCTACGATGGCCGGAAGTTTTTCATAGTAGGGGTTGCATGCTTCACGATGCTGGAAGAAAATGTCTCCGTTTTCAGCCGAGCCGCGCAGAACGGGATGTTCGGGGTTCAGCGCGCGGGCGCGGAATGCCTTGACGGCGTCCATGTCCACCATTTCGGCCAGGTCGGCGTAATCCCAGACTTCGATTTTCTGAATTTCATGCGACGTGCGGAATCCGTCGAAGAAGTTCAGGAACGGAACGCGGCCGCGGATGGCAGCCAGATGCGCCACGGCACCCAGGTCCATCACTTCTTGCGGGTTGGTTTCAGCCAGCATGGCGAAACCGGTCTGACGGCAGGCGTACACGTCCGAATGGTCGCCGAAAATGTTCAGAGCATGAGAAGCGACGCAGCGTGCGGATACGTGGAAGACGCCCGGGAGAAGTTCGCCGGCGATCTTGTACATGTTCGGAATCATGAGCAGCAGACCCTGGGAAGCGGTATACGTTGTCGTCAGGGCTCCTGCGGCCAGAGAACCGTGTACGGTGCCGGCGGCGCCGGCTTCGGATTGCATCTCCATGACCTTGACGGTGGAACCGAAAATGTTTTTCAGTCCCTGCGCGGCCCACTGGTCGACGTAGTCTGCCATCGGGCTGGAAGGGGTAATCGGGTAGATGCCGGCGACTTCGGTGAACGCGTAGCTCACGGTCGCGGCAGCCTGGTTACCATCCATGGAGAGTTTTTTTCTTTGAATTGCCATGAAAAAGTTCCTCCTAAAAGAATAGGTAATAAATAGGATTAAAAATCACTCAAACTATAGTGTAACACAAACGGGGCCGAAAGTAAAGGTATTTGAAGATTTTTTTGCCTTTCCACGGCCCGTTTTGCGCGAAAAATGCGCCTTTTCAAGCGAAAAACGGACATTTTGCCCGCTTGGGATTTGACAAAGCGGACCTCCGTTTCTATAATAAGGGAGAAAGGAAAGGGGGCTCGTATGAAGGAGACAGAGAACACGGAAACGATGGTTCCGCAGCCCGGCGAACTGGACCGGGCCAGGGCCCTTCTTCTGGACTGGTACGATCGGTGCGGGCGGGTTTTGCCCTGGCGTCAGTCCCAGACTCCGTATGCGGTATGGGTCTCGGAAATCATGCTGCAGCAGACCCGGGTTGAGGCGGTCAAGCCGTACTATGCCCGGTTTCTCTCCGAACTGCCGGATTTCGAAGCGTTGGCGGCCGCGCCGAAGGAAAAACTGCTGGTGCTCTGGGAGGGACTTGGCTATTATTCCCGGGTCCGGCATATGCAGCAGGCCGCACAGATCATCGTATCGGAATACGGCGGCCGGATGCCGCGGGAATATGAGAAGGTTCTGGCTCTGCCGGGCGTCGGCGCGTATACGGCGGGGGCCGTTCTGTCCTTTGCTTACAATCTGCCTTATCCCGCCGTGGACGGCAACGTACAGCGGGTGCTGGCCCGTATGTGCGGCCTTCAGGAGGACATCCTTCTTCCGGCGACCCGCAAAAAACAAACCGAATTCGCCGCGGCTTTTCTGGACCGGGAGCGCCCGGGAGATTTCAACCAGGCCCTGATTGACATCGGGGCGACCGTATGCCTTCCGGGAGGGAAGGGCGTCAAGCCCAAATGCCTGGGATGCCCGTTTGAGGGCGTCTGCCGGGCGCACCGCATGGGGTGGGAGCACCTTTTGCCCGTGCGTGTGCCGAAGACAGGCAAGCGCGACGAGGACCTCACGGTGATTCTGCTCCGGCAGGGGAGCCGTTTTGCGGTGCGCAAGCGGCCCGAGGACGGACTGCTGGGCGGTCTGTACGAGTTCCCCAACGTGCCGGGCCGGCTGGACCGGGCGGGCGTGGAGGCACAGGTGAGAAAGTGGGGGCTGACCCCGCTTGCAATCCGGCCGCTGAGGGAGGCCGAGCACGTCTTTTCGCATCTTCGCTGGCACATGAACGGGTGGATGGCCGAGGTGGAACCGGCGGAGCCGGATCAGACCCTGGTGTTTGTAACCGGCGGGGAACGCAGGGAACGGTATGCGCTGCCCGGGGCCTTTTCGGCGTATGTGCCCTATCTGGAAGAGGATCTGTCCGGGTCGGAAACGAAATAAACGGAAGCGGGGCTGTGCGTGTGCACAGCCCCGCTTTGTATTCCAACGGAATATTCCATCGGAATATTCCGAATTATTCCTTTGAGGATTTTTGCGGATCGGGCGGCTGTTTCTGCTCCTTGTCCGGTTCCTGCGGTTCCAGGTCCCGCATCAGCGTCTTGCGCAGGGAGGGATGGATCAGCAGAGCCTCCATGAGCACCATGGCAAGCAACAGTCCGAGGACGGACTGAACGATGTTGCCGGGGAGGGAGGAAAGGGCGGCCTCGTACCCCTTTCCGAGGAGGAGCGCCGCATAAAAGAAATAGCCTCCCACCATGATGATACAGCCCGCAAGGGCGGACAGAAACCGGAACAGCAGGCGGAATCCGAGTCCGTGACCGAACGAATCCGTCCCGGAATCCGGGCTTTCCGGATGCTTTTTTTTGCCCTGCAGCAGTTTGCAGAAAAGGCGGAACAGAAGGGCGCATACCACTCCTTCCAGCCCTTTGATGAGGAAGGTGCCGGGTACGTAATAGGCGTATCCGCTGAGCAGATCCGCCAGGGCGGAGCCGACTCCTCCCGCCAGACCTCCCAGCCAGGGGCCGAGCAGCCAGCCGGACAGGAAGACGAGCGCGTCTCCGGCGTTTTTGTATCCGCCGGTCGGCGAGGGAATCTGGATCATCATGGTTGCGATGCAGGTCAGGGCGGCAAAAAGGGCCGTGAAGACCAGTTTATACAGGGCTTTGGTTCGCATAAACGTTCCTTTCCTTCTCCTTGGCGGCATCTCTCTTTTCGGGAAAGGAGAAGAAAGCGCGCAAAGGGAACTTAACGGTTCAGAAAATCTTTGGAGTGCAGGAGTTTCTGCACGTCTGCCGGGGTAATGTCGTCCACGTCTCCCGAAATGGTAAATTTCAGGACCGAGGCGGCTGTCGCGAAATCGACGCATTCCTGGAGCGGCATCTGCCGGGCGAGCCCGTACAGGACGGCGGCCGAAAAACTGTCGCCTCCGCCGATGGGGTCGAGCACCTGGATGGTGTAGCGGTTTCGGCTCTGCACCAGCTGCCCTTTGTAGGAAAGAACGCCAGCCCAGTCCAGAAGAGTGCCGTGGTCACGGATGGAATACACGGCGGTTCCGACGCTTTCAATGCCGAATCGCTTTTTGAGTTCGTCTGCGAGTTCTTCGTAATTCTCGGTGTGGATGCCGAAGAGCTGCTCGATTTCGGCGTTGTTGGAAAGCAGGATGTCGACGTAGGGCAGCAGGGTGGCAAGAACCGCATTTGCTTTTTCCACGGACCAGAGTTTGGCCCGGTAGTTCAGGTCGCAGGAAATGACGATTTGTTTCTCTTTTGCGGCGCGGCAGGCGTCAAGGCAGGCTTGCGCACAGGCGTCCGAGAGCGCGGGCGTGATGCCCGTGAAATGGAAATGGGTGACGCCTCGGAAGAGTTCGTCCCAGTCCAGCTCGTCCGGGGAAATGGAGGCAAAGGAAGAACCGACCCTGTCGTAAATAAGGTTGGACGTCCGGGCGGACATGCCTTTTTCTACGAAATACAGTCCCATCCGGGCGCCCCCGCGAAGAACGTGGCCGGTCTGTACGTTGTGGGCCCGCAGCGCGCGCAGCGCGGCTTCGCCGACGTCGTTTTGCGGGAGTTTCGTGACATAGGAAACATCCATCCCCAGATTTCCGAGCAGCATGGCCACATTGGCCTCGCTTCCGCTGTAGGTCAGACTGAAGCGGTTGGTTTGCAGAATTCTCTGGTCCCCCTCGGGGCTGAGCCGGCCGAGAAGTTCTCCGAAGCAAAGAAATTTAGGTTCCATTTATTTGTCCTTTTCCTGTGTTTGTTTTTTGACGGCGTCCCAGTATTCCCGAAGCGCCTGTTCGTATTTGTCGCTTCCCGGGGTGTAATAGACCCTGTCTTTCAAATCGTCGGGCAGGTATTGCTGTCTGACGTAATGGTTGGGATAATCATGCGGATAGAGATACCCGCGGAAGAGTGGGCTGCGCAGCTGCTCCGGCACCTCCAGTCCCCGGCCTTTTTCCACGTCCTGCATGGCGGCGTTTACGGCCAGATAAGCCGAGTTGGATTTGGGGGCAGTGGCAAGCATAATGGCACAGTGCCCAAGCGGAAGAGAGGCTTCCGGCAGGCCCAGTTCCAGGGCGGATTCGCAGCAGGCACGCGTAATGACGGCGGCCTGGGAATAGGCCAGACCGATGTCTTCGTTTGCGATGACCTGCAGCCGCCGGCAAAGGGCTGTCAACTCACCCAGGGACAGAAGTTTGGCCACGTAGAAGGCCGTGGCATCCGGGTCCGAGCCCCGGATGGATTTCTGCAGGCAGGAGAGCAGGTCGTAATGAACGTCGGGATTGAAGTTGCCGATGCCCGCGTCGAACGTGTCGATTTCCTCTTTGCCGATGCGTTTCCCGGAAGAGAAGTATGCGTTTTCCAGCAGATTGATGGCGCGCCGGACGTCTCCGCCTGCACAGCCGGCCAGGTATAGGCCGGTCTCGGCATCCAATGTCTTCGGTTCCGCGTCTGCCGCTTCTTCATTCAGGTAGCGCAGCGCTTTTTGCAGGACGGGCTGCATGTCCTCCGGTCCGACGGTTTCGAACCGGAACAGGGAGGAGCGGGAGACGAGCGCGTGATGTACGCAGAAATGCGGGTTTTCGGTGGTAGAGGCAATCAGGGTGATCCGCCCGTCCTCCATATACTCCAGCAGGCTTTGCTGCTGTTTTTTGTTGAAATACTGAATCTCGTCCAGATACAGCAGAATGCCGTTGGTCCCGAGCAGACTGCCGCTTTCCTGCAGAATGGCTTTCACGTCTGCCAGAGAGGCGGTCGTGGCGTTCAGCCGGTGAAACGTCATTCCGGAGGAGCGGGCGATGATGCCGGCTGAGGTCGTTTTCCCCGTCCCGGGAGGGCCGAAGAAAATCATATTGGTCAGGCGGCCGTTTTCCAGCATGCGCCGGATGACGCCCCGCGGCCCGAACAGATGTGGTTGCCCGACCAGGTCGTCCAGCGTTTGCGGACGGAGAAGATCGGCCAGTTGAGCGGTTCTCATACGATGTCCTCGTTATTTTCCTACACAGAATTTTGAAAAGATGGTCTGGATGATTTCCTCGTTGACCATCCGGCCGTCCATTTCCCCGAGCGCCTGGATGGCCAGCTCCACGCTGCTGCAGACCATATCGGTCGGGCAGTGATCCTCCAGGGCCTCTTTCGCCTGCTGAAGGTGGTTCAGGGCCTGGCGGATGTTGGCGTCCTGGCGGTCGTTGAACAGAATGGCGTGTTTTGCGAAGTCCAGATTTCCGTCGACAAATTGTCCGACAAGCCAGTCCGTCAGGGCATCAAGCCCCTCGCCCGTGCGGGCGGAAACGGGAAAGACGGGGGGAGGGGGCGTTTTGCCTTTGAAGATTTCGGCAAGACGGTCGGACAGGGAAACCTGCCCTTTGTCGATTTTGTTGAGCAGAATCGCGACGGGGACATCCCGGTCTGCCACCCATTCGCAGATGGTCAGATCGTTGGCGTCCAGCGGAGCGGATGCGTCCAGAACCAAAAGGATCAGTTCGGCCCGCTTCAGGGCGTTTTTGGAGCGCTCTATGCCGATCTTTTCAATCAGGTCGGCGTCTTCCGCTTCCCTCAGTCCGGCTGTGTCGGACAGGTCCAGGAGCAAAGGTCCCATGGAAATCCGTTCGTGCAGGATGTCCCGCGTGGTGCCCGGGATGTCGGTGACGATTGCGGCGTCGCGCATGACCAGACGGTTGTAAATCGAACTTTTTCCGGCGTTGGTTTTCCCGCACAGGACGGTTTTGATTCCGTCCACGACCGCATGCCCGGTTTTTCGGGTTTGCTTGAGGGACTGCAGCCGGGTGATGTGCGCCTGCAGTTCGGCTTTCATCTGTTCTTCGGTCATTTCGGCCAGATCTTCTTCCGGATAGTCGATTTTGACGTAAACCGAGGCCAAAAGAGAGGTGAGGCTTTCGGTGGTTTGCGTAATGAAGGTGCGCAGGGGGCTGTTTTCCATCAGACCGGCAGAAGCAATCTGCAGCTGACTCTCGGTTTGCGCCTCCAGCATCAGACCGAGGGATTCGGCTTCGGTCAGATTGATTTTTCCGTTCAGGAACGCCCGGCGTGTGAATTCGCCTGGAAGCGCGGCCCGTGCTCCGGCAAACAGGGTGGAGCGGTATACGGTTTCGGTCAGCAGGGGACCGCCGTGGCAGTTGATTTCCACCACGTCCTCTCCCGTGAAGGAGTGGGGACCGGGAAAAAACAGAACCAGAACTGTATCAATCGGGACAAGGGAACCGTCGCCGGTTCCGGATTCAGCCAGGATGTGCCCCAGACGGGCGACACGGGGGGTTTCCTCCAGTGGGCGGGTCCCTTTCATCCTGAATATTTTCCGGATAATGGGCAAGGCGTCCTTTCCGGATATACGGATGATGGCGACACCGCCTTTCCCGCGAGGGGAGGAAACAGCGGAAATGGTATCGTTGAGCATGACAATCCTCCTGCCGAAATGATGTTTTATTGTATCACAAAAAGATAAAGAATACAATTAATTCCGGACAGAATTACAGGAAGGGGACGTTTCGGAAAAGTTGTCTTGACATCTTTCCCGCCGGACGTATAATGAAATGGTATGCAGCGGATGGAGCGCATGATTCGCCGGGCAGGGGAAAGCGAGGATGGAGATGGAAAGTCGCATTTGGCAAAAGGAATACAGAGAAGACTGGATGCGCGCCTATCCGGTCGGAAACGGGCGCATCGGCGGAATGGTATACGGAGACCCTTACGAAGAGCAGATCGAGCTCAACGAGGAAAGTTTATGGTCCGGCAAGCCCCTGAAGGAGAAAAATCACGCGACGCCCGAAGCCCTTGCCGCAATCAGGAGCCTTCTTTTTGCCAGGAGGTATCGGGAAGCCGAGGACCTCTGCACCAGGACGTTCCTGGCCGACCCTCCGACCGTGCGGTTTTATGAGAGTTTCGGGGTTCTGAGCGTGTCCCTTACGCCTCCGGGGGAAGTGAGGAAGTATCAAAAGGAACTGCTGCTGGACCGCGGACAGGTTCGCGTCAGTTTCTGCGCGCCGGAGGCTCGGATTGAGCGGTGTGTGTTCGTCAGCGAGGACTGGGATGTTCTGGTTTGCCGCACGCAAATCCGGCAGGGGACGTTTTCGGGCCGGGTCCGGCTGGACCGGGCGAAGGATGCCGGAACGGAGAGCATGGAGCGTGGATTGCTTTGCATGAGCGGACAGGTGTGTTTTGAAACCGATTCCCGATACGGGGAGGGCGGTGCCGGCATGCGTTTTCTGGGTATGGCCCTGACGGATACAGACGGAGACATGGTCCGGGGAAAGGATGAATGGACGTTTTCCGGCGCGACCCGTGTGGATGTGTATCTGTCGCTTGTTACGGATTATGATGCGCAGACGTATGCGCTGCGTCAGGATGAAGATCTGAAGGCACGGGCACAAGCCGCGGTTTCCCGGGCTCTGGAGGCCGGGTATGAGCGGATTGAGAGAGAGCACGTCTCGCGGCAAAAGGAACGGTGGGAAAGGGTGACGCTGGATCTGCACGGAGAGGATCGGTCAACCCGGACGACCGAAGAAAGACTGGATGCCTGGAAAGGCGGAGACCGGTCAGACACGGGGCTTTTGGAATTGTATTATGCATTCGGCAGGTATCTGCTTTATGCATCCTCGGGCGCCTGCGCCCGGCTTCCGGCCAATCTGCAGGGAATCTGGTGTCATGGCTTTCGCCCGCCCTGGGGCAGCGATTATCATACGAACATCAATCTGCAGATGAATTACTGGCCGGCCGAGAGCGGCAACATGGCCGAAACGATGCGTCCGTTTTTGCATTTTGCAAAGAAAATGAGCGAGTTCGGAAAAGAGACGGCAAGAACGCTGTTCGGCGCGCGAGGCTGGACGATGAATCATACGACCGACGTGTTCGGACGGACCGGCGTCCACGATTCGGTGGGCTGCGGCTTTTTCCCGATGGCAGGACCCTGGCTGTGCCTGAATCTCTGGGAACATTACGCGTATTCCGGGGATGAGGCGGTTCTGCTCCGGATTTTTCCTGTTCTTGTGGGATCCTGCCGGTTTGTCCTGGATTATCTGACCGAGGGACCGGGAGGATATCTGGTCACGGCTCCTTCCAATTCCCCGGAGAATACGTTTCTCTACACGGACGCCGAGGGAAAGAAACAAAGCAGCATGTTTACTTATGGGGCGACGATTGATTATGAAATCATCCGGGCTCTGTTCGAGCGCTTTCTCTATGCCGGCCGGCTGCTGGGCAAAGAAGAGGAATTGTGCGGGCAAATCCGCCAGGCGCTTGCCCGGTTGACCCCGCTGCGCGTGAGCGAGCGGTACGGCACTCTTTGCGAATGGTCCGAAGACTTTGAGGAGGCGGAGCCCGGTCACCGGCACGTTTCGCACCTGTTCGCCCTTTATCCTGCAGACCAGATCACGCAGGACCGACCTGTGTTCTTTGAGGCGGCCAGACGGACTCTGGACCGGAGACTGGCGCATGGCGGAGGAGCCACCGGATGGTCCCGAGCCTGGATTGTTCATTTCTGCGCCCGGCTGGCGGACGGAGAGGGTGCTTTCCTTCATTTGGGAGAACTGCTGGCCCATTCTACGGCGGATAATCTCTTCGATCTGCACCCGCCGTTTCAGATTGACGGCAATTTCGGTGCGGTCAGTGCCCTTCAGGAGATGCTTCTGCAAAGTCACCGGGGGAATCCGGGGGAAAGAATCCTGGAATGCCTTCCGGCTCTGCCAAAGGCTCTTCCGGAAGGGGAGGTCAGAGGCTTGCGGGCCCGAGGAGGCTGGGAGGTGGATCTCCAATGGAAGGAAGGCAGGCTTGTGTGTCTGACTGTCCGGGCCGGACGGGATGGAGTCTGTCGGTTTGCCTGCAACGGGCGGACCCGCAGGCTGTTTGAAGAAATCTTATCCAAAGAGGATGCGCTCCTTGAAAGGAAAGAAGGCCTTTATTGTCTCTGCATGACCCGCGGGGAGAGCTGCACGCTGCGAATGCCCTAAAAAAAAGAGAGCCCGGCTGGGCTCTCTTTTTTTAATCAATCAGACCGAACGTCGCGCCTGTTCCCGGAAAGAAGGCTGCGCCGTCTTGTGTCAGAACAGGAGGGTATCCACCTGTTCTGTCAGTTCGATAACGCGTTCTTTTGCATAATCAATCTTATGCTGCCGTGTGTCGGTGTGGTCGTTGCGAATGGTCCGGCGGAGCAGTCTGACGTATCCGACCAGCATGGCCTTCTTTTCGATGGCAGCCCTTTCTTCTTCGGTGCAGCCGTCGAAATAGAGACGCAGCGTCTGATCCCAGAAGCGCTGGCAGATATCATGAGGCAGTTTGAAGAAATTGAAGGATTCTTCATGGTCCAGGGTATAGAATCCGACGTATGCATTGAAGATCGAACCGAACTCGTAGACCGGATGGCCCATGCAAAGCGTATCCATATCAATCAGAAGCGCTTCGTTGTCCTGCAACATAACATTTTTGATGTGGTAGTCTCCGTGCAGCAGATGGTTGTCCTTCGGAACGGATTCAAACAGGGTGTTCAGTTTGGCATAGGTGTCTGCCGGCAGATGCTCTTTCAGAAAACGGACCCAGTTCAATGCGACTTCGCGCATATCCGGAACTTCTCCGGACTGGAGGGAGGTGCTGTGAATCTTTTTGAGCAAGTCTACGGAAATGGCAACCGCCTGGTCTACCGGCATTTCCTGCTGTAAGAGCAGTTTCGCCAGACTTTTCGCGTTGAGCAGTTCAAATACGGAACCGTAGCTTTCTCCTACCCGCACGACATCGTAAGGAATGGCAGTGGGAATGCCCAGCACGAATGCTTTGCGGGCCAACTCGCGCTCCTTCTGAATATCGGGCAGGGAGTCCGGGTTGCGATAGAGTTTTACAATGGTTTCGGGATCGATCCGATAGACTTTTCCGTTTGCCCCTTCGCCGATGATTTCACATCCGTCTACCGAAATGTGCCGGAAAGCTTTCCGGATTTCCATCATTTCGGTAAAACCGGTCACATCGAAAATCTCGTATACGTCCGAAGAAACTTCTGTAATAACCATGTTTGCATTGGCTTTGCGAAGACGGAGCAGAACGCGCAGCCCTGCGCTGGAAATGTATTCCAGTTTGGAGCAGTCCACAGTTAAAGAGGAAACAGGGCCTTTGCTCATATAAGCGGAGATTTCGTTTTCCGTTTGGGTGGCGTTGCCCGAATCGATATGGCCGCTCAAGTAAAGGATGGCGTCTGAATCTGTTTTTTTGAAACTAACATTACTCATGGTCTTTTATATCCTTAAAAATAAAATTTACTTTTTCCGTGAATTCCTGCCAGGCTGGAGTGTCTGACAGTTCTTGGGTCAATTGCCGGATGGTCCGATAATACCAGGCATGCTGAGCAGGATCGCGTTGGTTGAATCTTTCCCACATGGCGGAACCAAGGGTCAGATAATTTCGGTAGAAAGAACGAATGTTGGATAATTTGTCTGAAAGCCAAATGATTTTGACGCCCGGATCGGAGGATCGGGTCAGAACCGAGAGGGATTTTTCTTTTCGGATTCTCCAGGTTTCGTTGGCGGGTCGGTCTCTCATTTTATCTTCGGTTTCGGAGAGCACCAGATCGGCAATCCGATTCCCGAAACGGGAGCGGACGTCTTCCTCGGTGAAGGGAGTGTCCTCGATTACGTCGTGGAGCAGGGCGGCTGCAAGGATTTCTTCATCGGATGTCAGTGTGGCCGCTATGGTCGCGACTTCCATCGGATGAAGAATATAGGGCGTGGATCCGAGTTTTCTTTTTGCGCCTCTATGGGCTTCTGCACAAAACAGGAGTGCGCGTTCGAAAACAGATTCGGGTGTGGACATGAAAAAGGTCCTTTCAGTTTAAAAGTTTTTTGTCAGGGTCAGAATGTTCTGCCCGTTGAGATATTGATAATCACACGAATCCATGGTCTTTTTTACCAGGAAAATACCAAGCCCCCCGATTTGTCTGTCCTCGGCGGACAGAGTCGTGTCCGGGTCTTCGTGTGTAAGAGGATTGTAAGGAATGCCGTTGTCGGCGAATACCAATATGATTTTGTTGTCTTTTTTTGAGACGGTAACGGACATTTTCCCGTCGGGGTTGTCCGGATAGGCATAATGGACGATATTGGCCAGAATTTCATCCAAGGCAACAGCAATCTGCATTTGTGTCTTCATAGGACACATATAGTTTTCCAGTTCCTCGTTTACAAAGTCGGTTAACGTCTCGATTTCTTTCAATTGTGCTGCAACAGTAAGGGTTTTCATGGCTTTCTCCCTTTACAGGATGGTTCGGAGCGGCGACAGTTTCGTCTGCGTGTGCCGCCTTGAGGAAATCACTCGATTGTTAAAATGTCGGTGAATCCTGTCACTTCAAAAACTTCCATCACGATTTCGTTGACGTGCGTTATTTTCATGGAGCCTTGATGATTCATGATTTTTTGCATGGAGAGAAGAATTCTTAAGCCGGCGGAGGAAATGTACTCCAGATTGGCGAAGTCAAAAATCAGTTCGGTCACGCCCGACAGTTTGGTTTTCATGGATTCTTCCAGTTGCGGAGCAGTAGTCGTGTCGAGTCTTCCTTCCAGGGCAACGGTTAAAGTGCTTCCGTTTTTTGCGTCAATGATTTTCATGTCAGACCTCTCAATTAGAATTTTTTATAGATAACCATTTCTATGGTGTTTTTCTTGATTCCCATAACCACTTCGTCCGCTATTTTTGCCACAACGGATTTTTCAAGTTCATCCCAGGTTTCCTTGGGCTTTGGATTGGTTTGAATGGATTCGCGGTAGCGATTCAGAGACCAGACATATGCATTGGTAAAGCCTATATCGCCAAACTCGTGGGAATAATTGTAATAAGCGCCGCTTGCCAGCGTCGCTTCTTCGTCTGCGTCCGCAGGCTCCATGGATCGTTCAAACAAATCTCTGATTTTGGCCATGAAACCTTTGGCCGAGGCGTTTTTGCCGTTTGAGGAAACGGAAAGCAGTCGCTTTCTCATTTCCGTGTTGACTATTGCGTCCGCCTTTAGGTGGAGTTGGAATTTCAGGCCCTCGGATTCAATCCAGAAGTCAGCTTCGCGCTGGCCGGTAAGGGCTTGAACCAAGCCCATCATTTCTTCGGTTAAGAGGCGGAGTTCAAGGGCTGCCTTTTTTTCCAGGCCCCGGTAAGCCGCAACGGCTTCTGCCTGCATAAGCGCTTCTTTTATGGATGCTTCGTCTTGCGTAACATGAAGAATATCGGATATCATTTTTTCCTCCGGTGACATTCGGCCTTGATGGGGCTGCGGCAGGATGCGCTTGTCCTGCCAAAGCGGGAACTCGGCACGTCTTTTTTACTCAAGTAGTATATCACAAAAAGAAGGAAGATTCAACAATAAACCTTTGAAAGTTCAGCCCACGATATTGCGCTGAAGTGTAAAGTGAAAATGCTGAAGAAAAGTGAAAAAATTAAAAGCAAGCGCAAAAAACTCTTGACCGGGGATTGTAAAGGTTGTATAATGATGATGTTAAAAGTTTGGGGCGTTAGCGCAGTTGGGAGCGCACAACACTGGCAGTGTTGGGGTCAGGGGTTCGAATCCCCTACGCTCCACTTTTGATTGTATAGGAAAACGGGCTTGTAGCTCAGTTGGGAGAGCGCCGCGTTCGCAACGCGGAGGTCATGGGTTCGAATCCCACCAGGTCCATCATATTTAAAGAACCAGATTGGTACACTGTATCAGTCTGTTTTTTTATTGGTTCAATACCTGACGTCATACACATATTATAATTTCTAGAGGTATTGAAAGTGATTTTTATAAGTCATTTCTTAGACCTCTTTTTTTGTCTTTTAGCATCAGTAGACAATAAGTAGACGATTTGATACAAAAAATGGGCGATTTGGTTGTTTTATGAGAATATAAATCAGTAAATAATCCAAAAAAATTGGTGACAAATTGGTGACAAATTGGTGACAATGTGTTATCAAATAATAATTTCCCAAATTTTTGTACTATAGGGCCTTGTCATCGTCGGTTTCATTTTTGGTTAACACTTCATCTTTACGTGGTCTGCCAACATGTCTCTTTGGTGCATTTGGGTCAGGCAAAGGACGAATTCGTGG
>JAFTBN010000008.1 GCA_017455185.1 Clostridia bacterium
CAAATTGTCCCACTGGAACATAGAAATGCAACACTGGGTCTTGGATGTTCAGCTCAACGAAGATCGGGATACGGCACGGAAAGAGAATGCAATCAAAAACAACACGATTCTTAGACGCTTTTGCATGAATATTAAAAATCGTGTGGAAGAGTACAAAAAATTGACGATTACCAGATTCAACATGACAAATATGCACTCTATTGAAAAGTTGACTGAAATGTTGTTCAAAGAACCTGAGTCAAATTCACAAGCATAGTCCTTTGTCCTTGGAACAACCCAGAGCATTTTTTTGGCAAAAAGACTTTGCGAAAGCCCTATTAGAGAGCTGATTTGTTTGCAAAAAATATAGACAAGGCATTGACTTTGTGTTAAAATGAAGGTGCAATACTTTTATTGGAGGTACTCCCATGAACAAAACAGAATTGACTATGGCTGTTGCTGAGAATGCAGGCCTTTCCAAGAAGCAGGCAGAAGAAGCTATCAAGGCTACTTTTGACGCAATTGCCAACGCACTCAAGGCAGGCGAGAAGGTTCAGCTGATTGGTTTCGGTACGTTTGAGGTTCGTGAGCGTGCTGCCAGATCCAGCAGAAATCCCAGAACCGGTGAAACCATTGAAGTTGCCGCTGCCAAGATTCCTGCTTTCAAGGCAGGCTCAGCTTTGAAAGATGCTGTAAAATAATCTTTCTTTCATATTCCGGGCGGGAAACCGCCCGGTTTTTTGTATTTTTTTTAACAAAGCCATTGACATTCCGTTTTTGGGGTGTATAATGTATCTGTTAGTTAGCGGTGGCTAATTGCCATACCGCTTCTTTTTCAGTAACTAGGTTAGCGAGTGCTAACAAGAAATATGAGGTTTATGCATATGATGCCTTTGACATTTGCCGGTGACGGGGAAACGAATATGATCCAGCGGGTCGGCGGGACTCCGGAAGTGAGGCAGCATTTACAGGATCTGGGTTTTGTACCCGGAACGGATGTGACGGTTGTGACAACCAACAACGGAAATCTGATTGTAAAGATCAAAGAATCCAGAATCGCAATCAGCCGTGAAATGGCGCAGAAAATCATGATCTGAAAAGATTATATATAAATGGAAGGAAACTGGCATGAAAACATTGCGGGAAGTATCGATTGGGCAGACAGTGAAAGTCGTCAAGCTCCATGGAGAAGGCGCCGTAAGACGCAGACTGATGGATATGGGACTGACCAAAGGCGTGGAAATTTACGTGCGGAAGGTCGCGCCTCTGGGAGATCCGGTGGAAATCACCATCCGCGGGTATGAGCTTTCTTTGCGTAAAGCCGACGCGGAGATGGTTGAGGTGGAGTAAGCTCCATCGTTCATTTGAAACAGGAATCAATTCAATTTTTATAGTTTAACAGGAGAAGCACTGTATGAGTGAAAAAGCGATTCGGATTGCTCTTGCCGGCAACCCCAACAGCGGTAAAACAACTTTGTTCAATGCGCTGACCGGTTCCAATCAGTTCGTCGGAAACTGGCCGGGGGTAACGGTAGAAAAGAAGGAAGGCAAGCTGAAAAAGCATGACGACGTCATCATTACGGACTTGCCGGGCATTTATTCTCTGTCCCCTTACACATTGGAAGAAGTCGTGGCCAGAAATTATCTGCTGGAAGAAAGACCTGACGCGATTCTGAACATCGTTGACGGGTCGAACCTGGAAAGAAACCTGTATCTGACGACGCAGCTGGTGGAACTTGGAATTCCGGTTGTGGTCGCCATCAACATGATGGACGTCGTCAAGAAAAACGGCGATGAAATCAACACGGCGGAGCTCTCGCGCCAGATCGGCTGCAAGGTGGTCGAAATTTCCGCATTGAAGGGAACGGGCGTAAGCGAGGCGGCTGATTTGGCGGTTGCTGCCGCACAGGGTGACAAGACCGAACCGCAGCACACGTTCTCCGGTACGGTGGAACATGCGCTGGCTCACATCGAGGAGGCCGTGCTGCATGACGCTCCGGCGGAGCAGCAGAGATGGTTTGCCATCAAGATCTTCGAGCGGGATTCCAAAGTCATTGAGAAACTGCAGATTCCGGAAGACAAGCTGGCTCATGTGGAAACGGACATTCAGAACTGTGAGAAGGAAATGGACGATGACGCCGAAAGCATCATCACCAACGAACGCTATGTGTACATCGCAGGCCTGATCAAGGCGGTTTACAAGAAGGCAAAGAAGAAGAAACTGAGCGCAACCGACAAAATTGACCGCGTGGTCACGAACCGGTTTGCCGCTCTTCCGATTTTTGCTCTGGTCATGTTCCTGGTTTACTACATTTCCGTGTCGACGGTCGGTACGTGGGTGACGGATTTCACCAATGACGGACTGTTCGGAGACGGCTGGTATTTCCTCGGCATCGGCCGCAAGGCATACAACGAGCAGGTGGTGGACTACGCAAAAGACAAAATCTGGACCGCGGAAGTCGTAACCAAACTGGAAGGCGCCAGCAAGGCGGGCATTATCGGCGCGCAGGATATGCTGGATGCCATTGAAGACGAAGACTATGACGCATTCGACGAAGCGTACGGCTTCTATGCGGATGAGTTGAACACCAAATACGTGAATGCCGAAGGGGAAATCGTATCCTTGACGGACGAACAGATTGAAGACGGGGAAGTGGGGCCTTTCAGCATTGCGGATGTGTATGACGCGGCGCAGGAAGAATTCCCGGATCCCGCTGAAGTGGACGGAGGCCTTTGGGTTCCCGGCTTGGGCGAACTGGCCCGCGCCGGACTGGAAAAGGCCAAAGCATCCGAATGGCTGACCTCCTTGCTGGTTGACGGCGTAATCGGCGGCGTCGGAGCGGTTTTGGGCTTCGTACCGCAGATGTTGGTGCTGTTCATCTTCCTGGCTTT
Organism: Clostridia bacterium; assembly: GCA_017455185.1. Classification (GTDB taxonomy): domain Bacteria; phylum Bacillota; class Clostridia; order Oscillospirales; family CAG-272; genus RUG14240. The sequence goes on from JAFTBN010000008.1 coordinate 2,872, forward strand.
CCTGGAAGCATGCGGCTATATGGCCCGTGTTGCGTTCGTTCTGGACCGTATCTTCCGGAAGTTCGGTCTGTCCGGTAAATCCTTCATCCCGATGCTCATCGGATCGGGCTGCGGCGTTCCCGGCGTCATGGCTTCCAGAACCATTGAAAACGAAAGAGATCGTCGTATGACCATTATGACGACCACCTTCATTCCCTGCGGCGCGAAACTGCCGATCATCGCCCTGATTGCGACGGCTTTGTTCCATGGCGCATGGTGGGTTGCTCCGAGTGCTTACTTCCTCGGAATTGCCGCGATTATCGTTTCCGGTATCGCACTGAAGAAAACCAAGATGTTCTCGGGCGAACCTGCTCCGTTTGTAATGGAGCTTCCGCCTTATCATTGGCCGACCGTCGGCAACGTTCTCCGCTCCATGTGGGAACGCGGCTGGTCCTTTATCAAGAAGGCCGGCACAATCATCCTGCTGTCCTCCATCGTCATCTGGGTGCTTTCCACTCTGGGAACCACCGAAGCAGGTACATTCGGCTGGAGCGCGGATATGGAACTGGACAACAGTATCCTGGGTAAAATCGGCGGTGCAATCAAGTGGATTTTTGCTCCTCTTGGATTCAATGACACACGGGCTGCCATCGCAACCGTCATGGGTCTGGTCGCGAAGGAAGAAGTGGTCGGCGTATTCGGCGTGTTGGATTTCGAAGGCTTGTCCTCGGGTCTTGCAGGCTATTCGTTCCTGATCTTCAATTTGCTGTGCGCACCTTGCTTTGCCGCAATCGGTGCCATCCGCAGAGAAATGAACAGCGCAAAGTGGACCTGGTTTGCCATCGGGTATCAGTGTGGATTCGCGTATGCGGTTTCCCTGATCGTATATCAGGTCGGCTGCATCTTCTCCAAGAAGGATCCCATCAACGTCTTCGGACTGATTGTAGCTTTCTTGCTGCTGGCGTTCATGATCTATATGCTGGTACGTCCTTATAAGGAATCCACCAAGTTGGAAAAAGACGTCAAAGTCGTAAAACAGAAGAAATAAGAAAAAGGAGGAAAGGGATATGTTTGCATTCATCGCAGAGAACTGGGTCACCATTTTGCTGACGGCGGCATTGGCAGTCCTGGTCGGATTTGTCATCTGGCGCATGATAAAGGATAAGAAGAGCGGAAATTCTTCCTGCGGCGGCGACTGCACCTCTTGCACGGGCGGATGCAACCATTCGCTTTCCGGCCCTTCTGGAAAATAGGATCACTCAAACGGGACCGCCCGACCGGAATTATCCGGCCGGGCGGTTTTGGTACGCAAAAAAGCCCCGGCGTTTGCCGGGGCAGAGAAAGGATTCTTATCTTGTGCAAAGGTTGACGGCTTCCCGGGTGACGTCCCGGATACGGTCGAACTGTCCCTGTGCGATCCAGTCGCTTTTGACCATCCAGGAACCTCCGCAGGCCAGCACGCAGGGCAGGGCCAGATAGGAGAAAAGGTTGGCCGGAGAGATGCCGCCCGTCGGAACGAAACGAACCTGCGTATAAGGGGCGGACATGGCTTTGAGCATGGCAACGCCTCCCGACGCTTCGGCCGGGAAGAACTTGACGACGTCAAGGCCCAGGGAAAGGGCGGCTTCCACACCGGTCGGGTTGTTGATGCCCGGAATGATGGGAATCTTCCGGTCGACGCAATATTCCACGACTTTCGGATTGAATCCCGGGGTGACGATGAAGGACGCGCCGCTTGCCATGGCGTCGTCCACCTGGGCGCAGCTCAGAACGGTTCCGGCTCCGAGCAGCATATCGGGCATTTCGCGCGAGATGGCCTTCAGGCAGGCCGAGGCAGCCTGCGTCCGGTAGGTGATTTCCGCGCAGGGCAGTCCGCCGGCTGAAAGGGCGCGGGCCAGGGGAAGGGCGTCTTCCTCTTTTTCGGTTACGACGACGGGAAGCAGACGGATCTGCGATAGGGTATTAAAAAGGGGTTGGTTCATGACTTTTTCTCCGTGTAATAAAAAATCGTTGCAGATGCAACGATTTTTTATGAATTCGTTTGATATTACAAAAGGATGTAAGCAACAATGGCCACAACCGCAAAGACGGATGCGAATACAATGGTCAGACGATTCAGCAGACGATCCGTGGATTTGCCTTTTCCTTTGCCGAAATATGTTTCAGAACTGCTGCCGGTAATGGTGCCGGAGAGACTCTTGTCCTTTTCGGATTGCAATAAAACGAGGGTAACGACGATGGCGGTAAGGACGACCAGCGCGATGGTTAATGCGAGTTCCATTTTATTCCTCCGATTCTTTTTGAATCAAATTTCGCTTAATAGACAAGGTATTATAGCATAGGATGAAGGAAAATGCAAGGGGTTTTGAAAAAAAGTCCGCAGAGGTGCAGAGACGGAAGCAGGTGCTGAATATACATTGATTTGTGCATAATTATTCAAATATAAGAAATCAAGAGAAGAATCATTCATAAAATTGAATATATTAACAGAATAAACCTCATTTGTTCACAAACGACCTGAAAAACGGTGCTACAATGCAAAACACAAACAAAGAGGCGCAAGAGACGCCGCTTGATGCCGTCATCGACGGCCGGAAGAAGAAAGGACTGCATATGAAAAACATGAAACGGATTATGGCGCTTTTGCTTTGCGGCATTCTGCTGCTGGCGGGTGTGACGGTATTGGCTTCCTGCGGGAAGGAATCGAACAAACTGGTGATGGCAACGAACGCTTCGTTCCCTCCGTATGAGTACAAGGAAGGCGACAACTTTGAGGGAATCGACATTGAAATCGCAAAAAAGATTGCCGAAAAGCTGGGCATGGAACTGGAAATCCAGGACGTTGAATTCGGCTCCATCATCGGCGGCGTTTCTTCGGGCAAGTACGACATGGGCATGGCCGGTATGACTGTGACCGAAGACAGACTGAAGAACGTCAATTTCTCCACCTCCTATGCGAAAGGCATTCAGGCCTGCATCGTAAAAGCGGATTCGGAGTATGCCTCGGTGGATGATTTCTTCAATCTGGATGCCGACGGCAACTGGGTATCGGTCAAGGACGGCGTGAAGGTGGGCGTGCAGCAGGATACCACCGGTGACATCTATTGCTCGGATACCGTGGAGAACTTCGGCTTCGGAGAAGAGAACGTCACCCGTTACAAGACGGGCAACGACGCGGTTGCCGCCCTGGTTGCCGGCAAGGTGACGGTGGTCATCATCGACGACCAGCCCGCGAAGTCCTATGTCGCAGCCAACGAGGGCCTTAAGATTCTGGAGACCGAATATACCAATGAAGACTATGCAATCTGCGTGGCGAAGAACAACGACGAATTGCTTGGGAAGATCAACAAGGCTCTGGCCGACCTGACTGCCGACGGAACCATTGCGGGGATTATCGCGAAATACATCAAGGAATGATCTGCGATACACAGGTAAAGACAGGCGTTTCCGGCTTTGAGCCGGAAACGCTTTCTTTGGGAGGAAACCATGCTGTATGATTCTTTAATTGATAAATTTAAAGATGATTTCATAGAGAAGGACCGGTGGAAATGGGTTCTTGAGGGCTTGCGCAATACGCTCCTCATTTCGATGGCTGCGGTGCTGATCGGCATTGTCATCGGCATTCTGATTGCAACCGTCCGGACGACCTACGACAAGAACGGGCCCTCCATCCGGATGAAATCCCCCGTGGCGTTCTTCTTTTTGCGAGTCGGGAACTTCCTGGCGCATCTTTATCTGACGGTCATCCGGGGAACTCCTGTCGTCGTTCAATTGCTGATCATGTACTTTCTGGTGTTTGCTTCGGCCAGCGACGGCGTCATGGTCGCGATTTTCGCGTTCGGAATCAATTCGGGCGCCTATGTGGCCGAGATCTTCCGCTCGGGCATCATGTCCGTGGACGAGGGGCAGTTCGAAGCGGGCCGGGCGATGGGGCTGAGTTATTTGCAGACCATGATTTACATCATCATCCCCCAATGCTTCAAGACGGTTTTGCCGACTCTTTGCAACGAATTCATCGTCCTGCTCAAGGAGACCTCCATTGCGGGGTATGTGGGCATCATGGACTTGACAAAAGCCGGAGACCTGATCAGGGGCCGGACGTTTGATGCCTTCCTGCCTTTGATTGTCGTGGCGCTTTTGTACCTGATTATGGTGGTGGTCCTGACCAAACTGGTGGGTCGCCTGGAAAGGAGACTGAGAAAAAATGAACGAGGCGCGTGATTCGGTTTTTGTGGTAAAGGATCTGCAAAAGACATACAACGGCGGGAAAATCGTCGCGCTGGATCATGTGGACCTGACCATTGATAAAGGGGAAGTGGTGGTCATCATCGGGCCGTCCGGCTCGGGAAAATCCACCTTGCTTCGTTCGCTCAACCTGATGGAATTCCCGACCGGAGGACAGATCTTTTTTGACGGAGAGCAGGTGCTGGACCGGCACGTGGACGTAAACCGGTATCGGCAGAAGGTTGGAATGGTTTTCCAGCATTTCAATCTGTTCAACCAGCTGACCGTGTTGAAAAACATGACGCTGGCTCCTCAGAAAGTCCTCAAAAAAAGCAAGGAGGAAGCCGAGGCTCGGGCCATGCAGCTGCTCGAACGCGTCGGTCTTGCGGACCGGGCGGGAGCCTATCCGGCTCAGCTTTCGGGCGGTCAGAAGCAGCGGGTCGCCATCGTCCGGGCTCTGTGCATGGACCCCGAGGTCATGCTCTTCGACGAGCCTACTTCGGCCCTTGACCCCGAAATGGTCGGGGAGGTGCTGGACGTGATGAAGGAACTGGCCGGCACCGGCATGACCATGGTGGTGGTCACCCATGAGATGGGTTTCGCCAGGGAAGTCGGAGATCGGGTGGTCTTTATGGCGGACGGGCAGATCCTGGAGCAGGGAACGCCCCGGGAAGTGTTCGAGCATCCCAAGAACGAGAGGCTTTCTCAGTTCCTTGCAAAAATCTTATGAATCCGAACGGGACGCAAGACAGGACGCGTCCCGTCTTTTTTGCCCCATTGAGTACGGGTTTCCTCCTTTTCCCTCACTTTACGGAAAAGGGTTTGAGTGGTATAATTCAGGTGAAAAAAGGGCCGTTCTTCCGGCCTTTGAAAAAGAAATGAGTGCTGAAATTGGAACAGTTGTTTGACGTAATCATCATAGGGGCCGGAAACGGCGGCCTTGCCGGCGCGCTGGATTGTACCTGTGCCGGTAAAAAAGTGCTTTTGCTGGAAAAGAATCCTCTTCCCGGTGGCTGTGCGACCGCTTTTTGCCGCGGCCGGTTTGAATTTGAGGCTTCCTTGCACGAGCTGTGTGCGATGGGAACCGAGGAGGAGCCGAAATCGGTCCGCCGTCTATTTGCCGATACCAAAGGAGCACCCGTGTTTTACAAGGTGGAGGACTGCTTCCGCCTGATGGCCCGGGACGGGGAGGGAAAGACCCTGGACGTGACGCTGCCTTCTTCAAGGGAGAGGATTTTTTCGACTCTGAAGGAATTGGCTCGGGATGCCGAGCAGGGCGTACAGGATTTTTTTGAACTGATGGACGAGTGCGCGGCCGGCGTGGATTACGTCAACAAGACAGGTGCAAATCAGAACAAACGGTATTTGCTGACGCATTTCCCGAATTTCGTACGGTGCGGTTCGCACACGGTCAGCGAGGTCTTCCGTGCCTTGCGTCTGCCGCCGGCTCTTTGCACCGTTCTGGGAGCGTATTGGGTCTATCTGGGAGTGGATCCGGACCGGCTTTCGTTTCTGCATTACGCCCTGATGGCCCGTCAGTATTTTGACGACGGGTCTTACATTCCGGCCTACACTTCTTACCAGATGAGTCTGTATTTGCTCGATGTCGTCCGGAGGCAGGGGGGCGTGGTGAAATTCAACACCAAGGCCAAAAGGCTTCTGGTTGAGGACGGCCAGGTCCGGGGCGTGATCACGGACGGGGGGACCTATCTTTGCCGGACCCTGATTTCCGACATCAGCCCGCATATGCTGTTCGGACAGATGGTGCCGCAGAATCTGGTTCCTTCCTTTCACAAAAAACTTGCGGCGGCAAGGGACGGAAAGTTTTCGGCCCGGTTTCTGGTCCTGTATCTGGGGCTGGACGCTCCGGCGGACGAACTGGGCATCCGGGATTACAGCATTTTCCTTTATTCCGACCCGGATCCGTCCAAGGTATATCGCACTATGATGGATCAAAACGAGCCGGTTCAATCCGCCGTCTTCGTCTGCCCCAACGTGGTCAATCCAGAAGCGTCGCCCGAGGGAACCTGCATCTGTACGCTGACCGCGATGGCGCCGCCCGAACTCTTTGAAGACCTGGACGGACTGGCGTATCTGCAGCTTAAGGAGCGGATTGCCAAGGGGATGCTGGATTTGCTTGAATCCCGGACGGGGTTCCGCCTTCGGGAACACATTGAGGAATACGAATTGGCGACTCCGGTTACTTTTGCCCGCTATCTGGGAACTCCCGAGGGGGCGGCATATGGATACGAGGCGCAGGGACTGGACGACATCGTGACCCGCTGCCGGACGGTCGGGGAGGAATCCCTGTTCGAAAACGCCTGGCAGGCAGGCGCATGGGGCGAGTTCGGGGACGGTTACAGCAGCGCCTATTCTTCCGGCCGGGCGGCCGCAGGCAGAGCGCTGCGCTATCTGGAGGAGAACCCGGTATGAAGAAAATCAAAATAAGGCCGGTTTGGCTGTTGGATGTCCTTTCTTTCTCAAACCGGGCTAAGCAGAGAAAAAAGCGGATTGAGAAGACAAAAGAGGCGCCGGTTCGGGCGGACTATTCCATCAACCGGCTGGCCGGGGAACTGCACCCGGAGCAGCTTTGTCTGGTTGTCAGGGACTGTGTTTCGTTTGAAGAAGCCCAGGGGACGCTCTTCACCCTTTCCCGCAAGGGCGGGGGACCGCTTCCCGTGTTTGAAGCCGGTCAGTATCTGACCTTTACCTTTGCCATCGGGGAGAGCCTTCTTTCCCGGTCCTATTCCATCTGTTCCTCGCCGAGGGAAGCGAGAGAGGGCTTTTACCGCATTTACGTCCGGGAAGGCCCGGATTCCTTCGCTGCCGGATGGATCCGTAAAAACTGGAAAAGCGGCGCCGAACTGAAAGCTCACGGCCCGAACGGAACCTTCACGATGCGTCCGTTGCGGGACGAAAAACAGATTCTGGCCTTGGCGGGAGGAAGCGGCATTACGCCCTTCGTTTCCATGGCCAAGGCCATCCGGGACGGCCTTGCGGATTTCTGTCTGACCATCCTGTACGGAGCGCGGACCGCCGCGCAGATGCCTTTTCTGGGAAAACTGAGAGAAATCAGCGAAAAGTGCCCCCTGATCCGGGTTGTCCCGGTTCTGTCGGACGTCCGGGATCACGATGCGCCGGATGGGTTCGAAACCGGATGGATCGGCGAGGACATGGTGCGCAAATATATGCCGCAGGGTCCGTTTTCGCTCTTTTTCTACGGGCCGAGGCCCATGTATGAACTGGCCTGCCAAACGGCCGGGGCGCTGGGGCTGAAACGGAAAAATCTCCGCTATGAATCCTTCGGATTGTCATCCGATGACAAGGCAAATGGGAACGGATCCTGCCGGGTGCGGGTTCTGCTTCCGGACGGGGAGGAACTGGAACTGGTTGCGCAGAGGAACGAGTCTTTGCTTGTGGCGTTCGAACGGGGCGGGATTGCCGTCAGGAGCGGATGCCGCAGCGGCTCGTGCGGTTTTTGCCGCTGTCGCGTATTGCAGGGAGAGTATCAGATACAGGAGAGCGAAAAGGCCCGGCGCAGGGCGGATTCCGAGCATTCCTATGTGCATACCTGCGTCTGTTTTCCTCGGACGGATCTTTGCGTAGCCCTGGATTGAATCCGATACGGATTTTTCGTTGTATCGCTTTACTGTATAATAATACCATTTTAAGTATTATGGCGTGCAAGAAAAAGTCCTATTTTTCGAAAAAAAGCACTTGACAAGAGAAGGAATCTGTGGTAAGATGGTCAAGTCGTGTGGAGAGATGGCTGAGCTGGTCTAAGGCGCACGACTGGAAATCGTGTTTGGAGTAGTCCTCCAACAAGGGTTCGAATCCCTTTCTCTCCGCTTGCAGAAAAACCTCTCTTGTCCTGGAATAAGAGAGGTTTTTTGTCGTTCCGGCAGCGGCCGGAACCGAAAGGAGAAACGATGCAGATCAACTATGGAGCGCTGTACAGGGAGCAATTTGAAAACGGGACGCTGAGCCCGGTCTCGTATCTCGAGCGGGCGCCGATGGATCCACAGGTCACCTCGATGAAGGCGTCCTTCGGGATAACCGTAGGGGGAGAAGACGCACACGGACTGTTTACTCTGTGCGACGCGGAGGGGGACAACCCGCGCCTTGAATCCACCCCCGAGGGGTTTGACCGGTACATTGTGTCCCTTATGGACGAAAAGCACGGCATGCAGGTCGACGTAAGAACCGAACTGGTAAAAGGGCTTGAGGCTTCCGGGCAAAAAACGATGGCCCGCACGCTCCGCATTGTCAACCGAGGAAAGGAACCGCTGGTGCTCAGCGACGTGGTCATGATGGGGGGCCTTGTGTTCCAGTCCAGAACGTCGGGGGAGAGTCAGCCGATGCGCGTGGGATATATGCGCTCGGGTTGTCCCGGCGGAGAAGGGGATTTCCATTGGAACGATATGAATCAGGGTCGGATTGCGGTTGCGAACCGGACCTATACCGAGAGATATCGGCTTCCTTTCGTCGCGCTCCATCATCCGGCCGGCGGGGATTATGTGCTTCTCAATCTGGCTTTTTCGGGCGGATATGAGTTTGAAATCGAGCAAAGCGGAGAGGGGGTATACGCGCAGAAGAACCTGGGTTTTTCGGTTCGGTTCGGAGGCCGTGCTCCCGTCCGTGTTCTGGCACCCGGCGAGGAGGCGGTGACGCCCCGGCTCCTTCTGACTTTCGTACACGGATCCTTTGACGAGGCGGTCAACGCGAACCTCGACTTTGTCCGCCGGATGGGGAGTCCGTACCCCAAGACCTGTGCCGTGGAATGCAGCGCCATGACCAACCGCGAAGACGAGGTCCGGTTCAATCTGGACGCCGCGGACCGGTACGGCGCCGAAATCGTATACATTGACGCGGGCTGGTACATTCCGCGCGGGAAATCTCTGGACGACTGGCCGGCGTACTGCGGGGACTGGAAACGGACCCCGGATACATACGAAAGTACGCTGGCGCAGTTCCGGGACCGTTGCCGGCAGGCGGGAAAGAAATTCGGACTGTGGATGGACATGGAAAAGATCGGGTTCTTCTCGCAGACCCATCAGTCGGGGAAGGTCACCTGCCTGACGGGATACGACGGCAAGCCCTTCCCGGACGGGCCGCAGGCGTATATGCTGGACCTGACGCAGGACGATAATTACAACTGGGCCCTGGAGCAGATCTGCTATGTGCTGGATACGTACGACCTGGATTATTTCCGCCTGGATTCGGGCGTTTACGCCACCGAATCCTACCATTGGGTTCTGGGATACCGGGAGAACGCAGCCTGGAGGTATTACGACCGGTTGTACGAACTGTTCCGCTTCTTGCGGCGGAAGTATCCGGACGTTGTGTTCCAGAACTGCGCGGGAGGCGGCATGAGGGCCGACGCCGGCATGACGAGCATTATGTCGAACACCTGGATTTCGGACGTCAATCACGCGCCCGAATCCTTCCGGATCATCAACGGGGTCAGCATGGTCATTCCGGTGGAGTACTGCGTCAAACTGGTCAACGGGATGGGCGCTGAGAACGGCTGCACAGATGCGTTCAAACTCAACGTTGCCCGGTTTGGTTCTCCCCTGATTCCGGGCAGCAAGCCCATGCTGCCGGACACCTTTGAGCCCAGGCTCCGGGCCATGCTCGGCACGTTTTGCAACACGGTCCGTCCCCGGCTTCCCAAGGCTTTGGTCTATCACCATACGCCCGAGGTGAACCTGTACGGGGAGGGGGAACTCGGCGTGCTGGAAATCGGCTCGACCGAACTGGATTTTTCCATGGCCGCGGTCTTTACGCTGGGGCCGGCTTTGCCCGGACAGGTCCGCCTGACTTTTTGGGGAATAGACCCTGCTATGCAATACCATGTGCGGGCCAATGATCACGATCTGGGCGATTTTTCCGGGGTGGCTTTGCAAAAGGGAATCCCGGTCGAAATTGAGGAGATGTGTGACTCGGTCTGCTTTGTGGCCGAGCGGATCTGAAAGGAGTCTTGGCGATTTCTTTTCCGGATCAGGCCCGGCACAGGCCCGGCCGGGCGGTCAATCCTTCTCCGGTCCGTATCCGGCAAAAGGAAAAGGTCAATCGACGTTTTGCGTGGCGCCCCGGATACTCTTTGCAATCCGGGTTTTCTTGAGAAAAAGGGCCCGGGCGGCAAATCGAAGCGCGAAATACATCTTGATTTGTCCCGGAGCTTGTGTTAGAATGTAAAAAATACTCAAAAGGACAGAAAGGAAACCGAAATAATGGGGACTTTTGATTTGATTGAGATCGTTCGGGGAATCCACGGATTTGAAAACACATCCACGGGGCTGATTGTAGCCATCCTCATTGTGGCCGCATTGCTTGTAATATGCGCCATTGTTTCCGTAATTGTCTCCATCTGGCTGGCCATTCAGTACGTCCGATACAACCGTACGGCCAACAGTTGCGGCATGACCGGAGAACAGGTGGCGCGTCGGATATTGGATTCCAACGGATTGGAACACATCAAGGTGAAGGTGACCGGCTCGCTTTTGTTCGGGAACAGTTATTCCCATTATTTCAAGAAGGTGCGGCTGAGAAGAAGAACCTACAAAAAGCAGAGCGTGACCTCTTTGGCCATGGCGGCGCAGAAATCCTCTCTTGCGATTCTGGATAAGGAAGGGGACCGGGATATGAAGTCCCGGATTCGTCTGACTCCCGTGATTACATTCGGCCCGCTTGCCTTTGTTCCGATGGTCGTCATCGGCGTTGTGCTGGACATCCTGATTTTCAAGAGCATCGGCGTCAGCACCATCATTCTGACGGCGCTCGGCCTTGCTTTTTACGTTTTTTCCTTCATCCTTTCTCTACGGGTCCTCAAGACCGAAGTCAAGGCGCAGAACCGCGCGATCGAGATCGTGCAGAAAGAAGGTCTTGCAAACGGTGAGGAAGTGGAGATGATGCAGAAGCTGTTCCGTCTGTACAACATCGAATACGTCAACGATATGGTCATGGCGTTCTTGGAGATGGTCTACCGGATCCTGATGATCTTAGCTCAGGGTCAAGGGGGCGGAAACTTTTCTTCCGGCAACAGCAACAGCCGCTGATTCCAAAGATTACGATACAAAAAGGACACCTGCCCGGAAGCAGGTGTCCTTTTTGTATGGCCGCGGCGTTCATTCGCCCGCCTGATTGGTCCGGATCAGACCGTAGGATTGGTCTTTTCTCTTGTACACCACGCAGGTTTCCTCGGAATCCTGGTTGACGAAAATGAAGAATTCGTGTCCCAGAAGGTTCATCTGCAGAATGGCTTCCTCCACCGACATGGGGCGAATGCTGAAGGTTTTTTCCCTGACGATGAATTCGGGCTCGTCCTCGTACAGCCCGTCATCCGAATCCTGGGCGACGTCGGGAACGAAGGAATCCTTCATTCTTTGGGCCAGACGCGTCTTGTTCTTGCGGATCTGCCGCTCGATCATATCCAGAGCGTCATCGATGTCGTGGTAGAAGGAAGGACCGTCCACTTCGGCGCGGAAGAGCATACCGGCGGCCGAAATCATGATTTCCAGCCGTTCGGAGGTCTTGTTCTTGGTGAAGGTCACGGTGGCCTCGGGTTCCTCCCTGAAGTATTTGTCCAGTTTGGATAGTTTTTTCTCTACGATGTTGAGGAGTTTTTCTTTCGGTTCAGCTTGTTTGGTTACGAATTTGATCAACATACAATACTCCGTTCTGCCGCATAAGCGGCTTGTTTAGTGAATGATTAGGAAAGGTCGGACAGTTCCGCAAAACGGCCGGAGGCCGAAGAGCGGTAAGCGCAGTCCATCATTTCGGAAAGAGTGACGGCCTCGTCAATGGTGTAATAGACGGGCGTCTCTCCTTTTTCCATGCAGGACAGCCAATACGGAATGGGCAAAGGCCGGGAAAGGCCGATGGATTCGTCCGGGACCGTGACCCAGTCGCCGCCCTCCAGACAATAGGACAGGGTGCGGTCGATTTTGAGATACCCGCGGGTTCCGCTGATTTCGGCCTCAAACGGATCGGTCAGGGAGACAAAACCGGTTTCGCTGACGCCGATGGCGCCGTTTTCATATTCGAGCAAACTTACGGCGTTGTCCTCGACCGGACGGTCGGTGGCGTTGGTGAAGCAGCTGGAAATGCGGGCCGGGCGTCCCAGAAACCAATTGAGCAAATACATCGGGTGGGCGCCCAGGTCAATCATGGCGCCGCCTCCGCATTGCTCTTTTGAATAGAAATGAGGCGGGAGCCAGTTCCGGATGCTTCCGCTGTGGCAGTTGCGCACGCGGGCGTAGGTCAGCTGTCCCAGCTTGCCCTCCTCGATCATCTGCTTGGCATAGAGCAGGCGGGGATTGGTCTGGTGCGGGAAGGAAATGGTGAAAAGAATCCCGTTTTCCTTGATTGCGTCCCGTACCGCATATGCATCGCGGGCGGTCAGGGTCAGCACTTTTTCGGTGAAGATGTGCTTTTTGGCCTTGGCGGCGGCAAGGAGCAGTTCGGGATGCAGGGAAGTGGCGCTGCAAAGAACGACTCCGTCCAGATTGGGTTCTTTCAACAGGTCCCGATAGTCGGCATAAAAGGGAACGCCGAGTTCGCCGGCCCATTTTTTGCCGCGCTCGGGTTCTTCGTCCCATACGCCGAAAAGGTTAGCTCCGTTGGCTCTGAGCTGCCTGGCGTAATCGTTTGCATGGACATGCCAGGCGGAGAGCAGTGCGATGTTCATGGGAATCACCTCCTTGTTTTGCATTCGTGTCTGAATCAGATGTCTGCGTCTTTGATGTAAAGACTGCCTTTTTCCGCAATGAAATGTTTTCTGGCGGACAGATTGTCTCCCAGAAGGGTATCGAAGATCGTTTCGGTCGCCTTCGCGTCGGCCGGCTTGATGGCGACCAGTCGACGGGTGGCCGGATTCATGGTGGTTTGCCACATCATCTCGGGCTCGTTTTCGCCCAGTCCTTTGGATCGCTGGAGGGTATATTTTTTACCTTCCAGTTTTTTCAGGATCTCGCTCTTTTCAAATTCGTCGTAGGCGAAATAGGTCTGGTCTTTGGTCGTGATCTCAAACAGGGGGGACTCGGCGATGAAGACCTTTTCCTTTTCGAGCAGGGTGGGAAGCAGACGGTAGAACAGGGTCAGAAGCAGGGTGCGGATCTGGAAGCCGTCCTCGTCGGCATCGGTGCAGATGATGATTTTGGACCATTTGAGCGCCGAATAATCGAAGGTGTTGATGTCTCCCTTGACCTTGCCCTTGACTTCGGCTCCGCAGCCGATGACCTTGAGCAGGTCGGTGATGATTTCACTCTTGAAAATCCGGTCGTAATCCACCTTCATGCAGTTCAGGGTCTTTCCCCGGACCGGAATGATGGCCTGGAATTCGGCGTCCCGTCCGAGTTTGCACGAGGTCAGGGCCGAATCGCCTTCCACAATGTAGAGCTCACGCAGATTGGGGTCCTTGGACCGGCAGGAAACGAATTTCTCCACCCGGTTGGAAATGTCCATCTGCTGGGTCAGCTTCTTGGGGTATTCGATGCGGACGCTTTCGGCCTGTTCGCGGGACCGCTTGTTGATCAGGACCTGGTTGGCGAACAGTTCGCCTTCCACCGGATGTTCGGTGAAATAGATGTCGAGCTGATTCTTCAGAAAATCCGTCATGGCGTCCGTGATGAACTTGTTCGTGATGGATTTCTTGGTCTGGTTCTCGTAGCTTGTCATGGTGGAAAAGCTGTTGATGACGATAACCAGGGCGTCGGCGATGTCGTTGTAGGTGACTTTGGCCTCATTGGCCTTGTATTTGCCGCTGTTCTTCAGATAGCGGTCCATCGCGTAGGTGAACGCGTTCTTGACCGCGATGGCAGGGGAACCGCCGTGCTCCAAAAAACTGGAGTTGTGGTAAAATTCCTGCCGGTTGACCGATTTGGAGGTGCAGAAGGCGAAGTCCGCCTTGAGTTTGTAATCCGGCATATCGGCCCGGTCGCGGCCCATGGTTTCCAGGTGCCAGAGCACCGGTTCGGTCAGGGCGTTCTCTTCGACGATTTCTCCTACGTAATCCATGATGCCGTTCTCATACAGATAGCGGCTTTCCTGGAATTTTCCGTTCTCCTGCTGGAGATAGAGAACGAATGTGATTCCCGCGTTGACGATGGCCTGCCGGTGGAGAATGTCCACGAAGAAGGAATAGGGAATATCGATGTTGGTGAAAACGTCAAGGTCGGGTCTCCAGCGGACGATGGTCCCGGTTCGCTTTTCCCGGGATTCGAGTTCCCGGACGGAAAGTTCTCCGTCCACTTCGCCTTTTTTAAAGCGGATGGTGCTCTCCTGTCCGTCACGGAACGAACGGACGACCATCCACTCCGAACTGTATTGGGTTGCGCAGGCGCCGAGTCCGTTGGTTCCCAGGGAATAGTCGTAATTGGCACTGGCCTCGTTGTTCTGGTATTTTCCTCCGGCGTAGAGCTCGCAATAAATCAGGTCCCAGTTCCAGCGTCCTTCGCGTTCGTTGAATCCGAGCGGGACGCCCCGGCCGAAGTCTTCCACTTCAATGGAGCGGTCGCTGTAGACTCGGACCAGAATCTCTTTGCCGTATCCTCCCCGGGCTTCGTCGACCGAGTTGGAAAGAATTTCAAAAAAGGAATGTTCGCATCCTTCCAGACCATCCGAGCCGAAGATGACGGCAGGGCGTTTGCGGACGCGGTCCGCCCCTTTCAGGGCGATGATGCTGTTGTCGTCGTACACGCCGGTTGGCTTGTCGGAACGGGTTTTGCTCCGAACCGGCGCGGCCGGCGCAGCGGGGTTTGCTTTCTTGCTTTGGGGCATGGGTTACCTCGTATGTTGATGTGCTTTCTTTCTTCAGACTCATTATACCATATCTAGCATTTTTTGAAAAGGGGATTTTGTGAAAAACGCAAGATGTAGAAGGTCGGGTTTTGCCTTCACTTGTGTGTTTTTTCCTTTATCCGAAGAAAAAGCGGGCTTCTTCACTTTGAATGGGTATAAAATGCGCCCGAAAGTTCTCAAAGTCCTTACGCTGCTTAGAGTTTAACGCATTTTGTAGCGACCATCTTATTTTTAGATTCTGAGCCGAGGCTACATCAGGATATGCCGCGAAAGTCTTTGGAAAATCTTCCATGCAAAACACAAAAAACACAACTCCAGAAACGCCTATGGTACAGATCTGAACCAGGCGTCAAGGCAGAAATCTACCCATTCAAAGCACACAAGAGCCGAGCGTTTTTTAGAAAACGGGAAGCATCCTTGCTTCCCCAATTGCCTTAAGCATACCCGGAGGAGTCTGTCAAGGAGAGCGAAGCTCAGAGTGGAGATTTTTTGCGCAGCAAAAAATACGACCCGGTCCCTGATTGACTCAGCCGGATATGCTTCTAATTCAACCGAGTTATCTCAAGGTTTACCTTGGAGAAAAAAGCCATTTACATACAGTATCTTGACACCAACGCCGCACAATTGGAACTTGACAGGGGTCTTTTTCGTTTCTATAATAGGAGTCGTGAGATATTTTGCAAAGGCTGAATTTGGCCAATTTTACAGGAGGAGAGATACATCTATGAACAAATGGGGAAAAATTTGGGCCGCCTTGCTTTTGACGGCTTTGCTTCTTTTGACGTGGACGGGCTGCGGGAAGACGGAGCCGTCCGGAAACGAAACGGCCGGAGAAACGGAGGGCGCCACCTCTTCCGTTCAGGGCGAGAGCAAGGTGCCTCAAACCGAAACGGAAACGCGCCGGATGCCGCAAATTCCGGACGCAGATTTCGAGGGTGAATCCTTCGACGTCCTCCATTGGACCGTGGATGAAAGCTGGATTCCGTGGGAGGAAATCTACGTCGAGACGATGAACGGGGACGTTTTGGAAACCGCCGTTTTCAACCGGAATTCCGAGGTGGGCGAGAAGTACCATGCGACTTTCAGCGTGGCCTATGAGCATGTCAACACCTTTAAGTCGAAATTGCAGACACTCGTGAGCACAACGGCCAAGGATTACGACTTGTGCGTGCTGCGCTCGGTGACGGTTGCGTCGATTTTCATGCAGGACTTCTTTGCCGACATGCGCGACCTGTCCTATGTCGATTTTACGAATCCCTGGTGGTCGCAAAGTTCGATGGACGCTTTGCGGACCGGCAACCGCATCAATTTCTGCGCCTCGGATTATTTGCTGATGGATAAGTCGGCAACGGTATGCACCTTCTTTAACAAGGCCATTGCCGATGAGCACGGCGAGGCCATCGGAAATCTGTACGAGGCCGTACGACAGGGGGAATGGACCCTTGAAAAGCTGACGGACTGCATGGCGGCGGTCGCGACGGACTTGAACGACGACGGCCGGACCAATTCGGACGGGGACCTTGTCGGCATGGTGGGCTCGGACAGTCCGGTCAATTACCTGTTTCTGGCCGCAGGCGGGCGTTTCATGCAATACAACGAAACCAGGAATTGCTACGATTACACCTTCTATACCCAGGAAAATGTGGATAAGCTGCAGGATATTTTCGAGTCGGTCATGTACGCCGATTCGAACCTGAACGAGACTCACACCCCGACGAGCACCACCAAGTTTGAAAACGACCTGGCCCTCTTTAAGATGGGCGCGGTGCAGAAAACGTCGGATTTCAGGCAGATGAAATCGGATTACGGCATTCTTCCCATCCCGATGTACGAAAAGTCTCAGGGCCGGTACTTCTCGGAAGTCTCGCCGGACCGGGATTCGCTCCTGTTTCTGCCGGCCACCGTCGGCGAGGCGGATATGCCTTTTATCGGGACGATGCTCGAGGCGCTCGGCGCCCGGTCGTACTATGAAGTACTTCCCGTCTTCCACGATATCGTGCTCGAGGGGAAGGGAACCCGGGATAAGGAATCCCGGGACATGCTGCAGCTTGTCTTTGAGACGCGCACGTACGATCCGGGCCTGATTTTCGACCTGGCCGGATTCGCACGCTACATCATGCATTACACCCAGTACGGAACGTCGGATTTTGCATCCGCCTATGCGGAGTACGAGGGAAAAATCGACGAGCGGCTCAAAGAGCTGAACAACTATATTGCCGAGAACAGCTGAAGCAGCTGACGCAGCTGAAGCAGTTGAAGTTGCAGCCGAGAGTGAAATGGAAAGGGCAATCCGGAAGAACCTTCCGATAGTAAGATTCGAAGGGGCTGCCAAGGACTTCGAGGATTGCCCAAACGATTCAAACCGGGAAGACTTTCCCTGGCACGCATTTGTTGCATTAAAAAAGTTGTGTGAAATGAAGAGAATCTAATTTTTGAAAACGCATCAAGGGCTTTCTTGCCATCTACCCGTATTGCGCGTCTTTCATGCGTTTAACTTGTTTTTGTTTTTGTGTGCCTTGCAATTTATTGTCGGTTCGGGTAAAATGACACTAAATGTTGGTAAAAGGGAGGGATGGCTTTGAATATTGAATTGCAATGCTGTGCATTGCTGATGCTTGCGGTGCTGCTGGTTTTTTATCTGCAGGAGTCCGGCGTGAAGCTCAGATCCCGAAAACTGTTTTTGCTTGCGCTTCTGGCCAATGTGCTGTGCCTGTCGCTGGATATTCTGTCCATTGTGGGCATCTGGGGGGCAACCTACCGGTCGTTCCCGGAAACGGGGGCCGAAATCATTTGCAAATTGTATGTGATGGCCTTGGCTTTGCAGACCTATCTGGGGTTCCTGTATGCTTCGAATGAATTTTTCGCGGGCAATTCCCACAGGGGGATCCGATACGGGTATCTGGCTGTTTTCCTGGTCGGCGAGGTACTGATTGCCTCTCTTCCGATTGAATATTACATGGACGGACGGGTGGTCTATTCCTCCGGTCCTTCGCCGATTGCGACCTATGCCGTTTCGCTTGTTTTCATTGTTTCCACGATCCTGATGGCCTTCTATTCCAAGGACCGTTCCTCCAGCCGGCGCCGCCGGGCCATTCTGCTCTGGCAGGGCAGCTGGCTTCTGGCCGCCGCGGTGCAGTTTCTGAACCGGGAACTTTTAGTGGTGGGATTTGCCGCGGCATTCGGGATGGTTCTGCTTTATGCCGAACTGGAAAATCCGCATGCCTTCATTGACCGCAACACCGGTCTTCTGACCGCCAACACGCTGGTGGATCAGGTGAACGATCTGTATCTGAGAGGCCGGGATTTTGCCTGTGTGTACATCCGGTTCGTACAGGAGGACCAGAGGGAGAATTCGGACAGAGGAAAACTGTTCCTGATCCGGGTGTCAAACGAACTGCTTCGGGTCAAGGGAGTCCGGATTTTCCGCAAATCGGACAATGAAATCGTTCTGTTTTTCCGCAATAAGGATGCCATGGACAACCTGCGTCCCCGTATTGCCCTGACGATGCAGGACGCCTCCAGGGAAAAAGTGCGTCTGGAACGGGTGGTCGTGCCGAATGGAAACCTGATGCAGACCGCAGCCGAGTTTTTCCAGATGGAACAGTATCTGGCTCTCAAGGCGGAGAAACAGGGCATCGTCGTCGCGGACGAGGAAGAGATTTCGGCTTTCCATGAATACGCAAACGTCATTGAAATGATCAAAACCGCCCTGGCACAGGGAAGGGTGGAAGTCTATTATCAACCCTTTTATCGCGTACTGGACGGAAAATTCACGGCCGCGGAGGCTCTGGTCCGGATCCGGAATGAAAACGGGGAAATCGTTCCACCGGGCAGGTTTATCCGGATTGCCGAGGAGACCGGCCTGATCGTTCCCCTGGGCAAGGAAGTGTTCCGGCAGGTTTGCGAATTCCTGGGCACGGGCGTTCCGCAAAAACTGGGAATCGAGCACATCGAAGTCAATCTGTCCATCGCGCAGTTTGACGAAGAGAATCCCTCCGTGTTTGTGCAGGATATCCTGGAACGCTATCAGGTCAAGCCTGAGCTTGTGAATCTGGAAATTACCGAGACCGCATTGCCCAATGTAAAGAAATTCATCCTGAAGAACATGGAAGCCCTGATTGAGAAAGGTGTGACGTTCTCTCTGGATGATTTCGGAACCGGACGGTCCAACCTGGATTATTTTCTGGAGATGCCGGTTAAAATCATCAAGTTTGACTATTCGTTCACGCACCGGTATTTTACCAGTGAAAGAGCCAGAACGGTCATGGACAGCCTGGTTTCCCTGATGCACCGCACGGGCATGGAACTGGTTTCGGAAGGGGTGGAAACCTTGGAGCAGTTCGAAGCCATGCGCGCCTTGAAAATCGAATACATTCAGGGCTTTTATTTTTCAAAACCGCTTCCCAGGGACGAGTTCGTTCGTTTTCTGGAGCGGCATATCTGACCGGAGTTTTTTGTTTTATGAGTTTTTACTTCATAGTTCTTTGCATTTGCTGGTTTACGCTTCTGATTCTTGCCATTCTCGTCAAGGAAAACAGGAGAATTCCCGCCGACAAGAAATACATATATTATCTGACTTATCTGCTTTTGGCCCTGGCCGCCGTAGCTGAGTATCTGGTATACACGCTTCAGGGAAATTCGCAGATTCCTGAAATGGTTCTTCGCACGATCAAGATGACCGACTACATTCTGACTCCGCTGGTTCCCTTGGCATTCGTAGCCCAGATGCAGATGAAAAACGTCCTTTACAAGATTATGTGGGGCATCAACGGGATCAACATCGTTTTGCAGATCACGTCGCTGTTCAACAATCTGATGATTGTTTCGGATGGGGCAAACCATTTTACTCGCGGACCATTGTATGGAGTGTACATGTTGCTTTCGGGTATGGAACTGGTCCTGGTCATGGTTCAGATCATTCTGTTCGGACGAAAGTATTGCGACCGGTTCTATCTCTCTTTGTACACCATCATCCTGCTTCTCGTGGGAGGCATATCCCTGCAGGAGTTCGTCAACCGGGAATACCGGACGGTTTATCTGTCGATGACAATCTCGGCCATCCTGCTTTTTATCCATATATCCGAGTTTTCCCAGCTCGCTCAGGACGAGCGGATTGCGCAGCAGCAGAAGCAGATGTGCACGGATTCGCTGACCGGCGTTAGGAGCCGGTATGCCTATTCCAGAGAACTCAAGGCATTGAGTTCGATGGAAAAGATGCCGCAGGATTTGGTTCTTTTCCTGATTGACATCAACGGACTGAAATACGTCAACGACAAGTACGGGCATGACGCAGGGGATGAACTCATCAAGGACTGTACGGCCTGCATCACTCGGACGTTCGAAAAGAACGGGGAGATTTTCCGCATAGGAGGAGACGAGTTCGTGGTCCTGACGCATACCGATGAAGCCGGGGCAAAACGATACGAGGCCAGGTTGGAGGAAGAAACCGAAAAATTCAAAGGCGTCCGAGCCTGGGAGACCGGGGTTTCCAGCGGTTTTGCGCAGGCCTGCGAGTTCCCGGACGACAATCCGGAACAGCTGGCCGCGGAGGCAGACAGGCGGATGTACGAAGCCAAAAAGCAGTATTACCGAAGGGTCGGGGAGAATCACCGCAGACGGTATGATTTTGAAAGCTGAGGTGCAGCGGGCTTTGCCCGCTGCTTTTCTGATTCGCCGGCGGTGCATGCTTCAAACGGGTGAACGGTCCGAGTCCGTTTGTTTATGAAAAGGATAGAAGCAGAAGACAAGGTGTTCCTTGCCATGTGAAATCGGAAAGAAGCCGAATCCGGCGAAGGAGCTGCGAGGAGAACCTTTGGCCCCGGGGGCAGAAGTAAGCAGACGGAGGGTTGTTCGTGCATTTTCAAACTTCGTTTCGGTTGAATTGGCTGGCGGAATGTGGTACAATAAAAAGGAAGATCAGGGCCGTACCGACTCGCTTCCCAATTCATTCGGATGACACAAAGGCAGGTAAAGATGGCGGCAGTAACAAGGGACATATGGAACAAGACCTGGAAGGGACACAGCGTAGCGGTTATCGGCTTCGGTATTTCCAACCGCCCTCTGACAAGACTGCTCAGACAGGCCGGAGCGGACGTGCTGGTTTTGGACGGCAAAACGCTCGAACAGCTCGGCCCGTCGGCACGCGAGATGGAGGCCGCAGGGGTAAGGTTCGCTCCATACGATGCGGATGGGGAATTGCCCGATGGAATCGACACCTTGTTCCGCACGCCCGGAGTCAAGCCCGGCGACTTGCTGATCCGGAGGGCGGTGGCCAAGGGGGTCCGGCTGACCTCCGAGATGGAACTTTTTCTTTCCCTTACGCCGGCCTATACCATAGGAATCACGGGCTCGGACGGAAAGACGACGACCACCACCCTGACCGGATTGATCCTGGAGCAGGCGGCAGCCCGCACCGGAGCCAGGGTCTATGTGGGGGGGAACATCGGAACGCCTCTTCTGGAACGGGTGTTCGAAATGACCGAGAAGGATTTCGTCGTGCTCGAACTTTCCTCCTTTCAGCTGATGACCATGACGCAGTCGCCCCGAAGATGCGCCATCACCAACATCAGTCCGAATCATCTGAACTGGCATCAAAGCATGGAGGAATACGTCCGGGCCAAATGCAACATCCTGCTTCATCCGGACGCTTCGCTGTTCGTGACCAACGCGTGCAATCCCTATACCAGTGAAATCGCAAAGAATACCGATCTGCCCCTGATCTATTTTTCGGCCTACCGGCGTGACCGGCAGAGTATGGTGCCGCCCTTTAAAGGGGAAGCGGGTGCGCTGTATCTGCGGGACGGGATCATTTATTATCACGACGGGAAAACCGAACGGGAAATTTTGCGCAGGGAGGATTTGCTTCTTCCCGGGCAGCATAACGTGGAGAACTTCATGACCGCGGTCGGCCTTTGCATGGGGCTTGCGGAAAAGGAGGACTGGGAGAAGGTAGCCAAAACGTTTCCCGGGGTGGAGCATCGGCTGGAATTCGTATGCAATCGCGCCGGAGTGGATTATTTTAACTCCTCCATTGACTCCAGTCCCTCCAGAACCGAGGCGGCTCTGAAGGCCCTGAACCGCCGGCCGATTGTTTTGTGCGGCGGACAGGACAAGCACGTGCCCTTTGATTCGCTGGCTCTGGCACTGGACCGGCAGGCTTCAGCCGTTGTGCTCACGGGTCAGGCCAGGGGCCTGATTCAGGAGGCTCTTGTACGGGCGGGCGCAAAAGTGCCCGTATACGTCGAGTCGGAGTTTGACGCGGCAGTGCGCCTGGCGGCTTCGCTGGCCAAGCCCGGGGATACGGTTCTATTGTCTCCGGCGTGCACCAGTTTCGATGTGTTTTCGAATTTTGAGGAAAGAGGACGGCATTTCAAGGATTTGGTGCGTTCTCTTCAATGATGCCCCCGGAGGGGGCGGACAGGACGGATAAAGACAGATGGATTTTGAGGATTCATTGCTTCGCCTGGGCGATGCGGCCGAGGCGGACCTGAAGGAACGGTTTGACGAAATCGACCGGATTTCGTTTTTGCATACCAAGAGGATTCTGGAGGCGTTTGCCCGGCACAAGGTAAGCGACGCCTGCTTCAACCCGACCAGCGGATACGGGTACGACGATCTGGGACGGGATAAACTGGACCTGATTTTTGCGGACGTTTTCGGCGCGGAAAAGGCGCTGGTCCGCACGCAGATTGTCAACGGAACCCAGGCCCTGACCGTGGGATTGTTCGGCCTTCTGCGGCCGGGCGACACCATGCTTTCGGTGGCGGGCAAACCTTATGATACGCTGGAGCAGGTCATCGGGCTTTCGGGTCGTCCCGGGGACGGGTCCCTGAAGGATTTCGGCGTCGGATATGCCTGCGTGGAACTGACAAAGGACGGAAAACTGGATTTTCCGAAAATGGAAGCCGAAATCGACAAGCCCGGACGAAAGGTCCGCATGCTGTTTGTACAGCGGTCCAAGGGTTATCTCAACCGGCGCACCCTGACTTCGGCGGAAATCGGGGAACTGGTGGCGTTTGCCAGGGCCAAGGATCCCGGACTGTACGTTGTGGTGGACAACTGCTACGGAGAGTTCGTAGAGGAAAAGGAACCTTCTGCCTACGGAGCGGATCTGGTCATCGGCTCGCTCATCAAAAATCCGGGCGGCGGCATGGCCGAGACCGGAGGATATCTGGCCGGCCGGGAACGCGCCGTCGAGCTTTGCTCGTACCGCCTGACCTCGCCCGGAACCGGCGGGGAAGTCGGGGCTACGCTCGGGGTCAACAAGTCGCTGTACAAGGGGCTTTTCTACGCGCCCCATACCACTGCTCAGGCCCTGAAGACCGCCCATTTCGCCGCGTACGTGTTCGAGGCGTTGGGTATGGAAGTGGAACCCGGATGGAAAGAGAGAAGAGCGGACATCATCCTGGCCGTCCGGACCGGATCGCCTGAGGCGCTCTGCGCGCTTTGCCGGGGCATTCAGGCAGGCTCTCCCGTGGATGCGTATGTCACCCCGGAACCCTGGGATATGCCCGGGTATACCGACCGGGTCATCATGGCAGCCGGGGCTTTCACACAGGGCTCTTCCATCGAACTGAGCGCGGACGGACCGCTTCGTCCGCCCTATACGGCCTATCTTCAGGGCGGACTGACGTATGAATCCGGTAAAATCGGCATTCTGAGTGCGGCGCAGGCTCTGCT
The DNA here is from genome assembly GCA_017455185.1 of Clostridia bacterium. Lineage (GTDB taxonomy): Bacteria > Bacillota > Clostridia > Oscillospirales > CAG-272 > RUG14240. The sequence goes on from JAFTBN010000008.1 coordinate 26,554, forward strand.
GGATGCAGGCCTTTGCAAAATAGGAGGAACGAACGCATGAGCATGAACAAAATCCGGACGGGGAAGGAATCCCGGGGCGCAGGAAAGGCCGTTCTGGCCCTGCTGCTTCTTTGCGCAATCCTGATGCCGGTCCTTTGCTCCTGCGGAGAGCAGGAGGACGTGCCCCAGGGAATGCAGATTGCGACGCTGGACGGGGCGCTTTACCGCCTGTACATTCCGCGTACCTGGACTTCCAATACCAACAGCGGTACATCCGGCGGCTATTTTTCCAACAATGACATCTGCCGGGTTTCCTTCATGCCCGTAGAGAAGAGCGGGTACACCGAGCCGGAAGACTACGGCGCCCATGTGCTGGAGGCCATGGAGGCCCGTTTCCCGGATTATGAACTGGTCAACGAATCCGAGGTGACGCTGGGCGGGGAAACGGCAAAGGCCTATCTGTATACCTTTACGTATATGGAAACTCCGTGCAAATACACCGACCTGATTCTTTCCCACGAAGGGGTCCTGTACCGGATGCTCTTTGCCTTTACACAGGAGAATTACGACGGTTACAGCGACGACCGGGACAGCATTGTCAACGACTTCCGCTTTATGACGGTTCCGTACAAGTCCGACGAAATCTTTACGATCCCCTCGGACGTTGCCGCTCCCGACGGGATGAAACTGGCCTCGTTCGACCGCGGCGCCTTCCGTCTTTTCGTTCCTTCGGACTGGCGGATTGCCTCGCAGAACGGCGTGGCGCTTTCGTACGTGTCGGATGCGGACCGCTCCAGCGTTTCCATGATCCCCTATATGCCGGACGAGGACTCCATGTCCATCCCGGAATATTTCGCCCTGTGCGAAAAATCTTATGCCGCCTCGCTTCCGGGCTATACGCTTGTAAGCAAGACCGAGTTCCATCACGACACGGATACTTCGGACAGCTGGACCATCAAGATGGGAGGCCGGGTAGCCAACCGGTATGAATACAAGGCAACGGTGGACGGGGTGGAATACCACTATCTGCAATATGTAGCATCCTATGCCACCATGTTCTACGTCCTGACCTATACCTCGACCGAGGCTCTTTTCGATTCGCATCTGAGTCAGGTCGAGCAGATCCGCCAGGCGGTTCAACTGGGGTATTGAGATGATTTATCTGGATAACAGCGCGACGACTCCTCTCTGTCCCGAGGCCCGTCTGGCCATCGAGCAGGCCATGGACTGCTATGGCAATCCGTCCTCTCTGCATGCCCGCGGACTTGAGGCTTTCACTCTTTTGCAAAAGGCGAGGGGGGAAGTCCGGACAAGCCTGGGACTGGGAAACGCGGATAAAAGTCTTCTGGTTTTCTGCGGAAGCGGAAGCGAAGCGACCAATCTGGCTCTTTTCGGCGTTTGCCGCGCCAAGACCCGTTACCCGAAAAAGACCATTCTCACGACCGACGGGGAGCATCCTTCGGTGGAGAACAGCCTGCGTCAGCTCGAAAAGGAAGGATTCCGGGTCGTCCGCATCGGGACAAGACGCGGGATACTGGACAGGGATGCCATCCGGAAAGAACTGGAGGCGGGCGACGTGTTCCTTCTTTCCATGATGGCGGTCAACAACGAAACCGGGTGCGTGTACGACGTGCCGGAGATAGCCCGGATGGCCAAGGAATACGACCCCGGGATACTCGTGCACTGCGACGCGGTGCAGGCCTATGGAAAACTGGACATCCGCCCTGCGCGTCAGGGACTGGATCTGGTCACGGTTTCGGCCCATAAGATTCACGGTCCCAAGGGTGTCGGAGCGCTCTATGTAGGGGCAGATATTATGAAAAGGAAGCAACTTGTTCCGCTGGTGCAGGGAGGGGGACAGGAATACGGCCTGCGTTCGGGAACCGAGAACCTGCCCGGTATTGTGGGATTCGGAGCGGCCGCCCGGGTGATGACCCTGTGCCGCGAAAAGGACGCAGTTCACTTTGAAGACCTGAAAAGGACACTCAAAGAATCCCTGGAAGGGAGCGGAATCGTGTTCCACGAATCCGCCGGGACCTCCGCGCCTCATATCGTATCGCTCGAAGTGCCGGGTGTGCGGAGCGAAACCATGCTCCACTATCTTTCCTCCCGGGGCATCTGTGTCTCGGCCGGCTCGGCCTGTTCGGCCAAAAAGAAGGAACCCAGCCGCGCGCTGCTTGCCTTCGGCCTGGACGAAAAGGCGGCGGACAGCACCCTGCGGATCAGTTTCGGTCGGTACAACACCAAAGAGGAAACAGCCGAACTGTCCGCGGCGCTCCGTCAGGGGCTGCAGAACCTGGTGCACCGCAGATAGACCGGGGTGCCCGGATCCGGAACAGGGGAGAGATAGTATCTTTTCCATTTCGGTACAGGACTCTTTCTGTGAAAAAGCAAAAAGATACTTTACAAATGCGTTTTGCTGCGGTATAATAGTACCAACTTCGAAGGGAGGTTCCACCATCATGGCAGGAAGCAAAGATTATTTTGGTATAGACAGTAAAATCGTAAACATCCTTTTGGCGATTTTCGTCGGCCCCATTCTCGGTATTATCGTCCGTTTCATGGAAGGCAAGATTGTAGCGGGTGTGGTTCGCATCATTCTGATTTTCACCGTTATCGGCAGCTTTATCGTTTGGCTGGTTGATTTGATTAAAATCATTACCGACGGTTCCATCTGGAGACTGCTCAACAGCTGATCGAAACCAAAGAAAGCAAGGCGGGTTTGCATGCCCGCCTTTTCTTTTGCCTTCCGGTGTGCTTTCCGGCGTGCCTTACGGCGTGCCATCCGGCGGCGTCTTTAGCACTCGGCAAAGAAAAAGTCAAAAAAAGTCAAAAATTTTTTCAGGAAACCCTTGACAAACCAAAACGAAAGGGGTATAGTATAGCCAAAGGTTAGCACTTGAGACCTTTGAGTGCTAATCCGAGACCGGTACACGGAGAACGGAGGACAGCGGGAATGGCAAAAGATCCGGGCGTATTGACCGAGCGGAAAAAGAAGATTTTAAAAGCAATCATCGAATCGCACATTGCGAACGGCGAACCCGTCGGTTCCAAGTATCTGACCGAAAACAAGCAGATCGAGTGTTCGTCTGCCACCATCCGCAACGAGATGGCCGAACTGGAGGATATGGGGTATCTGGAACAGCCTCATACGAGTGCCGGAAGGATTCCCAGCGAGCTTGGCTACCGGTTTTACGTGGACTCCCTGATTGAGGATTACTCCGTAACCGCCAAGGAAGTGGAGCAGATTCACCAGATGATGCGCAGCAAGGTGTCCGAGCTGGACCAGATCATGAACATGGCCTCCAAGGTGGCCTCTCATCTGACCAACTACACCGCGATTGCGGTCAAGCCCCGTGAAACCCTTGTAACCATCAACCGGTTCGAGACCATTTTCATCGACGAATATCATTTCATCCTGGTGCTTGTCACTTCGGGGGATGTGGTGAAGACCAAGAACATCACCACGACCCGTTCGCTGACCCGCGCGTTTGTCGGGCAGGTCGCGGACAGCCTGAACACCCATCTTGCTGGTAAGAGCGCGCAGGAAATCAATCTGCCCCTGATGATGAGTCTGGAAACCGAGTTTGCTCCCTATTCCGAACTGGTCAGCCCGGTGATGAAAGTGGTGTACGACACGATGAGCGTGCTGGACCAGGGCGAGATGCAGGTGGCCGGAATGGACCGCTTGCTCGAGTATCCCGAATACAAGGATATGGAAAGCCTCAAGCGTCTGATCGGGACCATCGAGGAGAAAGAGGAAATCGTCAATCTGGTGTCCGAAGCCGGACGGGATCAGCACAACATCGTCATCGGTTCGGAAAGCGAAGTCAAGGTGATGGAGAATTCCTCCCTTGTGTTCAAACCGGTGGTCCGGAACGGGAAGACCGTGGGTGCCATCGGGGTCATCGGGCCGCTCCGAATGGATTATGCCAGGGTCCTGGCGCTTCTGGAGGCGGTGACCGGAAATGTGTCCGAATTGCTGGATGACCGGAAACTGGATGAACGGAAAATAGAAGATAAAGGGGATACCAATCATGGATGAAGAAGAGAAGAAGACAGCGCAGGAACAGGAAGAGGAAGTGAAGGAGCCCGAACAAAAGACGGCCCCCGAGCCCCGGACAGATTCATCCAAGGAGGGACAGGAAAAGTCCCGGGACCGCAAGATGCGGGAAAAGGAAAAGGACAAACGGATCCGGGAACTGGAAGCGTCTTTGCTGGGAGCCGAAGGAAAGGTTCAGAAGCGGGACGAAATGCTGCAGGCGGGCCAGGAGAAACTGGACCGGCTGCTTGCCGAATTCGACAATTACAAAAAGCGGACGCAAAAGGAAAAGGAAGCCGTGCACGACGAAACCGTCGGCGAGATTTTCTCGCAGCTTCTGCCGATTCTGGACAACCTGGAACGGGCCGCTGCCTATACCGACGCCGGAGACGTGGCCAAGGGCGTGCAGATGACGCTGACCGCTTTCCGCGCCGTAATGGAGAAATACGACGTGCACGAAGTCGGCGCGCCGGGCGAGCCGTTCAATCCCGAATGGCACAACGCGGTGGCGCACATCGAAAGCGAGGACTTCGGAGAGAACGTCATTGCCGCGATTTACCAGAAAGGGTATCGCGTCGGAACCAGAATCATCCGCCCTGCCATGGTGCAGATCGCGAACTGATTGCATACATTTGTAAATTATAGTTTACCCATAAGGAGGGAATTATCATGGGAAAAATTATTGGTATAGATTTAGGTACAACCAACTCCTGCGTTGCCGTGTATGAAGGCAACGAACCGATCGTCATTCCGAATCCGGAAGGCGCGCGCACCACACCTTCGGTTGTGGCGTTCCCCAAGAACAGCACCGAACGTCTGGTCGGCCAGTCCGCCAAGCGGCAGGCCATCACCAACCCGGACCGTACGTTTATCTCCATCAAGCGGGAGATGGGCTCTGCCTACAAGCGCTCGGTCGACGGACATGCATACACTCCTCAGGAAATCTCTGCGATGATCCTGCAGAAACTGAAGTCGGACGCAGAGGCTTATCTGGGCCAGACCGTCACCGAGGCCGTCATCACGGTTCCGGCTTACTTCACCGACGCACAGCGTCAGGCGACCAAGGATGCGGGCAAGATCGCAGGCCTTGACGTCAAGCGGATCATCAACGAGCCGACGGCAGCCGCACTGGCTTACGGCATCGACAAGGAAGACAACCAGAAGATCCTGGTCTTCGACCTGGGCGGCGGTACATTCGACGTATCCCTGCTTGAAATCGACAGCGGCGTGTTCGAGGTTCTCGCAACCGCCGGCAACAACCATCTGGGCGGCGACGACTTCGACAAGAAGGTCATCGACTGGATGGCCGACAAATTCCAGAGGGAAAACGGAATCGACCTGCGCAAGGACAAGATGACCATGCAGCGTCTGAAGGAAGCGGCAGAGAAGGCCAAGATCGAGCTGTCCGGCATGACCCAGACCGAAATCAATCTGCCTTTCATTACGGCAACCCAGAACGGACCGCTTCATTTCGAGGCAACCCTGACCCGTGCCGAGTTCGACCGGATGACCGCCGATCTGGTAGAGGCCACCATGGCCCCGACCCGTCAGGTGCTCAAGGACGCCGGCCTGAACGTCTCCGATATCGACAAGATTCTGCTCGTCGGCGGTTCTTCCCGTATTCCGGCCGTGCAGGACGCCGTCCGCAAGTTCCTGGGCAAAGATCCGTTCAAGGGCATCAACCCGGATGAGTGCGTAGCCATCGGCGCGGCCATCCAGGGCGGCGTGCTCGGCGGAGACGTCAACAACAGCATCGTGCTGGTCGACGTAACGCCTCTGTCCCTGGGCATCGAGACCATGGGCGGCGTATTTACCCGTATCATCAACCGCAACGAGAAGATTCCGGTAACCAAGAGCCAGATTTTCTCGACCGCTGCGGACAACCAGACCGCCGTTGACGTACACGTCCTGCAGGGCGAGCGCGAAATGGCCGCTTACAACACAACCCTGGGCAACTTCCGTCTGGACGGAATCGCTCCGGCCCGCCGCGGCGTTCCGCAGATCGAAGTCAAGTTCGACATCGACTCCAACGGCATCGTCAACGTATCCGCCAAGGACCTGGCAACCGGCAAAGAGCAGCACGTCACCATTACTTCCTCCACGCATATGACCCAGGAAGAAATCGACAAGGCGGTCAAGGAAGCCGAGCAGTACGCCGAACAGGATAAGAAGGCCAAAGAGGCGGCGGACGTCAAGAATCAGGGCGACTCCACTCTGTTCCAGGTCGAGAAGGCACTGGAAGAGCAGGGTGACAAGGTCACCGAGGACGAAAAGAAGACGGTCAAGGAAGCCATGGACAAACTCCGTGCAACCCTGGCTACCAATGACACCGAAGCCATCAAGGCCGACACCGAAGCGCTCAACAAGGCGTTCTATCCGGTTATGGAACGGATCTATAAAGAAGCCGCTCCGAACAACGGACCGGATGCACAGGGACCTCAGGGCCCGCAGGGCGGCAATGCCGACCCCGGTGCTGACGGCTCAAACGGAGACAACAATTACAACGCAAATCTGTAATGAGGGTTTTGCGTGCGATGAGGATGGGGAAAGCGTCAAGGCGCTTTCCCCGTACGCAGTCATGAAGAATCTTCGCGGAAGGTAAAAATATGGCAGAGAAGAGAGATTATTACGAAGTATTGGGATTGAAGAAGGGCGCGGATGCGGCCTCCATCAAAAAAGCCTTCCATGAAATGGCCAAGAAGTATCATCCGGATTTGCATCCCGGCGACAAGGAAGCCGAAGAACATTTCAAGGAGATCAACGAGGCATATGCCGTTTTGTCAGATCCCGAGAAAAAGCAGCTGTACGATCAGTACGGTCATGCCGCGTTCGATCAGACGCAGGGCGGAGGCCCGAACGGCCCGGGCGGCCCGGGCGGATTCGGCGGATTTGAAGGCGGATTCAACTTCGACGATATATTGAATATGTTTACCGGCGGATTCGGTTCGCAGGGCCAGCGTGAGCGCAATGCGAGCGGGGAGGATATCCACGCCACTATGACGATTACGCTCGAGGAATTGGTGTTCGGTACGCAAAAGGAAATCCGCTACCAGCGTCTTTGCGTCTGCAAGAACTGCTCGGGCAGCGGCGCCAAACCGGGAACCGACATCAGGACCTGCTCCAAATGCCACGGAACCGGCCGGGTTAAAACCCGCCGTCAGAGTTTGTTCGGCTACGTGGAGAGTGTGGGCGCATGCGACGCCTGCAGGGGCAAAGGGAAGATCATCTCGACGCCTTGCGAGAGATGCCGCGGCGCGGGACTGGTCAAAGAGGATACGACGGTCAACGTCACCCTCTCGC
>JAFTBN010000009.1 GCA_017455185.1 Clostridia bacterium
TAATTGCAATTATTTTATGAGGGAAAATGGTATTTTTTAAGGCCAAAACCCGAAGTAAACGAGAATTATGTGTGATTAAACAGACCATTTTCTGGGCGTAGACCCGGAAAATATGGTACCAAAAATTGCGAAACTATTATTACAGAAAACCGTTTCCGGTTGGGAAATCCGGCAGCGCGAACCGACACCGGAAGAGCTCGCGACTCTTTTGGATAAGACTGTCTGGATGAATACGATCACACAAGATGGAATCAGTTACCACATTTACAATCGTAATGAGAGCAACTCCGAGGCATCGGTAACCGGTATATTGGAGTGCTATCAAAACGGAGAAAAACTGTGGAGCACTGAATTCAAAAATAATTATATCCATGGCTGCACGTATACAAAAGAAGCGGTTCTTTGCTGGGGAGAAGCTGAAGCTTATACAAAACATGACTGGATTGCCCTCGTTGATAATAAAGACGGGAAAATGAAATGGCAACACCAGCTTGACCACAGTTCCGAATGGGACCGAATCGCCACCGTACTGACCAATGATAATAACACATGGACAGTGATCAGCCAAATTGATTCCAAATCCATTTGCCTAAGTGATTATGGCACTGACGGAAAAGAACTCAGTTCCCATAAAGCAGAAATCGGCGAATCGTATGGGATTCGGAATGCTGCCAAACTGGAAGATGGTTATATCATTCAGCTTTGGAATTCGCTATCCAAAGAAACAGCAGTTCTGTGCAAAATGGACCTGGAGGGCAACTTGTCCGACGTTTTCTCCTATACGGAAGACGACTGTGATTACTATATTACAGACATGATCGAATTTGAAGGTCGGATTTACCTTTCCGCATACGCAGTTCCTGCGCAGGAAGAAAAATTTGGAAGACTGCGTGAAATGCCTAAAATCCTAGATTACATATTAGCGAATTCAGATCGGTTGTTTGAGATTTCCAGCGAAGAACTGACCCCGATCGTCCGGGATAACTACACAGCAATGCTGCTTGTTTGCGATCCGGAAGAAGGCACTCCAAATACATTTTACGCGGTAGAAGGTTCATGGGGCGGTCATTTATCCCTCAACACCTCCGGCCAGTTAGAATGGACTGTTGAAAGCATTACTTCAGCATTCTATTCCCCTGCGACAAGTTCATATATGATTAACGGTAATTGCGCAGTTCTCCGCTACACTTTCAGTGCCGGCGGCGTCTTTGCCGGATACACCGATACTGGTGATGTCGTCTATTATCAGAAATAGCAAAACCAGTTCGATTTTTACACCAACATATTACAAAAGCACTCCCGCCCAACTCGGACGGGAGTGCTTTTGTAATATGGTACGGTTCAGACGACTCCGTGCGCCAGCATAGCATTGGCAACTTTCAGGAAGCCCGCGATGTTCGCACCGGCCACCAGATTGCCCTCCATGCCGTAATCTTTCGCCGCTTGAGCTGCATTCTTATAGATGTTTTCCATAATGCCATGCAGTTTCGAATCAACTTCTTCGAACGTCCAGCTCAACCGCTGTGAGTTCTGACTCATTTCAAGCGCGGAGGTTGCCACACCGCCGGCATTGGAAGCCTTCGCGGGAGCAAACAGGACACCGGCCTTCTGAAACGTTGCGATTGCCTCGGGCGTAGAAGGCATATTCGCACCCTCCGCCACGGCTTTGACGCCGTTCTTGACCAGAATCTTGGCGCTTTCCTCGTTGATTTCATTCTGCGTAGCGCACGGAAGCGCGATATCGCACTTCACGGTCCAGATGCCCGAGCAACCCTCATGATATTCTGCCTTCGGATGATCCGCCACATATTCCTTGATACGGCCGCGGCGCACTTCCTTGATCAGCTTGATTGCATCCAGGTCAATGCCGTCCGGATCGTATACATATCCGTTGGAATCCGACATTGCCACCACCTTGGCACCCAGAGTCGTCGCCTTCTGGTTGGCATAGATCGCCACGTTGCCGGATCCGGATACCACAACGGTCTTTCCCTTGAAGGAATCGCCGTGATCCTTGAGCATGGCGTCGGCGAAATAGCAAAGACCGAAACCGGTCGCTTCTTTTCTGGCGAGCGATCCGCCGTAAGGAATGCCCTTCCCGGTCAGAACGCCGGTGAATTCGTTGCGGAGTCTCTTGTACTGTCCGAACAGATAGCCGATCTCACGGGCCCCTACGCCGATATCGCCGGCCGGAACGTCGGTGTCCGCGCCGATGTACTTGGACAGCTCGGTCATAAAGCTCTGGCAGAACCGCATGACTTCCATGTCGGATTTGCCTTTCGGGTCAAAGTCGGAACCGCCCTTGCCGCCGCCGATCGGCAGACCGGTCAGGGAGTTCTTGAAGATCTGCTCAAACCCGAGGAATTTGATGATGCCTTCGTAAACGGACGGATGGAAACGCAAACCGCCCTTGTACGGACCGATGGCGCTGTTGAACTGAATACGGAAGCCGCGGTTCACCTGAACTTTTCCGTTGTCATCCACCCACGGAACGCGGAATTTAATGATTCTTTCGGGCTCGACCAGCTCGTCGATCACGCCCATTTTCTCATATTCGGGATGCTTCGCCACGACCGGTTCCAGCGACTCCAGAACCTCGTATACAGCCTGATGGAATTCAGGTTCTCCCGGATTTCTCTGCTTCACTTTCTCCATCACGGACAAAAGGTATTCATTCTTCATGCTCATGGTCTTTACCTCATCGTTTGGAATTTGCAAGAATCCTCTTGCTTCAACTCGCGAAAATTATAGCATATGCTTTTTTTCATGTCAATTCTTTGGTGCAAGTTTTTTAATCGGATTATTCACTTTTTTCAGTTAAACCACCTTTTTTTATCATAAAACAAGGTTTTGTGAAAAATCGAAGTCCTTGAATTTGCAAATCCGGCGCACCCTGAAGATGCGCCGGTTTGATTTTTGGTTTGTTCATTCGAGTTCGAACGCGCCGGTATACAACTGATAGTAGACCCCGTGCTGAGCGATCAGATCGTCGTGCGTACCCCGCTCGATGATCTGTCCGTGATCCATCACCATGATTACGTCCGCATTCTGTACGGTGGACAGACGGTGCGCGATGACGAACACGGTCCGGCCCTCCATGAGCGAATCCATGCCCCGGGAGACGATGATTTCGGTCCTTGTGTCAATGGAGGAGGTCGCCTCGTCCATGATCAGCACCGGAGGATCGGCCACCGCCGCCCTGGAAATGGCCAGCAGCTGCCGCTGTCCCTGAGACAGGTTGGCGCCGTTGCCCGTCAGCTGGGTGGCGTAACCGTCCGGCAGACGCAGGATGAAATCCTCCGCTCCGGTCAGCCGTGCCGCCGCATAACATTCCTCGTCGGTCGCTTCCAGCCGGCCATACCGGATGTTTTCCAGGACCGTTCCGGTAAACAGGTTGGTGTCCTGCAGAACGATGCCGATGGACCGGCGAAGGTCGTCCCGCTTGATCTTGTTGATGTTGATTCCGTCGTAACGGATTTTTCCGTCCTCGATGTCGTAAAACCGGTTGATCAGGTTCGTGATGGTGGTCTTGCCCGCGCCCGTCGCGCCGACAAACGCCACTTTCTGACCCGGTTTGGCATACACCGTAATGTCACGCAGCACCGGCTTGCCCGGCACATACGAAAAATCGACATCCGTCAGGCGGACGTCGCCCCGGAGTTCTTCATAGGTAATCGTTCCGTCAGCCGAATGCGGATGCTTCCAGGCCCAGTTGCCCGTATGCTCCTCACACTCCACCAGCGTGCCGTCCGCTTCCTTGCGGACATTCACCAACTTGACGTATCCGTCGTCTGTCTCGGGCTGCTCGTCCAGCAGAGAAAAGATTCGCGCCGCGCCGGCTGCCGCCATGACGATCGAGTTGATCTGGCCGGACACCTGGCTGATGTTCCCCGTAAACTGCTGGGTCATGTTCAGAAACGGAACCACGATATCGATGCCGAACGCAAGTCCGGAAAGAGAGGCATTCTCTGCGTTCGTAACCAGGAACAGTCCCCCGAAAAAGGCCACAAACACATACAGGATATTCCGGATATTGCCCAGGATCGGCATCAGCATATTGGCAAACCGGTTGGCCTGATACGAATCCTGGTACAGCTCATCGTTCACCTTTTCGTAATCCGCCTCACTCTTTTCCTCGTGACAGAAGACCTTGATGACCTTCTGCCCGTTCATCATTTCCTGCACAAAACCTTCGGCCTTGCCGATTGATTTCTGCTGCCGGATAAAGAACCGGGCCGAACGTCCTCCGACGACCTTGGTCACAACCAGAACCCCGATTACGCCCACGACGACAACCAGCGTCATCCACACGCTGAAATACAGCATGACAATGAAGACCGTTAGCGAAACCGTAATGGCACTCAGAATCGTAGGCAGAGCGTTGCCGATCAGCTGACGGAGCGCGTCCACGTCGTTGGTGTACAGACTCATGATGTCCCCGTGACGGCGCTGATCGAAATAGGAAATCGGCAAATCTTCCATACCGGTGAACATCTTCACCCGGAGCTTATGCAGAAATCCCTGCGTAACAACCGCCGCCATCTGGGTGTACGTCACGTTGGAAAGAATGGAGAGAATATAGAAGGAAGCCAAAAGGAAAGTCTTGGGAAGGATGACATCCTTCGCAGCCGTCCAGTCGCCTGTTTCCATAAACAGACTCACTTCCTCCAGAACCTGCTGCATGAAAACGGCGGGAATGGCGCTGACGACCGCCGAGAACAGGATGCACAGCATCACAAGCGGGGTCATCACCGGATAGAACCGGAACAAATACCGCAATACGCGGCCCAAAAGTTTCAGGGTGCCCTTGGCTTTTTTCGGTCCTTTTGCATTCTGACTCATGCCTGCGCACCCCCTTCCTCAGACGTATGATTCTGAATCTCGTAGGTCTCACGGTAATCCGGCCGGGTTGCGTACAGTTCCTCGTGCGTACCCCGGGCCACGATGCGGCCGCCGTCCATCAGAAGAATCAGGTCCGCGTGCCGGACCGAAGAGATCCGCTGCGCGATGATAATCTTGGTTGCCTCAGGCAGATAGGTCTTGAGCCCCGCCTGAATCTTGGCGTCTGTCCTTGTATCCACCGCAGAGGTCGAGTCATCCAGGATCAGGATCTTGGGTTTCTTCAGAAGCGCGCGGGCAATGCAAAGACGCTGCCTCTGGCCGCCCGAGACGTTGGTTCCTCCCTGCTCAATCCAGGTGTCGTAACCGTCCGGGAAAGTCCGGATGAACTCATCCGCCTGCGCCAGTTTGCAAACGTACTCCATATCCTCGTCGGTGGCGTTGGGATTGCCCCAGCGCAAATTATCCCGGATGGTTCCGGAGAACAGTTCGTTCTTCTGCAAAACCATGGCCACTTCGTTGCGGAGCACCTCCATGTCGTAATCGCGGACGTCCACTCCGCCGACCCGGACCGACCCCGTCGTGACGTCGTACAATCTCGGAATCAACTGGACCAGGGTCGATTTGGAAGAACCGGTCACACCCATGATTCCGATCGTCTGCCCCGAGGCAATCTCCAGATTGACGTCCTGCAGGGCGAACCGCTCAGCCCGGGACGCGTATTTGAACTGCACGTCGCAAAACGAGACCGAACCGTCACGCACTTCCATGACCGGATTCTCCGGATTGGTCAGCGTGGACTTCTCGTCGAGCACTTCCACAATCCGCTTGGCGGATTCGATGGACATGGTCACCATGACATAGATCATGGAAATCATCATCAGCGACATCAGAATCTGGAAGCCGTAGGTCAGCATCGTGGAAAACTCACCGACGTTCAGGCTGGTTCCCTGGCTTTCGATGATCATTTTGGATCCGAAAATCATAACAATGACCATATTCAGATACAGGCAAAGCTGCATGACCGGCTGGTTGAGCGCGATGATCCGCTCCGCCTTGGTAAAATTCTTTCTCACGTCTTCCGAAGTGGAGAGGAATTTGTTCTTCTCATAGTCTTCCCGGACAAAGGCTTTCACCACCCGCATGCCGCGGATGTTTTCCTCCACCGATTCGTTCATCGCATCATACTTCTTGAAGATGCGTCGGAACATCGGCAAAGCAAGACGGCCGATCAGGATCAGGGCAAAAGCCAGGATGGGAATGACCAACACGAACATCAAGGCCAGTTTTCCGCCCATGATGAAGGCCATCGTAATGGAGAAAATGAACATCAGAGGGCAGCGGATGGCCAAACGGATGATCATCATGAAGGCCAGCTGTACGTTGGACACGTCGGTGGTCATACGGGTCACCAGCGAAGAGGTGGAGAATTTGTCAATGTTTTCAAAGGAGAACCCCTGAATCGAATGAAACAAATCGTGCCGGATGTTCTTCGCGAATCCGGTGGAGGCTTTGGCGCAGGTCGAACCCGCGGCCGCGCCGAAGAACAGCGAAGCCACCGCCATGGCAACCAGAATCAATCCGTACCGGACAATGATTTTCAGATCGCACCCGCCCTTGATTTCATTCACAAGCTTGGCAGTCAAAAAGGGAATGATGCATTCCATCAGCACCTCTCCGATGATCAGCAGAGGCGTCAGAATGGTCTCTTTCTTGTAATCCCGAATGCATCGGGCTAAACGTTTTATCATCTTTTATCTGTCTTTTCCTTAAATCTATTCTTTATTCTTTTTCCTTGGTTCCAAGGCTTGCCGCATAGGAAAGAAGCGCCTGCTTTTCATTGGGAACCCGCCGGTCGGCCACCGCATGCGCAAGGGTGCCCAGCATGTCCCCGATGGCAGGTCCTGCGGCAAAGCCGGAGGCCATAAGGTCCAGCCCGTTCACCGCCAGGTCCGAAAGGGAGAACACCGCGCCCTCGCTCTTCAGTTCCCCGTAGCATTGGAGAATGGCGTCCCTGCGCTGTTCCAGATTGTCCAGCGCCCGGTCCTTGCGGTCCCGCGCAGAGAACCCCTGGGCGTATTGATACGCCACCGCGTCCAGGAACACATCCGGTCCCTGGTCGAGAATCAGATGATGGATGCACTCCTTCTGCGCCCGAAGGTCAGCATAGGGGAATCCGATGATTTTCTTGACGCGGCCCGAAGTCACATGGTCCAGCCGCAGCTGTTTCATCAATGCGCCGGGCGAAAAAGGCGGAACGGGATAACCCCGCACACCGTCCTGCAGGACAAGCGCCAGCCGGACCGGCAGATTTTTCGGCGCATGGGAAACCGCCTGCGCGCAGGCAGCGGTCTGCAGCGCAAGGAACGACCCCGGCACAATCAGGGACCACAATGCCCCGAAACGGTTCGCCACCTGTTCGAACGAATCGCCCAGGATGGTTTTGGAAAACTCGGCAAAGATTCTCTCGGCCGCAATCTGCTTCAGATAAGGGGCGCAACGCACGGCTTCCCGGTACGTCTTCTCCTCGATGGCAAAACCCGTTTGGGCCGCAAACCTGGCCACGCGCAGGACGCGGAGCCCGTCCTCGTCAAACCGGTCGGACGGATTGCCGGGAGCCCGCAGGATCCGGCGTTCCAGATCCGCAAGGCCTCCGGTCGGATCGATGAATCCCTCTTCTTCGCTGTAGGCAATGGCATTGACGGTCAGATCCCGGCAGACCAGGTCGTCCTCCAGGCGAAGCGGAACCGTCTTGCCCCGAGAAGACCGATAGGTGGTAATCTCAACCGGCATACCGTCCGAAAGGCAGGTCAGCGTTCCGTGCCGGATTCCGGTGTCGACCGTTCTGTAATCCGAAAGCACCCCGCGCATCTGCTCGGCTGTGGCATCGGTCGTCAGGTCCCAGTCGTGCGGGGAGAGCCCCAGGAGCGTGTCCCGTACGCATCCTCCCACAAGATAGACCCGGTATCCTTCCTCCTTCAGTCTGAGGCAAACCTGCCGGACCGAATTCGGAATTCTTGTTTTCAGGTCAGGATACTTATCTGGCATCCGGATGAATCCCCCTCACAATCGGCAAATCGGTCATACGCAAATCCGTACAGCCGTAGGGCTGCAGCAGAATGGTATGCGTGTCCTTTTCAATCTGGCGCAGATCCGAAGGTTTGGCGGCACACTGGAACGAAGACCCGGGCGCCGTGCCCCACGAGACCCTTGCCAGAGTCATCTCAATCTGCACCGGCGGCGTATCGGGAGAAAACGGATACTCCCCCACTTCGTTGAACCGGATCCGGTCCGGCGGAATCTCCTCCTCCAGCCCGGTGAATGCGTAATTCCAATACGAAACCGGGAACAGCTCGTAATCGCAATACGGATATTTGCGTTCCACGCCGTCCCTTACAAACTCGTGCATGACCCGGCTGGCCTTGACCGGAACCGAGAACAGAAGCGCGCCGCGCTCCACATGGTACATTCCGTCGGGCGAAAGCCGCATCTGCGCCTTCTCCTGCAGCACAATCCGGATGGTGGTCGTCCCCTTGAACGTACGGCCCAGCGTCACCTTGCGTCCCGGAAGGACGGTGCGCGTCTTTCCGTTCGCCTCGACGGTCGCCGATTCGGCAAAGAGAGGAATCCGGACTGAGAAATCGAACGATACTTTCTTTTCGGCGCTGATGGTATAAACCAGCTCATCCCGGAAAGGATATTGGGTCTGCAGTGAAATCCGGACCGGCACGCCGTCCACCCGGGTGTTCAGTTCGGAGGGAACCGGAACCGAGGAGAGAATTTCCTCGCGTTCCCCGCTCTTCTTATGGCAGAAAGCGGACAGGGCAAACTTCGGGAAGGCCTGGTTGAAGTTGGCCGTGCAGCATCCGTATCCGGGTTCCAGTCCGAACAGGCCGGACTCTCCTATGTTGGTCAGGAACACGCGGGCCGTTCCCTGCCGGACGCAGGCCGACTGATTGATGGTCTGGTCGTACTGATGGGTCCACATATCGGCCGAAAGCGTGGCCGGCAGGCTGTTGAACGCCAGCCGCTCCAGGCGGTCAAGCCAGCGCGGATCCTCGGACAGTTCAAACAAGGTTTCAAACGAATACATCTCCTCGGCTATCAGGCAGAGTTCGGAACCCTGGATCGGAGATTTTCCCGCAAAGCACTCGTCGGCATTGAAATGTCCGGCGCAGGTCCCGTGGTAACGCATGACCGTCCGGTACATCCGCTCCCCGACCTTGTCTGCAGGCTCTCCCTTGATTTCCCGGTACAGATCCTCGCTTTTGAGCATCATGGCCGAGTTGACGCCGTGGGACTCCATGGTCCACTTCGGCACGGGCTTTTTCTCTGGCCAGTCGGGACTGAGCACGCAGGCGGCATAATCGAAGCCCTGCGCGTGCATCTTGTCCGCAAAGGCAAGCAGTTCGGGCGAAGGACGGCGCTTCTGCAGCCATCTTACAGCGACCAGCGCTTCATACCATCTGAATTTGGCCCAGTTAAACAGAGGATACCGGTCGATGTGCCGGCTGAAACAGGCGATGGCCTTCCCGAGCACATCCTCGATCCGGTCGTCCCCCGTGCAGTCCGCGTACACCGTCAGCACTTTCAGAATCAGGGAATACGCCCACATGTCATACGACGGGCGGTCTTCCGGCTTGCAGGGACAGATCCATCCGTCTTCCTCCTGCCTTTCCAGGATTGCGTTGACGTACCGGTTCGCGACGGCAATCAGTTTTTCATCCTCCAGCGCATAGGCCAGCGGAACAAACCCGTCCAGCCAATAAGGAACCCGTTCCCAGCTGTCGCGGTTTCCGCCGATCCAGGCACTGTCCCGGATGTCGGGCCAGATTTCGTGCAAGTGGCCCGAGAGCCCGTGCGCCTGAATCTCCAGCTGGCGGCGAAGCCACCCCTGCGGCTTTGTTTCCCTTGCCGTATAAAATGAATAACTCATTCTCCTATCCCCCGTAATTCGAATAAATGTATTGCGCGTCGAGTGCGCGATTGATCTGACCGGATGTTCCGCCGGCCGTCACGGCCAGCAGCACGCGGTCCCCCGGCCCTTTGGCATAGGTTCCCAGACAATGATTCTTGATCAGATTTCCGTTTTCATCGTACGTATCGGCCGTATAACCGGTTTTCCCGCCGAAGATTTCCCAATTGCCCGCCTTGAAAGACAGTCCGTAGTTGATGAAATTCTCATACCAGCCGGCCTTGAAATAGTAATTGAATTCGGTCCCCTGGAAAACCGACGGGGCCTTTTTCTCGGCGGAGGTCAGGACAGACGCGCAGAACTCGTTGTCGTAGGCATAGGCAAAAATCGCGGCCATTTCCCTGCAGGTCGAATAATGCTCGTCGTCGTGAAGTCCGGTGCAGTTGACGAAGTGCGTGTGCGTAAGTCCGAGTTCCCGGGCTTTGTCGTTCATCAGCCGGACAAAGTTTTCCTCGGTTCCGGCCACGTATCGGGCCAGAAGAATTGCGGCGTCACCTCCGGATTTCAGGACCAGGCCGTACAGAAGCGTGGAAACCGGGACCACTTCCCCCGCGTCCAGATTCATAGTGGAGGCGCCCAATTCCTTCATCAGAGCGGGAATCTCCCCGGGAACGGTAATCCGGTCATCCGGATTCTGAATATGGTCGCACAGAACCAGAAGGGTCATCACTTTGGTCATGGACGCCGGATAAATTCTCTCGTCCGCCTTGCGGGACGCCAGAACTTCCCCGGTCGAAAGATCCACCAGAATAGCCCGGGTCGCGTCAATGCCGGCATCCGAAATGATTTGCGTCCGGTCGGTCGTGGAAGGAATGTATGTGTCCTTTTTCGCTTCGGTGCGGTACGGATAGACCGGTTCGGCCGTCGACTCGGAGGAAGCCCGCTCAATCTGGAGCGTCTGCTGCTCGGTCTCCCTGCCCGGGGCGGGAATCTCCACCCGGCAGGACATCAGCGAAAACAGCCACACCGAAAAAACAAACAATACGGCAAGAAGCAGGACCGTACAGAAGACCGGCCAGGTCGGGCGTCCCCCGGAAAGGAGAGATGCTTTTTCCTCTTCGCTCAGCGCCTCACCCGCTTCGGCTTCCAGAGGGGCGGTTTCCACATCCGTCCGGTCCGTCAGCGAAGCCTCGGCGCGCATGTCCTTTTTCTGTTCCATCCTTGCATCCTCCCTTCTTCCGGATTGGATCTTACTTGTCAGGCCCTGTAATGGGCCCGGATCTGCATCTGTCTTACGGGATGCAATATTTCAATGGTTTCCCCGTCCGGCAGCACATGCCCGAAACTGACGTCCAGGATCTTTTTCCCTTCGGGATGACGAAGCCGCACGCGAACGGTCGGGTCTTCGCGCAAATCCGGAACGGAAATGTTCACATCCATATAGTTCTGCGCTGCAAAAGAGGTGATGGTATACGTCACGTTCCCGAAATAGGACGGGGCCTTTTCCACCCCGACCGACTTGCCGTCTTCCAGCCAGGCGCGGGGTGTCCCTTTCGCAATCCATAGCACGCCGGACTCCTCGGTCAAAAGCATATTGCGGAAGTTCTCCACAAACCATGCAGCCGTTCCGTTGTCCGGGTCCCGGCACTCGGCGTAAATGTCCGGATGCGCATGCTCCCACATTTTGCCGTTGGTCCCGACCATCACGATGGCATGGTTGAAGAAATAATGCAAAAAGTTCGGGATATCATCCTGCCGCAGATACACATTGGAATTGTGCGAAATCTTGGGCAGATTGGAAAAATAATTCCAGAACCAGTGATCCGGCGACCGAAGTTCCTCGGTAAACCGGTCGGACTGTCCTTTTTGCTCGCGCTCTTTCAGCAGCCGTTCTTCCTCTTCGCGGATGGCGGCATTCGCCGTCGGGTGAGCCAGTTTTTCCTGGGCCAGCACGGACTCGCGCAAGCCGGCATCCTCCATCGCGTTCAGGGTTCCGACCATCCGCCTGTCATTCGGATCCAGTACCCCGTACTGATCCGACAGCGGCAGGGCTCCCTGGAACAGGTCGTTGATTCCCAGCGCGAATTGCGGGATGTTCGTCTCTTCGCGGTAATGCAGCAGTCCGCCCGCGTACAGCATGCGGGGCAGGAACGAATAGGACGCTCCGTCTCCGCTTCTGCGGACAGGCGCGAACAGTCCTTCCTCCCGGATGGCCCGCATCAGGTCCCGGCGGTACCGGTCGGCCTCGGACAAATAGTAATCCGCCTGCGGGTCTCCGATTTTCTTCAGCACGTCCGCAAACGCGGAGAGGCCCACCTGGGCATATGCGTTGTCGCACATATACCAGCGCCAGTCGCTGGCAGGAAGCGCATAATCCCCGAACATGACCGGGGGCATCAGCCCGTAGCAGCGAAGCTTTTCCCGATTGGGGATTTCCGAGCCGTAAGAGCGAATTTCCTTGATGATGAAATCCGCCGCCTTTTTAAAGCGGTCCATACGGGCATCCAGCCATTCCCTGTCACGGTAAAACAAATATCTCTGCATCATGGAGAACAGCATACGCCCCGTGGAGCAATGGGTTCCTTCGTGCGCGTATCCCATATCGTGCCGCATGGATTTTGCCCATTCAAAGGAGCCGGCGGGATCGGTATAATCCCCGTCCGCCCGCACGCCGGGCGAATCCAGAAAGTATTGATAAATCCTGTCGGCCTCGGGTTTCAGCCCGGCCATTTCCATCGCCAGTGCGGGACGGGCGACCTCGGCCGCCAGCATGCCCCACATATTCGGGCCGCGCAGCTGCTCCACCGCCAGTTCATACATAATTTGAAGATGGCGGTCCGGAACCGAAAACGGTACGTTCGGAGCCGGTGCATCCGGAAATTCTCCCAGGTCCACATCCGGCGGGCAGCGCCACAGCCGAACGTGACGCATCAACTCCTCCCAGGACTTGGCTTCCTCATGCTCCCGCACGCGCTCCCGCATGGTTTTCAACTGCTCTTTTTCGCATTTTTTCCTGTAGGCATCCGGCGTCATTCCGGATTCCTCGGTTGCGAAAAACATGCCGACTTCGGGCACATAAACCGGCCCGTTTTTCAGATCCCGCAGAAGAACCGTTGCACCCAGCCCTTCGCTGCGGTCCAGGACCAGTGTCAGTCTGCTGTCGTTGCCGTACCGGCTGACCGGAGAATACAGGCAGGTATACACCCGTTCCCTCTCTCCCGTCTGCTCCTCTTTTTCCACCCAGGCCACATGCGTCAGGGCCGTCGGAGCGAGATTTTCGTATTTTCCGTCCAGCCCCCAGAAAGCACGGACGCGCACTTCTTCCCAGCACCCGAGCGAATCCCCGATGACATGGAGCGATGGAACGCAAACGCCTTCGGGAGCGAACACGCAAATGCATTCGCTTTGCGCTTTTCTCCTTGCGTTATACGCATAATCCATCGTCCCTTCGGGCGGAGTATACGTAAGGGTTCTGCCGTCCTTTGAAACCGAGGTCAGTTCCATCATCCGGTCGTTGGACCAGCCGAACCAGCCCCAGGCCGTCGGGTATGTGCGGACTTCCATTTGCGCAGGATCCGGCGCCGGGCATTCCGCAGGGAATGTCAGCTGAACCCGGTAATCCGTCAATCCGCCTTCCCACAGAATACCGGTCAGAAGCGGCTGGGACGGAGACGGAATCTGTTCGGTCACAATGTCGTCCTGCCGGTAGCAAATGGCCTTGGCCTGTTCGTATCCGAGTTGCGGCAAAAGAGTCCTGTATATTTTTTCCTGACGGTTCAGGCGCCGGATAATAAAATATGCCTCAGGCTTTTCCTGCACTTCGGCATCTCTTCTCCAGACATAGGCCCAGGGGCTTAAATCCACCCGGTCTTTCACTTTCGGCATGGCGGCAGAGTCCATTCTGGCTGTTCTCCTAAGTATTTATATTTATTGAAAAATTATAGCATAACTATAAACGATTGACAAGAAAACAAAGGCAAAATATTTGAGAAAAATGTCGATTTGCAGGGCGCATCCAACCCTCGTTCCGGGCATGCCGGTCAGCCGGCGCGATGACTCCGAAAAAAACGTGCCCCTTCTGGTCATTCGCCGGAAGGGGTTCTGTCTTATTGCCGTTCTTTCCCGGGCCTGTCGGAAAGGTTCAATCCTCTTCCGGCTCTTCGGTGTCCTCCTGCAGTTTTGCCATCTCCCGTGCAAAAGCCTCCGGGTAGGCATCCTGCTCCCATTTGGAAGACTGCGGATTCCGACGCTCAATCCGCTCAGACCATGGACGGAGGATCACCGCCCGGTTTCAAACTCCATTTCTTACCCCCTTGAACGGATCATACAGCACCCCTGTCATTCCGATTCCGTGAATACAACCCGATACAGCAAAGCGCTGCCGCCCTGGTTTGAGGTCACATACATTTCCCCGTCCACGATGTTGACCGATTCGGATTCTGCGTCCCCCTGCAATTCCAGGGGAATATCTGTCAGCCAATCTCCGTTCCAGTCATAAACCCGCAGTTCCTGATGAAAATAGACGTCGACTCCGTTCACCGGCAAGGTCCTTGAAGAACGGACAAAAAAGACATAATCCTGTGTTGCAAACACGCCCTGAGAGAGCGTGCCCGACACCTTTACGTCTCTTGTCAGGGTAATGTGCCGTTGTCTGTCCCAAAAATCAAGGATTTCCCCGCTCCAGCGCCCTGACGCATAAGCCTGCCTTTCGGGACAATAGGCCATGGCAAAGAAAGGAGCATCAAGCGTTCCTTTTTCCAGGACCTCCAGGGTGTCTTTATCCACGATGGAATATCCGTCCCAGCACTCCCGGATGGTTCCCTGGCAGGAGGTCACATAATAAGCCTCCTCTTCCGGCAGATAGGAAATGTTGTTCGCGTGCTCCAGATAGAGCGGCCCGTCGCTCGTTCCAACCAGTTTTCCCTCGGGGTCGTACTTGCACAGCAGCGTACATTCCTCCCCGTTCTGGTCAAACCGGTTGAAGGCAACGACCCAGCATTCTCCGTCAAAGCAGCATCCCTGCGCCGTTACATAGCCGCTTTCGGGGCAAACAAATTCAGCGATTCTGTCGCCTCTCGCCGACAGGTTTTTTGACAGATCCAATACAAACCGTGCCCCGTCCGTTTCCGATTGAGTCTCGGTTTCGGTTTGAACCACAGGTTCTGTTTCAATGACAGTCTCGGTCTGCTTTGCTTCAGTCGACACCATATCGCCCTCCTTTTCCCCTGCGGCGCATGCCGTCATAAGAGGAAAGAACAAAAGGAAACCAGCCAGGATCAGACAAAGTGACCGGGTAGCTCCCGGATTGTTTTTCATTCTTCTCACCCCTTAATCCCGCTTTTCCACCTGTGACGGTGCTTCCCTGCGCGTCACATCCAGCTTCCCGTTTTGATAATCCGAAATCAGGCACTGTATTTTTTCAAATATCTGATCTGCGTCTGATTCATAGATCCACTGAAACCTGAATTGAGTGGAGGACAGCGAGATGACCTTCAAAAACGTTTTCTTGTTTTCGGACAAACTGTGGGAATAGAAGTCAATGGATGCAATGGAAAGCGCATTGGTGATCAGATTCGATGATTTTTCTATTCCGGAAATATCCCCGATCATCAGATATCTTTTGTATCTGAGCAATTTTCCGCCTTTGGCTATAAAGATTCTTTGGTTGGTCAGGACATATTCCCTGCCCAATGTGGATTTCAGGCTGAAATACAAAACAATGGACAAGAAGACATACACGGCAGAAATAATGATGATGGCCACCGGCGTTCGGGATTTCTGAACCAAATCATCCTTAACGATTTCCCCTTCTACCAGATGAGTTTCCTGCAAACCAGCCTTGACGAAGCTGAAAAATGCTCCTGTCAGTGTCGTTACAAAAACGATGGTCAGGATCAGAAAAAACAAAACATAGACCGCAATGATCTTTTTTCCCACATACGCCCGGTACACGATTTCTTCATCTTTCAATAAACTGAAGCTCAACTCTTCTTTCATTTTCTTTTTCACCCCGTCTGAGTCAGATTCCGCATTTCATCATCCAAGTGCTGTTCCTATTGATCAGTTTCTCTTGCCTTCCAGAAATCCGATGAACTCCATTATCCGCTCCCCATCTGCTGATTCATTGTTGTTTTTCCGATCCCCTTAATGGAACCGGTTCTTTCCAAAACACCCTTTTTCCGTTTCCGGTTTTCTGCCTTTGCTACCGTTTCATTTACGACCGGATTCAACTGCTGTTTCCGCCGGATTCAAATGGAAATTACAAGCAGAGGTGAGGCAATGAATGATCCTTTCTATCACACGTATAGTATAGCAAAAAAAGACCGTTCCGTACAACAGCCTTGAGAAAGAAAAAGACCCTTTCATCACGGTAATTGAATGAACGCGATTCCTCTGATCATCCTTAAAAGGTACACCTCACACCGGCTTTGCAAAAAATCACCCTCTAATCGAACACAAAAGGTTCAGATATGAAGGGTGATGACGCTTACAAATCAAGTAAATCAAAATTTCGTTGCGCTATTCTGCAGGATATGATCGTAGCGAAAACAAAAATCACCAGAGCAAAAAACATCAGCATAAACTGCAGCGGCAAACGATCTGAAGTGTTCAAAAATTCCAATCCCGGAAGATGATGGGAAACCTCGGCGACGCAAATCGTCAACATAGAAGCAACAATAAAAGCTATGAACGGTTTCCCGAACTTGTACGCCGTTTTGTAGAACAATCCAACGAACAGGGTGTTGAACAATGCGAAAATCAGAAGCGTCCAAGCGAGAAATACCGGGTTGGAATTCATCATGGCATTGTTTGCATATGGTGTTGCATTTGCGAAAAAGGTCATCCGCAACGCGGTTAACACTGCCATCAAAATGAACGCTATGATCTGAATCAAGCAAACAAAGATATACCGGGCCTTCACGACATCCTTCTTGTCTATCGGAAGCAAAGCACTGTAAAGAATGTCGTTTGTTTCCCGCCCGTTTTGAAAAGTCTGGAAAAGTCCAAAGCAGACAAAAAATGCGCTTACTAAAATGGGGTACCCGGGTATTAACGCCATAATTGAGAAAAACAGGAACAGATAGCTTAACAGATGAGAAGACAGCCGTAACTCTTTATTCAGCAAATTTTTCACGATAGTCCTCCTTTTCGTAGTGGAGCATTATTTCTTCGAGATTTCTCCCCTCACCGCGAATACTGTGGCCGGTAATAAAGGATTCCATTGTATCGGAAGCAACGATCTCGCCTTTTTTGATATAAGTAATATGATCTGCACATTTATCGAGATCCGAAGTGATATGGGTTGAAAACAAAATGGCTACGCCTCGTTCTTTGAGCGCCGTAAAGATCTCCAGTAATTCTTCGCGAGAAATCGGATCAAGACCGGAAGTTGGCTCGTCCAAAATAAGCAACTCCGCCTTGTGAGAAAGGGCTATCACGAGATTCAGTTTGACCTTCATTCCCTCGGACAATTCTCGAGGGGATTTTTGCGGATCGATGGAAAAGATGTCCATGTATTTCCGATATGCCTCGTCATCCCAATTGTCATAAAAACTGCGTGTCACCGCTATCATATCGGCTATTTTCTTTCGTGGATAATAATCCACTGCGCCTCCGGCAAAACCGACGCGCTGTTTTATGGCCCGTTCGTTCCCGGGAAGTTCTTGACCGAAATAACGAATGCTGCCGGAATCCGGGTGCGCAATGTTCAGGATGGATTTTAATGTAGTGGTCTTTCCGGCACCGTTGCGACCGATAAAACCCATAATGCTGCCTGCCTCTACCTTGAAGGATACCGGTCCCAAACGGAATGCAGGATAGGTTTTGATAAGATTTTCAACAATCAGGACTGGTGTCATTTGCGGTCCTCCTCAAAAATCTGCTTTGTCAATTCTGCAAATGTATTCTTTGGCGGAATCGCAATACCGCGGTTCTCATCGCCCAGCAGAATGAGTGTGTCGCCTGGTTGGATAGAGAAAACTTCCCTTGCTTGTTTTGGAATGACAATTTGTCCCTTTTCGCCCACTGTGACTGTCCATGCGTACTTGCCCTCTGGCGCCTGCATAATAGATCCTCCCGTAGTATGTTTTGTTATACAAATCATACTACACCGAATGATAAATGTCAATATCCATAAACAAAAAACCACCCGCAAGTTTTACACGATGACAAGGTGATAATCCTTTATAACAGCAACGAGAGAGAGAAAAAACGGCGGAATAAAAAGCAATCAGAGGAAGTGGAGAACGGCGGAAATTTAGAAGAAATAAAAGAAAACTCGTCTGAACCTTGTGAGTTCAAACGAGTTGCTCTTGGCGGAGAGAAAGGGATTCGAACCCTTGTGACATTGCTGTCAAACGGTTTTCAAGACCGCCTCGTTATGACCGCTTCGATATCTCTCCCTGTTTGAAGCAAAAACGGAAGCACAAAGCCGGCTTCCCGTTCGCTTTTTGGTGCTATAACTATAGCACATCGCCTCTTCGATTTCAAGAGAAAAAGCAAAAAACGTTCCTTTTTGCGGCTGAACAATCCCCCGAACTGCGGCAGAATACAGAAAGAAGGGCCGGAACATCCACCCTTCTTTCGTTTACTGCTTGAGCAAGGAATCCGCTTATTCGAGGCCAAGCTCGGCGATATCCTCAAGATTCCACTCCCGGATCTGTTTCCAAACTTTCTCATCCGGATACTTCTGAATCATTCTCTCACAAAAATCCATGTTGTTTTTCAGGGAAGCCTGGTACTTATCCTTTGCCGTCCACAAACCGAGCGCCGGAGTATCAATGTAATAAATGGTTTCTCCGTCCACCTCGTTCCAGCCCTGTTTTAGAACCGAGGGATTGTATTTTTTAGCTGCCTCTTCGTAATTCATATAATGGAAGCCGACCAGCTCTGTTTCCTCTTTGGTCAGGTGACCCGGCGCATAGGTAATGGTAAACCTTCCTTCGCTGGACCCGTGAATCAGATGGGCAGCGGCATGGGCCAGGTCGTGCAGTTCAGGATCTGCCGCAAACGCTTCCAGGGTATGAGGAGTTCCCTTGTATCCGTATTTCCGAATCAGCCTATCCACTTCCTCCTGCTCGCCGAAGCGCTCTACGCCCGGAGCCAGGATAATCAGTTCTCCGCCGTCCGCAATCACCTTTCTTGTACGGTAAATCGCCTTGTTTGCCACCCAGGTGCTTCGGAATTCCGCGCCGTCCATATAGCAAACCACTTTCGGAATGGGCTTGTCGAACATGTAAATGGTGTTGGAACGGGCATAGCGGGCCGCTTTGACATACGTATCCGCTCCCTCGCCTACATACAAGCCGGTCATTTCGGTCTGCCCTGCTTCATTCCGGGTTTTGACGATTTCCACATACACATCCGGAATGTTTCCCAGGTATTTCTCTTCCGCATAATTGTAGCATCCGCGCAAAGGCGTCACCAGCTGACCGAGATTGTTTTCGATTCCGCAAAGAGCCGCAGCCATATGCGAGGCGGTGATTGTGCCCTTTCCGCCAATGCCTATAAAGTAGTTCTTGTTGTGATTGGAAAAGCCCAAGACTTCATGCGGCACAATCTGTCCGATGTGAATCACAAGATCGTACTTTCCTTCCACGACCATTCGGTTGATTTCAATGGGAATCGCCCAATCCGCCAAGCCGCCCGTGGCATTGGAAACGAAATCCTTTTCGATTTCTCCCAAACGCACCACGCCGTTCTTCCAGTCGTGCTTGAAAATGTGTTCTTCCGGAATGTCGCCGAACATCCACCTGTTCTCCTCGGGCGTATGGGCAACATGCTGACCCAAGGTCGGCATCACGTCAACCACGGCCTCCTTTTCCAGAAGGTGATACAGCATGTTGGTCAAAAGACCGGAGCCTGAAGGATACCGGGTAATATCCGGGGGAAGGAGCATGACTCTTTTGATCGTTCCGAACTTCTCTTTTGCCCTGGCAACCAAATTTTCCATCATCCGGTGCTGCAGGTTCTCATCAATGATTTTGTTTTCTTCAAAAAACCACATGGCTTTACTCCTCTTAGGATTTCATCCCGATTATACCACAATTCAAGGGCGACTTCAATTCATTCTCCGCATCTTGTCTTTCTTTTGCCGCATCTTTGGCGCCCGCCTCATAAAACAGGACAACTTTTCCCTTGACAAGTCCCGGCTTTTGTGATACAACCCGAGTTTGCCACTTCAAAAATGAAAACGGAGCCTTAAAGGCCGCCCCGCATAAGAAAATTTTATAGTTTTCAGGAATGGCATGATCTTCAGGTCATGCCATTTCCAGTTCCATAAGTTCACTCACCGGGATAAACCCAATCAGGTCATAGCAGATATGGATGCTCTGACGGCGTTTTCCGCTGCTTTTATCCGGAGCCCCGACATAGATCGCCTTGATCAGCTCATGAGCCGCGTAAGGCGTCAATTCGGCCATATCCGCGTACTTCCTGACCTTCTGAATGAAAAGTTCAAGATTCTGGCTCTGTTGTTCCTGTGTCTCGATTTCCTGCCGTAAGACTTCTGCTTCCGCTTTCAATTCACGCTGCTCATCCTCATAGGCCCGGCTCATCATAGCGAAGCGGTCATCACTGATCCTGGATGCCACATTGTCCTCATAGAGACGGATGAAAAGACAATCCACTTCTGCGATACGCTTCTCGTCCTTTTCAAGCTGCTTCTGCTTGGCACGAAGGATCTCTTTGCTTTCGCTTTCAGCTTGGCCTCACAGATTTCCCTAAAATGACTTTCATAGTGGCCTACGTACCAGATAAAGACCGTTTTCTGATTTTTACGCAATTCTATATCTGGTAGTTGACAAAGCCGGACTATTGTGATAGTATAGACTACGCAAACAGTCTGGAGCTGGCATGTGATGAGAAAGCTGTTTCCAAATATACCGATGAAGAACGTAAAAAATACGCTCGAACGCTTTTGAATTGTGTCCAGAATAAAAACGTATTTGTTTCTGCTTTTGGCGGAGCAAAAGTCAGGGCAAGAATTGAAAACGTCCTGTCATATAAGCAGATGACATTAGTTTCCGGCGTTGGATTCGCTTTGTTGATCATTGCGATCATCTATACTCTGCTGACTAATGCGGGATAAGGAGGTTCAACATGAAGAAAACAATGATCATATTGCTGGCTGTGCTTGCTGTTGTTATGCTTGCCTCGTGCTCAGTAGATAAAGGGAATAGTGAGGAAAATACGATGTCCCATAATACAAATCAGGATCTTGAGGAAA
>JAFTBN010000010.1 GCA_017455185.1 Clostridia bacterium
CGCAGTTCGTTTTATCGGAATTTCAATTCGTTTGAGAATGTGATCTATTCCTATTTCATGGATAAAACGCAAAGTTGGTGGAAGGAAAACGAGCAGGCGTTTCTCTACGGAGAAAAAGAGGTGGAAACAAGCGTTTTCGAGCATTTGCTTACCATGAAGGAAGAAGTATTGCTCGTCTATCAAAAAGGCTTGTACTATCCGTTTGAAAAGCACGTTTTCGATTGCGCGAAAGGCGGACGCAGCCTGGTCGACAAAGAACAAGCCTATCTGACGGCGAGAGTTTCGGGCATTATTTGCGGACTTGTAAACGAATGGATCCGGCGAGGCATGACCGACTCCCCCGCATATGTCGCCGGATTTTTGAGAAGGCGTACCGATTACAAAGCCGGAGAATGATACGAATAAAAAAAGGGTGATTTGACAAATCACCTAATCAATATAACGCAAGGAGATATTATAAATATGTCAAAAATCACTTTGACACAGCTCACACCCGATGATCGCGGGCAGTTCATCCTCGACAATCAGCGCGCTTTCAAATACGGTGCGACGGAGGAATTCGGACAACGGAACGCACATTTTGAGGAGGAAGACGAGATCATCTCGCGCGAGACAATCGAAAAGAGCATCCGCGAAGGTACCGCGTACCGCATCCGCGACGACGGAAAGATTGTCGGCGGGCTTGTGGTCGTGATCAATGAGAAAACGCAACGCAACCATCTTGATCTGCTATTTGTTAACCCTGAAGCTCACAGCAGAGGAATCGGGCTTGCCGCTTGGCGAGAAGTCGAACACCTTTATCCCGATACTGTGGTATGGGAAACATGCACGCCTTATTTTGAAACGCGAAATATCCATTTTTATATCAATAAATGCGGCTTTCACGCTGTAGAATTTTTCAATCGTTTTCACCCCGACCCGCACGATCCATCAACGGGTGACGTCAATCACTACGACGACGGCGACGACTTTGACGGTATGTTCCGTTTTGAAAAGCAGATGAAATAACGCTCGGCGGCATGACCGACTCCCCCGCATATGTCGCCGGATTTTTGAGAAGGCGTACCGATTACAAAGCCGGAGAATGATACGAATGAAATACAAAAGAACGAACAGGCACCCGGAACATTCCGAATGCCTGTTTTGTTTGATCGTTTGAAAGTGCAATTCCCTTTGAATTTTCGCTTTTTTGTAAAATCCCTAATGGAACAGCACTAACGCCCGTCCATTTTTCATCCGTTTCGGATTATTGATTGCCGGTCATCTTGGCGATTTCATCCGCGAAATTCTCTTCGCGCTTCTCGATGCCTTCGCCCTTTTCAAATCTCCAGAAAGCGATAACAGGAGCCTTTCCTCCCATTTCCTTTTCCTCGGACGCGATGTACTGGGAAACCTTCATATTGTCTTCCTTGACATAAGCCATGTCAAGCAGGCAGTGCGTATCGTAATACTTGCCCAGACGACCCTGAACCATCTTCTCGATGATCTGGGGCGGCTTTTTGGCGTTGGAAGGATCGTTGGCAATCTGTGCTTCCAGAATTGCCTTTTCCTCGGCCAGTACGGACGCCGGAACGTCCTCACGGGACAGATAAGGAACCGATTCAACCGCAGCGATCTGCAAAGCGATATTCTTGGTGTATTCCGCGAAACGGGGGCTTGCCTTTGCCGTTTCGTCCGCGTCGAACTTGGCGATTACGCCGATGCTGCCCATACCGTGAATGTATGTGCTGACCGTTCCCTCGACCACGACAAAGCGACGGATGCTCAGCTTTTCGCCGATGACGAAAATCTGTTCCTTCAGCTTCTCTTCCACGGTCATGGCGTCGTCATACCGGGAAGCCAGCAGTTCGTCCACGTTAGCCGGACGGTTGGCGATAACGGTCTTGAGCAGTTCTTTGACGAAATCCTGGAATTTCGCGTTCTTGGCCACGAAGTCGGTTTCGGAGTTGACTTCGATCATGGCGGTGACGTCGCCTTCCTTCAGGATATCCACGATACCGTCAGCGGCGATACGGCCTGCCTTGCCCTCGGCCTTCAGCTGGCCTCTCTCGCGCAGGATCTTGATGGCGGCTTCCACGTTGCCGTCTGCTTCCACGAGTGCCTTTTTGCACTCCATCATACCAATACCGGTCTGCGCACGGAGCGCAGCCACATCTTTTGCTGTAATATTTGCCATTCTTTTATCCTCTCTGACTTGCAAGCAACTTCTTATTGAGCTGCCTTCTCTTCGGCTTCCTTTGCGCCCTCTTCCTTTTCCTGCGCAACTCCTTCCGGAACATTCGCCACTTCGGTCTGTTCGCCCTGCAGGCCTTCCAGAACAGCGTCAGCGATGATGGAGGAAATCAGTTTGATGGCACGGATGGCGTCATCGTTGCCCGGGATGACATAATCGATTTCATCCGGATCGCAGTTGGTATCCACAATCGCAATGATCGGGATGTCCAGTTTGCGGGCTTCCAAAACGGCGTTTCTTTCCTTGTGCGGGTCTACGATGAAAACAGCATCCGGCAGTTTCTCCATGTTGCGGATACCGCCCAGGCTCTTTTCCAGGTCATAGATTTCCTTCAGTTTTCCGGCCACTTCCTTCTTGGTCAGAAGGTCAAACGTGCCGTCTTCGCTCATTTTGGTCAGGTCGTTCAGACGGGCAATGGAACGGCGGATGGTCTTGAAGTTGGTCATCATACCGCCCGGCCAGCGAACGTTCACATAATACATGCCGCAGCGGATTGCTTCTTCCTTGATGGCTTCAGCGGCCTGCTTCTTGGTGCCTACGAAGAGAACCTTGCCGCCGTCTGCAGCAAGAGCGCGGACAAAATCATACGCCTCTTCAAACTTCTTTACGGTCTTCTGCAAATCAATGATGTAGATCCCGTTTCTTTCGGTGAAGATGTATTCCGCCATTTTCGGATTCCATCTTCTTGTGTGATGTCCAAAATGAACACCGGCTTCCAGCAACTGTTTGATTGTTACAACTGCCATTTTTCTTCTCCTTGGTTTTTTCCACCGGATGCCATCGTGCTTTCACTGCTTGCACAGAACCGGAGCATTCGCAACATCCGTGTGTTTTATTTCTGATGCGTTTCCGCAATCCAGTCAATTATACCATTCTTTCCCTGAATTGCAAGAGAAAAAGAATTGTGTTTTGCAAATTAACAAATAATTTACATTTCAAAACGCAATCTGTGCGCGTTGTGCCTTGTTACCCGCACTCGATGCTCAGCTCACCCTGCTTTGTCGCGTCAAGCCGGATGGAGCGAATGGAATGCTTATAATCCGAAATGATCCGGTCGGCCAGAGCGTCCTCAACGTGCTTCTGCAAAAACCGCCGCATATTGCGCGCTCCGTATTTGATTGAATAGGAACCGTGGGCAACATAGCGGGCCGCATCCTCCGTCCAACTCAAATCGATTTCCTTTTCCGCCAGGGCTTCTTTCAACTCACCCAGCATGATGGAGGCAATCGAAACGAAATCGTCCTCGCTCAGCGACCGGAACGTGATGATCTCGTCAACCCGATTGATGAACTCAGGGCGCAAAAAGCTAGATAGAGCCTTTTCCGTCTTCGCTTCGCTCAGCGTCCTTGCATCCGCAGCGAATCCGACCGTCGAGGCCGACTGCTCGGACCCCGCGTTGGTCGTCATGACAATCACGGTGTTATCGAAATTCACGGTTCTTCCCTGTGCGTCGGTAATGCGACCGTCATCCAGAATCTGCAAAAGCACATTGAGAACGTCCGGATGGGCCTTTTCGATTTCGTCGAACAGAACCACCGAGTACGGGCGGCGGCGGATCTTTTCCGTCAACTGTCCCGCCTCGTCGTATCCGACGTATCCGGGAGGCGCTCCGATGATCCTTGAGACCGAATGCTTTTCCATGAATTCGGACATATCCAATCGGATCAGGGTCTCGGGCGAATGGAACAGATCGTTGGCCAGTGTCTTGACCAGTTCGGTCTTCCCGACGCCGGTCGGACCGGCAAAAATAAAGGATACGGGACGGCGCTTGCTCATTACGCCCGCGCGGTTGCGCTTGATGGCGTTCGCCACAGCATGGACTGCCTCATCCTGCCCGATAATTCTCTTTTTGAGCCGGTTTTCCAGTCCGTCCAACTGCTGGAATTCATTTTCTTTGATGCTGGTGGCCGGCACTCCGGTCCAGACTTCGATCACGTCGGCCAGTTCCTCCACCGTCAGGGTGATTTCCTGGCAGGATTTTTCCACTTCCTGAAGACGGGATGCCTGTTTCATTTCCTCGGCTTTCAGCCTTGCAATCTGCTCGTAGCGCTTCTGCTCGTTCTTCTCTTCGGTCGAAACGTCCGCTTCGAGCACCTCAATCGCATGCTTCAGTTTCAGAAGCCGGTCCCGGATCATAAAGGATTCGTTGAGTTCGGCACTTGAAAGCGAAAGTTTCGAGGCGGCCTCGTCCAGCAAATCAATGGCCTTGTCGGGCAGATACCGGTCGGTGATATAACGTTCGGACAGCACCACACAGCGGTACAGAATCTCCTCCGGAATGCGGATGTGGTGGAAAGTCTCGTAATAATGCTTGATTCCCCGCAGCATCTCCACCGATTCCTCCTTGGAGGGTTCCTCCACCATGATCGGCTGGAACCGGCGTTCCAGCGCCGTATCCTTTTCGATGTATTTGCGATATTCGGTCAGGGTCGTTGCCCCGATAATCTGGATTTCTCCCCGGCTTAGGGCCGGTTTGAGGATGTTCGCGGCGTTCACCGAACCTTCTCCGTTTCCGGTTCCGACGATGTTGTGCACCTCGTCGATAACAAGGATCACATTGCCGGCCGCCTTGACTTCCTTGAGCAGCCCCAGGATTCTCCCCTCAAACTGTCCCCGGAACTGAGTCCCGGCAATCAGAGCAGTCAGATCCACCAGCCAGATTTCCTTGTCTTTCAGTTTGTACGGAACGTTTCCGGAAGCGATTTCGATGGCCAGCGCCTCGGCAATCGCGGTCTTTCCTACGCCGGGTTCCCCGATCAGGCAGGGATTGTTCTTCTGCCTGCGGCACAGAATCTGCTCCATGCGGAGCAATTCCTGTCTGCGCCCGACAATTTTGTCCAAACTTCCTGCCCGCGCGCTTTGGGTCAGACAGCGGCAGTAATCCCGCAAATAGGACTGCTTGGACTCCTCATCCTCAAACGGAGTTTTGCGGCGGCGTTTATCCGCCTTTTTGTCCTTTTCGTCCTTTTCCTTCTTTTCTTCCTCGAACAAACCATCCAGCAAAGAATCCAGATCCAGCGGCGTGGCGTTGGATTCCTCCCGGCCGGACTTCTTTTTCTCCTTCTGCTCCTTCGGATCCGCTTCCGTTCCGGACTGCCGGGGCGACTCCGGGTCGGTCTGGGCTACGAGTTTGGGCAAATCGATGGCAGGAGAGCCTCCGTCGGACAGATCGTCCAGATCGGAAGGCGGCAGCGTGGGAAGTTCGTCCCCTTTGTGCCCTTCCTTGTCCGGCTTGTCGTCCAGCAATTTCGCAATCGCGTCATCCTTGAGCAGTTCCTCGGCCTCCTCGTGAATCCGTCTGGCGGCATCCTCGGGCGTTTCCTTCTGCTCGTCCTCCTCTTCTCCTTCCGGTGTCCGAAGAGCGTTCATCCGCTTCATCATTTCGGTTGCGTCATCCTGCATCCGTTCAAAATCTTCGGGGGTAATCCCCATTTGTTTCATCAGTCCGTCCAGCATGTTCTGGATGGGAAGTCCCAGTTCCCTGGCACAGTTTACGCAAAGTCCTTCGTTCCGCTTTTCGGTCCCTTCCATACGGGTCACAAAAACAGCGGCTACCCGTTTGTGGCATCTTGCGCACAAAATCGGATTCGGCATGTCATCGCCTCCTTCATTCCTCTATCGGTGTTCAGTCTCAATTTTCAAATGCAATGATTTCGGTGACCGCTTTCTGATACAGAAGCAGTTTCCCGTCGCTGCCCACAAGCAGCATCTTTCCGGTACAGACCGTCTGAGCGGTCTGCACATCCCCGTTCTTCAGGGAGAGTCTGGACAAGGTATCCCCCTTGAGCCATACCTGTTTTCCCTGCAGGACAATCTGTTCGGCTTCGGCCCTGACCGGTTTCTCAAACACGGATTTTCCTCGGGCGTCAAACACCCAGAGCAACACCGAGGACCCCATGGAGTTGGACTGAAAGCAGAGCGCGCAGCCCTCAGGGCGCATCGACGCGGATTTGACGGGATAGGGAAAATCCTTTTCGGCCACGATTTTTCCTTTTTCGTTCAGGTAAAGCAGTTTCGTGTCGCACAGAATCATCAGCTGCCCTGCCTGACTGTACCCGGTGTAATACGGAAACACTCCGTAAAAATCCATCCCGTAATCCGGTGTCTGCGAAAGAGCCCGTCCGAACTTGTATTGCTCCACGTGAAGCACGAAATTGCCCATGTTCGAATTCAGTTCAAACAGGGCGATCCGGTCTGACTTCTCATTGAAAACGACCGAGAAAACATAACTGTTTTTCCGGATACGGGCCACCGGATTGCATTCAATGTCATACAGATACACAAAGTTCAGATTGGTGTCACCGGTGGTCACAACCGCCACGGTGCCCGACTCGGAAACGGTCAGGTATTCAATCGGAAAGTCGGTTTCCAGGTCCCAGAGTTTGCCCGAGGAATTGTACGCGCAAACCGACGTGCCGCCCAGGTCGTAGGCCACCACCAGTTTGTCAGACGCGCAGACCATGGGACGGGACAGATTCAGGCTGTCGGTCAGAAGCTGTCGGCCGCTGACCGAAAACAAGGTAAAATGCTTGTTCCCCACCACGCAAAGACCGTTGCGGTAAAGCGCGGCGCTCTGGTTTTCGTCGGTTACGTATTGGAGCGTATCCGCGCTCTCCTGCGCAGCCGCGACGGAGGTTCCCATATCCCGGATAAAATGGTACAGATTCTCATAGCTCAGCAGCCGAATGTTGGTCAGAAGAAATCCCAGAACAAGTACAATCAAAAGCAGGAGGGCCAGAAACCGGACCCGGTTCCAGACCCCGGCTTTTTTGACGTAATACGGGGACATGGTATCGTCCGTTTCAAACGGCTGATTGAAAGATTTCACCAAGCGTTTCCAGAAAGACATCCTTCATCCCCCCTTTCGTCAGAATTCTGCTGCTGTCCGTTTATTGCCCTGCCTTATGTCGGACTTCCGTATTGTACATCCCAAAGGGTCAGCCCGCAAGGCGGAGCGGTCGGACCGGCCAGTTCCCGGTCCCGCGCCTCCATCAGAGAGGTCATGCTTTGAGGCTCCATCCGTCCGCAAGCCACCTCAATCAGGGTCCCGGCCATAATCCGTACCATATGATACAGAAAGCCGTCGGCGCATATTTCAAAAATCAGTTCGCAATCTTCCCGGAATACACGGGAAGACAGCACAGTGCGGACCGGATCCTCGATTTTGGATCCTTTGGCCATAAAGGTTGAAAAATCCCTTTTTCCGCAAAAAAGTCCGGCCGCCCGGTCCATTCTCTGTTCCGCATCCGGCAGCGTCGGATACGGGACATGCCAGCAATACGGAGCAAGAAAGGGTTCCCTCTCCCTTTTGAGCAGCATCCGGTACCGGTAAGTCTTGGACCGGACGTCGTATCGGGGATGGAAGGAGGAGTCGACATAGAGAGCACGCCTTACGGCAATGTCATCCGGAAGATGGGCGTTGAAGGCCATGGGAATCCGGAAAAGCGGAATGGAACACTCAAGGTTCTGCGTATCCTTGCGGCACACGGTCGCAAAGTAGGTGCGGGCATGCACGCCGCTGTCGGTCCGGGAACAGCCCGAGACGTCGCACGGAAAGCCGAACAGGGAGAGTGCCGCCTCATTCAGACGCTGCTGGATGGTATCTCCGTTCTGCTGCACCTGATAACCGCAATAGTTCGTCCCGACGTAGGACAGTTCAATCAAAAGCTTCATGTTCCCTCCGTCAGGCAATCGCCGGCGTGACGCCCCTGAGCGTCAGGTTCAGGACGATGACGGCTCCGATGAGCAGAGCGAACAGAAGCAGGCCCATCGTATCCGACACCTTCCAGTGCAATTTGTTCATCCGGGTCCGCCCGGCTCCGCCGTGATAGCAACGGCACTCCATGGCGGTTGCCAGTTCCTCGCCCCGTTTGAACGAGGAGACGAAAAGCGGAATCAGGATCGGAATTAAGGCTTTGGCCTTCTTGATCAGGCCGCCGCTTGAGAAATCGGTGCCTCGCGCCTTTTGCGCGTTCATGATCCGCCGCGTATCCTCAATCAGGGTCGGAATGAACCGCAGTGCGATGGACATCATCATCGCAAAAAGGTCCACCGGAATTTTAATCTTCATCAGAGGCGAAAGCAGTTGGCTCAGGCCGTCCGTCATTTCAATCGGCGTGGTGGTGAACGTCAGAAGGATGCTGGTACCCGAAATCAGGCACAGAATGCGGATGACCATGCAGACGGCCCGCAAAATGCCCTCCTGCGTAATCCCGTATTCCCTGCCGTTCCATTCGCCGATGCGCCAGATCATGGTCGCGCCTTCGGTGGAGGTCAGGAACAGATTCACCAGGGCTGCCAGGATGATAATGAAGACAACGCCCCGGATCGACTTCAGGATCAGCCGCATCGGGACCCTTGAAAGCAAGGAAAGAACGACGGTGAAAAGAATGAGAAGCGCAAAGGAAAGAATATTTTTGCACAAAAACGTCGCCACGATGAACAAAAGCATCGCGATAATCTTTGTACGGGGATCCATGCGGTGAATCCCGGATGAGGCCTGGTAATACTGACCGAAGGCAATGCTATTCATCGGCGTCACCTCCAGCCTGCCCCGTGGCGTCGAACAGGGTCGAAACGGCCCGGATGGCGTCTTCCACGGTATAGATTCCGTAGGGCACCTGCAACCCTGCCTCTCGGAGCATCATCATCAGCCGGGTAATCTGCGGAACATCCAGGTTCATCCGGACCAGTTCATCCGGACGGGAAAAGATTTCCTCCCGGGTCCCCTGCATGGCAACCTGACCGCGGTTCATCACGACCACGTGGTCGCAGAAAGACGCCATGTCCTCCATGCTGTGACTGACCAGAACCACCGTCGCATTCAGTTCGTCGCGATACCTGCGGATGCAGTCGAAGATATCCATTCTCCCCTGGGGGTCAAGACCGGCTGCCGGTTCATCCAGAACCAGCACCTCGGGGTGCATGGCCAGAACGCCCGCTATGGCAACCCGGCGCTTCTGTCCCCCCGACAGATCAAACGGGGATTTGGCCAGGATGGACTCGTCGAGTCCGACAATCCGGATGGATTCAAGCACCCGCTCGCGGATGTCCTCATCGGACAGTCCCATTTTCCCGGGGCCGAATCCGATGTCCTTTTCCACCGTTTCGTCAAACAGTTGATATTCCGGATACTGCATGACCAGTCCGACCCGGAAGCAGATCGTGCGCCGCATTTCGGCCGCGGCAATCTTCGCCCTTTTCTTCAGGCTGTGTCTGTTGGTCTTCTGTCCGTGCTCCCGGTCGTACCGGAGCAGTTTTTCGTATTTCTTCTTCCAGTCTCCGTCCACGTTTTCCCCGTCCAGGGTCACCTCGCCGGAAGTGGGCCGCAAAAGCCCGTTGAGCAGTTCAACCAGCGTGGATTTGCCCGAACCCGTGTGTCCGATGATACCCGTAATCTTCCTCTCGGGGAAAGACAGGGTCACATCGGTCAGCGCGCGGACTTCGGACTCCGTTTTCGGATTGTACAGATAGGATACCCGATTCAAAGAGAGTTCAGCCATGGACCGTTCCTCCCCCGTTCAGATACAGCGAGGCCTTCAGACTGTCCACACAGTCCTCGGGAGTCGTGATTTTGCCCCGGATCGGATAACCCCGTTTTTTCAGTTCGAGCATCAGCCCGGCGCATTGGGGCACGTCCAGACCAATCCGGTTCAGTTCCTCCCGACGGGAAAAGATTTCCTCAGGCGTTCCGTCCCCCGCGATCCTTCCGTCGGACAGGATCAGGATCCGGTCGGCTCTTGCCGCTTCATTCATATCGTGCGTGATGTGCAGGATGGTGATGCCTCTTTCCCGGTGAAGCATGTCCATGATCCGCAGCACATCCTTGCGTCCCTGCGGATCCAGCATCGCCGTGGATTCGTCGAAGATGATGCACTCGGGCATCATCGCGATGACCCCCGCAATGGCAACCCGCTGTTTCTGTCCGCCCGAAAGTCTGGAAGCCTCCCGGCGGGAAAACTCC
The DNA here is from genome assembly GCA_017455185.1 of Clostridia bacterium. Taxonomy (GTDB): domain Bacteria; phylum Bacillota; class Clostridia; order Oscillospirales; family CAG-272; genus RUG14240. Next base: position 10,197 of record JAFTBN010000010.1, read on the forward strand.
TCCATTCTGACCGCTGCCAGCGCTTCGTCCACGCGGCGGCGGATTTCGGCCGGATCCAGGCCCAGGTTCTCCGGGCCGAAGGCCACATCCTCCTCCACGATGGTGGTCACCATCTGGTTGTCCGGATTCTGGAAGACCATACCGATTTTATGGCGCAGTTTCTGCAGTTCCTCATCGGACAGCTGCGGGTCGGTCACCTCAATCCCGTCAACCGTGATCTTTCCGCCTGTCGGCTCGAGAATCAGGGTCAGAAGACGGGCAAAAGTGGATTTCCCGGATCCGTTGTGTCCCAGAATCGCAACATACTCCCCTTTTTCAATTTGGACGGAAATGTCCTTAAGCACCAGGGACTCTTCCGACTTTTTTCTGTCGTCCTCCAGATAGGAGAACCGCAGGTTTTCAACCTGAATAAAAGGGACAGACATTCTTACTCCAATCCATGAAACATAAAATAGAATCTTACAGTCATACGGCGCCTTGGCGCTTTCAGGTCATGCTTCCGGCATACCATCTCGAACTGGCTCCGCAAGGCAGCAGCCCGCCCGTGGAAGAGACCGGCAAAGCCAGTTCCCCGGACTGTACCGTTCCTCCCAGACGCGCCCCGACGTATTGCTGCATCAGGTACTGCATGGTCAGGGGGGAGAGACCGGTCGTATACGAATTGATCAGGAAGAACAGCGGCTCATCCGACAACAGTTCGGCCGCACTGCGGACCAGTTCCTCAGCCTGTTCTTCCAGTTTCCAGACCTCCCCGCCCGGGCCGCGCCCGTAGGACGGAGGATCCATGATGATTCCTTCATAGCGGTTGCCTCTTCGGGCCTCCCGCTGTACAAATTTCAGACAGTCGTCCACAATGTACCGGACCGGAGCCTGAGACAAGCCGGACAAAGCCGCGTTTTCCTTGGCCTGCTGCACCATTCCCTTGGCGGCGTCCACGTGGACCACCGAAGCGCCGGCCTTTGCGGCCGCAACGGTTGCGCCCCCCGTATAGGCAAACAGATTCAGCACGCGGACCGGTCGCTGCGCTCCCCGGATCAGACCGGAAAACCAGTCCCAGTTTGCCGCCTGTTCGGGAAACAGACCGGTGTGCTTGAATCCCATCGGGCGCAGGCAGAAGGTCAACTCTCCATAGCGGATGTTCCAGGTCGCGGGAAGACTGTTCTCATTCCAGGCTCCTCCTCCGCTGCGGGAACGGGTGTAACGGGCGTCCGCCCTTTTCCACAGGGCGGGATTTCCCTCCCGGCTCCAGATCACCTGAGGATCCGGACGCACCAGGACGTACCGGCCCCATCTTTCCAGCCGTTCCCCGTGAGCTGCATCCAGCAATTCATATTCTTTCCATTCCGATGCGATCCACATATGGCACCTTCCTATTTGACGTTGTAATACGAAGCCAGTTTGGACTGTCCGCTGTGTCCGTGACAGATGGCAATGGCAAGAGCGTCAGCCGTATCGTCCGGCTTGGGCGGAGCGGGCAGATGCAAAATCCGGGTCACCATGTCGATGACCTGTTTCTTTTCGGCCTTTCCGTACCCGACCACGGCCTGCTTGACCTGCGAGGGGGTATATTCAAAAATGGAAACGCCGTGCATCCGGCAGCAAAGGAGAATAACGCCCCTGGCTTCCGCTACGCGGATTCCGGTTGTGATGTTGGTGTTGAAAAACAGTTCCTCAATGGCGACGGCGTCGGGCCTTGTCTTCTCTATGATGTCAGACAGTTCATGGTAGATTTGTTCGAGCCTTTCCTCCACCGGCGTATGGGCCGGCGTGGAAATCGAATCGTAAAGAATCGGTTTGAACGAGGATCTCTCGTATTGAACGACTCCCCAGCCTACCAGGGCAAATCCGGGATCGATGCCCAAAATCACCATGCGAAAGCCTCCTTGAAAAAGCAGATAATAAACCAGTATATTATACCACAAAACTTTTGAAAAAAGTTGAAACAGAATGAAGTTTTTAGGGGGCCCGGAAAAATAATAAAAAACGCCCCTCAAACCCTTTCCGAATCAATCCTTCAGGCTCCGTCGTGCGTTTGCGCCTTTTGTTCCGGGTTTCTCACCGTGTGCGACCATCCCCTTCACACAGATTGAACAGGTCCGGGAATGACAAGGTCTGCAACATTCCGCCGCGTATCCCTTGCGCGCACGCGCGAAAAAGTGTATAATAAAAAGGGTATTTGCTCAGAATGCCGGACGACCCATCCGACGGACGAAAGGAGATCGCATGCAAATCATTCCTTTGCAAGCAGGAGACGAAGTGGATATGAAAAAGAGTCATCCCTGCGGAAACACCCGTTTCCGGATTCTGCGGGCGGGAAGCGACGTGCGCATTCTCTGTCTGAGGTGCGGCCGGGACCTGACCATGGACCGGCTGAAATTCGAAAAAAGCATCAAAAAGCACTACCCTGCATCAAAACAGGAGGATGAAAGATAACATGTCTGATTCCGCTTCCAAAGATAAAGCGCTGACTCTGCCCCCCGAAGAACTGGGGGCTTCCGGCATGCCCGGAGCCGAGGATACCTCCTCTCCGTCCGGAACCCGTCAGCCCGGTTTCTTCACCAGAGCCGTTCATTCCTTTTATTACAAATGCCTCAAGCCCTACCTGAAGGACCGCGGCTATCTGCTGCTCGGCGCCGTCCTGGCCATGTGCATCATGTACGGCATTGACATCTTTCTGCAGATTCCCCCCTATGGGGACGGGTCGGTTCTGGTTCTCGACCTGAATGCCCAATACGTCTATTTCTTCGAGGGTCTGCGTCGGGCCATATACGGAGATGCCAGTTTCCTCTATTCCTTCTCCCGCTCCATGGGAGGTGAGTTTTTGGGGATTTACGCCTACTATCTGGCCAGCCCCTTTTCCTACCTGGTCGCCCTGTTCCCGCAAGGCGCCATGCAGGAAGCACTGACGACCATCTTCATCCTGAAGACCGGCTTTCTTGCCTATACCTTCGGTTGGTATCTCCATAAAACGCACAAAGTTAAAAGTCACGTATCGGTCGTCCTCTTCTCCATTCTGTACGCGTTTACCACCTACGCTGTCGTCATGCAGCACAACACCATGTGGATTGACAGCCTGATCTGGCTTCCGATTCTGACCTATGCCATAGAGCAGCTGGTCCGGTTCGGAAAATACAAACTGTTCGTTGTCTTTCTCACGCTGACCGTCGTCAGCAACTTCTACATCGGGTACATGGTCTGCCTGTATGTCATGCTGTATTTCTTCTGCTATTGCATCGGGCACGGAAAAGACAGTTCCAATCCGCTGGGAGAAAAGGCGCATTTCATCAAGTCCCTGTTCCGCATCGGGTTTTGGAGTCTGATTGCCATCGGCATTTCCCTGTTCATGATCTGGTCGGCGTACTACTCGCTGACGTTCGGGAAGACCACTTTCTCAACCACCAACTGGAAACCGTCCTACCGGTTTGAAATCCACGAGCTTCTCGTCAAATTCTTCCCGGGAACCTATGACACGGTGGAACCGGCCGGACTCCCGTTCGTGTATTGCGGCGTCCTGACGCTGATGCTGATTCCGGTCTATTTCCTCCATTCCAAATCCACCCATCGCGAAAAAATCGGGTATGCCCTGCTGTGCCTGATCCTGCTCTTCAGCTTCACCATCAGCTCGGCCGATATCTTCTGGCACGGCTTCCAGAAACCCAACTGGCTCAATTACCGGTACGCCTTCCTTCTGACGTTCCTGCTCCTGGTCATGGCCTTCAAGGCCTACAACGCCCTGGAGGAAAACCACAAAGGAACCCGATGGCTGTTCTTATCCGGCGTGGGCGTGCTGGGCGTCATCGCCTGGCTGCAGACCGTGGAAGGCAGCGAGCTTGACAAGACCAAGACCATCCTTTTCACCATCCTTGCCGTGGTTCTGTATCTGTGTCTGGTTCCTTTTTCCCTGACACGGAAAAAGAGCGGAAGGGTCGCTTCGGGCGTTTTGCTCTTTGTCATCGTCGCCGAAGTGTTCCTCAACGCCATCATCTGTCTGGATCTGTTCGACAAGGACGTGGCCTACACCCATTATTCCTACTATCAGAATTACAACGAAAAAATCCGGGAAATCATGGAGATCACCATGACCGAGGACCCAACCTTCTACCGGATGGAAAAAACCACCGAACGGAAGAAGAACGACGCGTTCGTCTTCGGCATGCGCGGCGTGGCGGGTTCCACCTCGACGCTGAACCAGTCCACGCTGGATTTCCTGAACAAAATCGGATACCCGGCCGCATCCCACTGGTCCTATTACTACAGCGGCTCTCCTTTGAACGATTCCCTGCTCGGCATCAAATACGTGGCTTCCGATAAACCGATTGACAACTCGGTCTATAAGCTGGCCTATTCGGATTCGGCCGACTATTATGCCTCCTTCCTCAACCCCTATGCGCTCTCCATCGCAACGGGAGCCGACGAGGCCTTCGTGGATTTTGACATCGACTCCTACGGGAAGGACGTCATAAGCCGGCTCAACGGCATCTACTCCGCCTTGGTGGGTTCAGAGGAAGAATTGCAGATTTTCAAGCCGATTTCCTATACGGTTTCCCACACCGGTCTCGCATCATCCAATTACGGCGAGCATTACGTCCGGTATACCAAGCTCAATTCCTACGATGAGAATTCCCTGAATCTGTTCTTCTATCTGGATAAAGACACGGATGTATTCCTTTATATGGGCAGCGATTACCCCCGTTCTGTGAAGCTGACCGTAAACGGAAACACCTATGCATCCGAGACCGACGTGATGACCAAGCGGATCATTTCTCTCGGGACTCAGTCCGCGAATCTTCCCGTACTGGTCGGCATCCAGCCGAACGACACCGACTTTTATCTGCTGCAGGACATTCCGGCCCTGTATACCATTGACTACGAGTTGTTCGGTCAGGTGATTGAAAAACTGAACCGACAGGCTCTGATTACAAGCGAAAAATCCAACGACGACACCATCCGGGGCACGATGCACATCGACCGGGACAATACGCCGGTCTTTACCAGCATTGCCTACGACGAAGGCTGGAAAGTCTACATTGACGGTGAGCGTACGGCAGTGTTTGAATCCATGAACGCCCTGCTCGCTTTCCGTGCCGATGCGGGCGACCACGAAGTCGTGCTCAAATACCGTCCGAACTGCATCGTATACGGTTCTTTGATTTCCCTTGTGTTTGCCGTATTCTTCCTTGCATTCTGTGCACTGGAAAAGAAACTGTTCCGCATCCGCCTCATCCGGGCGCTGTTCCGACCGATTCAGAAGGAACCCGTGCCGGCACCGGAAAAGGCCCCGGAAGAACAGCCTGACACAGAAACGGAACCGGAGGTAACCCCTGTGACGGACGAAGCCCCCGGCAAGGAACCGGACAGCGAGACAGAAGTTTCCGATTCCACCCCCGTTCCCCTTGAGGATCATCCCGAAGGAGAAAAAGAGGTGCAGGACACCCCCGTGCTTTCCGTCTCTGACGAAGAAGAGGACCCTGCGTTGCATCAGAGTCCCAACCCCTCAGTCCCGCAGGCCGGGAAAAAGCCGTCCGGCAAAAGAAAAGCAAGCGGCAAATCCGACAAAGGCGGCACAGCCCTTTCGGTGGCAGGCCTTGCCTTTGCCGCCATCGGTGCCATCATCCTGGGCCGCGGCAAAAACAAATGAACCCATCAAGGAGTTAATAACCCATGTTCTATTACATTCAGGGCGAGCTGACCTTCCTGACGCTCGATTACGCGGTGATCGACGCGGGCGGAGTCGGCTATCGGCTGACGATATCCCAGCGGACTTCCCAGAAACTGCGTGTCGGCAATACCACCCGCCTGTTCACCTACCTGTCCTTTCCCCGCGAAGGCGATATGGAACTTTTCGGCTTCCACACCGAAACCGAACTCAACACCTTCAAAATGCTGATCGGCGTCTCAGGCGTCGGCCCCAAAGCGGGCATCTCCATTTTGTCCGAACTCGAACCGGACCAGCTGGCCCTGGCCGTAATCAACGAAGACTCGAAAGCCATTTCAAAAGCAAACGGCATCGGAGCCAAAACGGCCGCCCGCATCATCCTGGAATTGAAGGACAAACTGGCCAAAGGAGCAGACAAGAACCGCCTGATTTCATCCGGCGTTACCCTGCCCTCCGCCAAGAGCGCAGGAAGTGGAAAAATGTCCGAGGCGCTGGACGCTCTGATGGTCCTGGGTTATTCCCGCGCCGAAGCGGGACATGCCCTGTCCGGCCTTGACATGGAGAAAACCACGCTGGAAGAATGCATTCGACTGGCACTGAAAAAACTGATGTAAAAAGGAGGAAACGGTATGCCATTTGAAGAAGAAGATTTTGACTTTGAAAACCGACTGGTTTCCACCGAGGCAACCCCTTCGGATTCGACCGAAACGGATCTTTCCCTTCGTCCCCGGACCCTGGAAGATTACATCGGGCAGGACAAAGTAAAAAGCAATCTGAAAATCTATATCGAAGCAGCCAAGCAGAGAGGCGAGCCGCTGGACCACGTTCTTTTGTACGGACCTCCGGGACTCGGCAAAACGACTCTTTCTTCCATTATCGCCAATGAAATGGGCGTCAATCTGCGCGTCACTTCCGGCCCTGCCATAGAAAAGGCCGGAGATCTGGCCGCTATCCTGACCAATCTGGACCGGAACGACGTTCTCTTTATCGATGAGATTCACCGCCTTTCCAAGGTAGTGGAGGAAATCCTCTACCCTGCCATGGAGGATCACGCCATCGACATCATCGTAGGAAAAGGCCCGAGCGCCCGGAGCATCCGCATTGAACTCAATCCTTTCACCCTGATTGGCGCCACGACGCGTGCCGGTCAGCTGACTACTCCTTTGCGCGACCGTTTCGGCGTTCTGTTCAAACTGGAGTTGTACACCCCGGAGCAACTGGCTCAGATTGTAAAAAGAAGCGCATCAATTCTCAACATTTCCATTTCCGACAAGGGTGCTTTCGAAATTGCGTCCCGTTCCCGCGGAACTCCCCGTATTGCCAACCGTCTGCTCAAGCGGGTACGCGACTTTGCGGAAGTCAGCGGAAAGCGGGAGATTGACGATTCCATTGCCAATTTCGCCCTGCAAAGGTTGGAAATCGACAAACTCGGTCTGGACCAGATTGACCGGAAGATGATGGAAATCATGATTCGGATTTACGACGGAGGCCCAGTCGGACTGGACACATTGGCCGCTACCCTGGGAGAGGAATCCGTGACGCTGGAAGACGTATACGAGCCTTATCTGATGCAGATCGGCTTTATCAGCCGGACGCCTCGCGGGCGTTGCGTCACCAAGCTCGGATACGAGCACCTCGGTATTCCCTATACTCCTAGCGGAACCCGTGGACAACTCGACATCTTCTCTCCGGAAGTCGGGAATCCCAACGAATAAATCAAAAGCCGCTACGGACTGACTGGTTGACCGGACTCCCCGCAAAGAAAAAATGAAGCAAGCGTATTGACTTTTCAGCCCGGGAACAGTATAATGATGCAATGTACGGGCTATTAGCTCAGTTGGTCAGAGCTACCGGCTCATAACCGGTTGGTCCGGGGTTCGAATCCCTGATAGCCCATGTACATTGAATGAACAAAAGCAGCGCGAAAAAAATTCGCGCTGCTTTTTGCTTTTGTTTTATGAAAAGAGCCCGGTCCAAATTGGACCGGGCCTGAATCAATGAAATGAATTCAAAAAGCTGTTCCGAGAGGAATTAAGCCTTTCTCTTCTTTGCATAGAGAACTGTACCGGCTGCAGCAATAACAGCAATCAGAGCGAGTGCGATATAAGCAGCGGTCATGTCACCGGTGTAAGGATTACCCTTCACTTCGACGGTTGCCTTAACAACATACAGATAGCTGAAGCTATCCATTTCAACAACCCAGTTGCCGTTGTCGTCAACTGTGTAGTCGAGCTTTTCAACTACATCGTCATGGACATGGTACAGAACACCCACTTCACTGGAGAGCAGAGCGGGAGCCGGGAGAGTCAGAGTAACGGTTCCGTTCGGCTGAGCCTCAACGCCTTCCTTCAAAGCGGAAACGTCATAAGCGGCAACCACAGAATAAGTCACATCGTTGTTCAGCAGATCCTCATCAGTCATTGTGGACTCGATGTCTTTCTTCAGATCAGCCAGGACAGTCTTTGTTTCCTCTTTGTGCTCATCAGCGGTCTGATCGATGGTGCCGACGATAACAACGAGTCCTTCGTCCTCAGCGGAAACTTCTACGCTGTAGGATTCAGGATCAAGAGCTTCAACGCCGGTCTTCTTACCGACGATATTCTGAACAAAGTACAGACCTTCGCCGAAATCTTTGATCGAGAAGACAAAACCATCTTCGGTGTTTTCATATTCAGCCTTAACATACTTGTCATCGACCAGCGTATAAACGCCGATGCTTTCAGCTGCGCCCAATTCCATGGTCGGCATAATAACGGTCAGACCGTCTTCGCCAATCTTGAGCAGGTCAGCATCGTATGTGACCTCTACCTTGGCTGCAAACTGCATGGTTTCCCAGCCATCGAATGCGCCATTGCTGTCAGCATCGAACTGAGCCAGAACGCCAGCCGCATCATCATCAGAGAGAGGAACAACTGCTACAGCGGGAGCTTCGGGTGCGCCTTCAATCAGATCGCTGACATCCATGCCGGCAAGAGTGTAAAGGACAACGCCGTCCTCCTCATCCTCACCCGGAACGTATTGAGCGGTATCCAGTGTCAGATCAACGCCTTCAATGTTCTTGACGGCAATATAGCCGGAGCCGGCGGTTGCTTTTGCATCGCCTGCATGGACATGAATACGGACATAATTGATCGCATCATATTTCACATCACCGGAGATCATAGCAACCTGATCAATCGGAAGAACGATATGGTTCCAGCCGGGAGTCAGAGAACTGATGTCCACCGAGTGAGGATAAGTGTTGGTACCCTCTGCAGCAAAGGTGTACTGGATTTCCTCTGCATCGCATGTACCGGAAGAAGTCAGTTCAAGAACTGCATAGTTGCCATTGTTCATGAACGCCTGAGGATCCTGAACAAACAAATCCATTCCGATGAACTTCTTGCCTGTCAGATCCGGGATAATGTGATCCGCTTTCTTTGAGGGAGCGGTCGTGTTGCCAAGCTTTGCATTGGTCTGAATCAAAGCGGTATCAAGAGAATCGAAGAAATCGCTCTTCGTGAACTTGATGTTACGGAGACTGAACCGGTTGCCCGAGCCCAACTGTGCATGCGTACGGACATAGTTGAGTGCATCGTGCTTGAAGGCATCATTCAGTTTCACAACAATGTGGTTCCAACCTGCATTGTAAATGTAATCGGACAGGACGATTTCCTGTTCTTCCGCGTCAGCCTTGCCGGCCGAAGTCAGTTCAAGACGAATACCGTAGCCCTTCACGATTGCGGTAGGAACTTCGGAATAAACGTCCACTTCCACGACGTTCGCGTCGCCGATGTCCATTGTGAAGTTCTTGGATTCCTTGACCCAAGTATTTGCATTCGGAGTCATCATATTCCAGTCTGCATTCGGGACATACAGATTGTTCGTAAACTTCAGGTTCTTCAGCGCGAACGTATATTCAGCGCTTGCTTCTTCCGTAGTGGAGAAGAGCCTGAAAGCCTGAATCTGGCTGTAATCGATGTCACCGGTCACACCGGATCCGCCTCTGGCATAATTCCAAGGCATAGGAAGTACGACATGCGTCCAACCCTTATTGATAACGAAATCAGTAAACTGAAGCTCGTGTTTGTCCTCGGAGCCCTGAGCGTCAAGCAGTTCAAGGATGAACTGGTTGTTGTATCCCTTCGGGAACGCATTGGACACGTACACATCGAATTCGAACCACTGCGTGTCACGAACGTCGATGGGGTTCACACCGGTATTACCGTAACGGACGATGAAATTACCGGAGTCTGCCGCTCTGAATGCCGAAACAGCATTCAGTTCGGGATCATAAACCAATTTGTGAGTGACAGATCTGTTGTAAACGTTTGCATCGGTGGACAGATCATCCCAGATCTTCTCCTGAACTTTCTTGGAAGAGAGCCATTCGATTTTTCCGTTGGTATGAATCTGAGGGCCATTGCCGTCCAGATCGTCCGGGCTGTGAACCTTGATATAAATCATGTCGGTCTTGCCCAGATATTTACTGAAATCAATGTACTTGCCGGTACCGTTCTTGTCGGTGTTGTCCTTCTCGACCATCACATCCCAGTTCTCGAAGTCGGTGGAAACTTCAATCTTGTAATTGGAGTTCAGCCGCAGGTTTGCGATACCGAAATCATGATTCGGGTTGGTCGGGAAACCGAAAACGATGGCAGGACCGCCGAACTTCTTGTTATCGCCGATGTTGCGATCGTAGAAGGGATGCGCATCCGGATCCGAACCGGTAATGCCGGACCAGAAGTTCGAAATGACATACTGATCGTATCCGTCTTCTCCCCACACCGTGAAAGCAGCCGACTTAGATTCAACGTCATTGACGCTGACGGTCTTCTCGATTGTGGTAACGAAATAGGTACCGATAGCCATAATGTATGTGCCCCAGCCGTCACTCGGCTTGGAGTCATACACTTTGACGTACATCACGTCGCCGTCGATGTACTTTGTCAGATCAAACGTGCGGGTTTCCGCAGACAATCTAGTTTCACCTGCAGAATACACTTCCGTGTAGGTCTTGTTGTCGGTGGAAACAGCAAGCGCCACGTTGTTGTAGCAGGTCATGATGAACTTGGCCGTCTTGGCATCTTTGGTATCAAACTTCCAGATACCGTAGTTCTGCCCGTCATAATAACGACCACGGTTACTGGTGTTACCATGCTGTACGCCCTTGTTTTCAACCGCATACAACTTTTCCTGAGCGCTCAGGTTTTCCAGAGCGATCGTTCCGCCGTTTGCGTTGTAAGTTGAGAAACCCTGTACTTTTGTAGAAGTATAAGTATAGGTTTCCTCAGCCTTTTCAGCCTCTTCTGCCGGTTCAGCCGCAAAGGCCGTTACTGCCATTGCCGCGACCATTACAAAAGCAAGCAAAAAAGCAAGCAACTTCTTCATAGTCTTCTCCTTTTCATAATGCCCTTTCGGACTTTTTAGACGGTTAAATTTTAACACAATAATCACTCTTTTGTCAATTGTTTTACATATCTTTTTCAACAAAAGAGTTTGCATTTTTCTTTTTTGTTCAAACTCAACAAAAAAGAAAAAAAATCGGTTTTTAATCCGCTTTTCTTTTTGTGCAAAATGGCATCTGCCTGCTTTTTATTAACCTCATCTTTCAAGAAATGCAGTCCCATCGGACAATGCCATAACGCGGCTCAGTCCACCCGGTTCCGCCTGCCTCCGGACAGGAAGGACCGGATATTGCGCGCCCCTTCCTCCACGCATTTTCGGCGGGCTTCCCAGGAGCCCCACGCCATATGCGGAGTGAGCAGCGCGCGGGGATGATGCAGGACGGAACACCACGGGCTGTCCTTTCCGAACGGTTCCTGTCCGTACACGTCAACGCCGATGCCGCCGAGTCTGCCCGAAAGAAGCGCCTGTACCAAAGCCTCCTCGTCGCAGACTTTTCCCCTGGCAACGTTGATCACAATGCTTCCCTGTTTCATGCTCGCAATTCTTTCCCTGTTTATCATGCAAAAGGTTCCGGCGTTGAGCGGCACATGCAAAGAGATGATGTCGGACGTAGCGCACAACTCATCCGGCGTCACGCACCCCGGTTCGTTGTGATCCTCCTGCCGGCAATACTGCACCCGTGCGCCCAGGGCTTTTGCCGCCTTCGCGACGCGCCGGCCGATATGGCCATACCCGACGATACCCCACACAAGACCGGAAAAATCATGGAAAGCGGGCTCCAGATGGTTCGCGACGCCGCCCGATGAATAGCTGCCTGCCGCCACATAATCTGTATATTCATGCAAATGATACACCAGGGCGGACGCCAGGGCAACGGTCAGCCCCGCCACGCTTTCGGTCGAATACCCTTTCACATTGCATACTCCGATTCCAAGTTCCCGGCAGCATTCCAGATCCACCTGGTCGTATCCGGTGGAAAAGCAGCAAATCAGTTTCAGATTCGGACAGGCCTGCAACAGTTCCCTGTCCAGCCGCACTTTGTTCAGAAGCACAATCTGCGCGTCCCGGCAGGCGGAAAGCCGGTCTTCCGGCGCGGTTGAGGAAAAGACTTTCACCTCCCCGCAGGACAGAATCGGATCAAGGGACAAATTCCGTCCCAATGTTTCTGCATCCAGTATTACGATTTTATGCATTCCTCATTCCTCATAACATCGGGGGGCCCGTTTGCCAGGCCCCCCCGAAAGAATCAATACAGTTCGATTGTCACAATCTTCTTCTTCGGAACCTGCATGGTCAGTTTTCCGCGGGACAGCGGAAGAGCCTGTTGCCGTTCCTCGTTCAGGTTGGTCAGATACGCCTTGCGGAAATGCGGCAGTTTCAGAGTCAGTTCCTGTTCCTCTTCGGAAGTGTTGAAGAAGCGCAGGATGACATGATTGCTGTTTTCCGCTTTCTTGAAGGCGGTCATACGGATGGAGGGATTGGAGAACTGAACATAGGTATCCCCGGCCTTCATCGTGCCGGCATGAATGCCGGTTCCCTTTGCTTCAACCGCCGGTCCGGCAAACGCATAACCGAGCGAATAGCCGGCAGGTTTGTCCGAAACCGAGTAGGGTACCACGCTGTATTCGAGCGTAAAGGTTCCCTTGCACTGACCGAGCGGCGTCGGGAAAACGCCCCAGTCACCGATTTCCCCGGTGCAGCGAAGCAATGTGACCGCAATCGTATTCTTTCCGTTGCGCAAAATTTCATACTCGCACAGACCGCGGTTGGCAACAAGAAGCGCATCCTGAGCGGTCTCGGATTCCAAGGCGACGAATGCCTGGCATCTTTGCGCGTTGCAGGGATTCTTCCATGTTTCAAACGGAACGATGCTGCGGCGCACCAGGTCAAACTGTCCCTCGGCCAAAACGGTCTGGGTATCGATATCCGCGTCAAACAAGGCACGGATTCTCTGATTCTCATCCCTGTTTTCGATGACGGTGCGGATGTCCACGCGGGCAATTCCGGCCGTAAGGGTGACATAGGTGGTCAGGTCCGCGTCAAATCCCATTCTGACGCTGACTCGGAAGGTCACGGCGAAGGGCTTGACGTCGTCCACCGAAATCTGCGCAGATTCGTTGTACAGGGTTACGTCGGACTCGACCGCTCCGAAATTGTACAGATTGCCCTTGTCCTTCATACGCTCGAAGAGATTCTGGTTGTGATACACCCGTCCCGTGCGCTTGTCCGTCAATTCAAAGGTGCCGTTTTCATTGAACCGAACCTTCAAAGAGTCGTTCTCCATTTCTCTCCAGTCATACCGGACGGCGTTCGGATAAGCGGAGAAAGCGTCCGCCTTGCAGACCGTATAGGTGACATATCCGATGCCCGTGCGGACGACCGGCAATGTGATATAGAAGCGGTCCACATATTTCGGCTGACGGAACCGGTCGTCCGGCAGTGTATAGGTGAACTGATTGCGGACAATCCGGAACGTTGCCGGGACCTCCCGTCCCTTCTCGTCCAGCACGCGGATTGCCTGCACGTTCTCGCTCTTTTCAAAATCCACATAGGTTTCGATGGTGGTTGCGGTCAGATCCGGTTCCAGATTCAGAAGGACGACCGCCCGGTCTCCCCTGACGGCGGAAGTGTCCACATGATCCGCGATATACTCAAGCGAAGTCTTTGCCAGATTGTCTGCCACCTGACGGCTCTTGTGGAACCGGGTCTTCATCTCCTCGTACACTTCATCGCAAGAGCAGGTGCAGATGGAGTCATGCGGATGGCACTGCATCAGTTTTCTCCATGCATAGGTATACAAGTCGGACTTGTATTTTCCTCCGTTGAGCATGGCAATAACGCTTTCGGGTTCGGAGATGCGCTCCAGGGCGTGCTGGCCGTCGTGGTTGAGCTGCTTGATGTCAACGTGCGTGGATGCCGTGTTGATCAGGGCGCCGTAGCCCGAACCGTATTGCATGGCGATTTCGCCTTCGAAAGGCTTGAGTTCGTCCTTGTGCTTGCGGATTTCGTCCACGTAAATTTCAAAATTGCTCTGCTTGACTTCAACCTCATCCTGCACTTCATTGGCCAGTTTGATGACCTTGTGCAGATTCATCTGAATCGGCTGATGATCGCAGCCGTTCATGCCCAGCAGATGATCGGTGGTGGCAAAGCGCTCCGTGTTGACCACAATCTGATGAATTCTCTTCTTCAGCGCTTCCGGATCGGTCGGGAGTTCCATGGCGTTGTGATACCAGTTGGCAAACATCACGCCGATGATTTCGCTTCCGTCGGGTGCGCGCCAGAGCATTTCGGATTTGACCAGACCGTTCTGCTTGACCAGTTCGTTGTCGGTTCCCATATCGTTGACGCCGCGGCCGAAGATTGCGTTGTCGAATCCGAAACCGCGGACAATCTGCGGCACCTGAGAAACGTTTCCGAACGAATCCGGGAAATATCCGGACTGGACCGGTTTGGCCCCGATTTCACGGCAGAATTTGATGCCGTACAGCATATTCCGCACGTTGGCTTCGCCCGAAGTCAGGTATTCGTCCTGCAGCATGTACCAGGGACCCACCTGAATGCGTCCTGCCTGAATCAGGTTCATCAGGCGCTTTCTCATCTGCGGCCGGATTTCCAGATAATCCTCAATGACAATGTACTGCCCGTCCATATGGTAGTACGTATAATCTTCGTTTTCCTCCATAACCTTGATCAGGTTATCAAAAAGGTCAACCAGTCTGACCCGGTGATCTTCAAACGGAAGATACCATTCTCTGTCCCAGTGCGAATGCGGGATAATGTGCAACGTCTTTTTCATTTCAGATCCTTTCTTGTGCCGATTCTGTTTTATTTGATGGTTTTTTGACTTGGTTTGGTGATGACAATCCGGGTTGAAGTGTCAATCCACTTCTTCCGGCTGCCGAAGCCCAGACGGATGTTCACCACCCGACGGTCCCTGCGTCTGTGCAAAAGGAGCCGGACTTTCTCCCCGATCCAGATTGCCGCAGCGCGTAAAGGCCGGATCATCCGGCACAATGCAGCCGATGTCTTGGGAAATGCGCCGCCCGCCAGACGACCGGCAAGCCGCAAGGGTAAAAGCAGGATACGCAGAACGGAAAAACGTTTTTCCTTTCCCACCTGTCCGAAAAACAAATTCATGCAATCCTCCTCTTTTCATTTCCTTACATATTATTATATGTCATGATATGCTTTCGCGGTTCCCGGAAGCGTTTTCAACCGTACTCATTCGTCCTTTCCGGAGAAAAAGCGTTTTTTCTTTTTCGGTTCCCTGTCGGATTCCGGAACCGGTGGCGTAAACAGTTTGGTAAACGTCTTTCGCCGGGTTCCCATGATATAGGCGAAACCTGAAACGAGAAGACAAGGAATCGGCGTCAGAAAATAGGTCCACCAGAACTCCCGCAGCAGCACGCCTCCTACGGAAACATGACCGATAAGGCCGTTGTACATTCCTTCCGCAATCATCAGAATGGTGCGGGTAACGGCGCACAGATTTCCGGCCCACTCCTGCTCTGCCATGGAAGGATATCCGATGGTGTAGAGCACCGCGAGAATCAGATTCGGTATGTTGGCTACCATCGCGATGACAAACCCGCGCCAGGGCGCCGGCTTCTGGGCTCCGCGGTGAACGGCACTCGCATCTTTCGATCCGACCGGCCACAGGTCTATGTAAACAATAAACAAATAAAATAGGATGGAAAGAATACTGGTTATGATGCTAAGAATCCCATGTTTGGAGGATACGGCAGCCAGAGTAAACCCGAACAGCGCGATTGCCACCTGCGCCAGCAACAACTTCATGGAGTCATATCCGTATTTGACAAAAAAATTCTTCACTTTTCTGCCTCCTGCTTTTCAATCCTCTTCCATTATACATAGGCCAGCCCCAAAATGCAAGAATAATTTGACGGATGCCGGGCTCCAAATTGCATCTGTGACGTCCTTTTTCCCGGGGCCGGTTTCCGCTTTCCGGAAAGCCGGAAAGCCATGGTTGCCCCACCCCTGTCCGAACCGCTTCCTTCCTTTCTTTTTCTTTTCCGATTTCCTCTTTTTTCTTGACGGAAAACAACGGAAAGACTATAATTGTAAGTGTCAGAAAGGAGCATCCTATGCCCAGAGTCATTGACAGAAAACAGTTTTCCCCCATCATTCAGGAATATGCCAATTATAAAATCGCCATACAGAACCGTTCCATCCGGACCGTCAGCGAATATCTGTTCGACCTGCGTACGTTCTTCCGGTATCTTCTGGCCGAAGACCGGGGCATCGACCCGTTATCCGACGCATTCGAAGAGATTGACGTATCCGTTGTGGACGTTCCGTATCTTTCCAAAATCCGACAGGACCAGATCATGTCCTTCCTGTATTATACGACCGGAGACCGCGACAACGACTGGGCGGCCAGGGCCAGAAAACTCTCGGCCATCAAGGACATGTACAAATTCCTGGTCGTGACCAAAAACCTGATCGAAGAGAATCCGGCCATCAACATCGAGTCTCCCAAGCCCAAGCGTTCCCTTCCCAAATATCTTACCATTGAAGAATCCCTTCAGTTGCTGGGGACCATCCGGAACGACGAAAAATCCCCTTACCGGATGCGCAACTACTGCATCGTCACCCTGTTTCTGAACTGCGGCATGCGTCTGAACGAACTGTGCGGCATCAACCTGACCGACCTGGACCCGGAACTGCGTTCCCTGCGAGTCCTCGGAAAAGGAAACAAGGAACGGATTGTCTATCTCAACGATGCCTGTCAGGCAGCCATACGGAACTATCTTCCCTCGCGGCTGGATCCCTCGACCCACGGAGCCGAGACCCAGAAGGCGCTCTTCCTGTCCAACCGGGGGCAGCGCATTTCGGACAAGGACGTCCAGCATATGGTGCAGAAGTATTTGCAGGCCGCCGGACTCGGTTCCAAGCATTATTCGGTTCACAAACTCCGTCATACCGCCGCCACCCTGATGTACCAGAGCGGAAACGTGGACATCCGGACGCTGAAAGACATTCTGGGGCATGAGCAATTGAACACCACACAGATTTACACCCACGTAAGCAACGAAGGAATGGCCAGAGCCATGGACCAGAACCCGCTCTCGCACGTCAGAATCGACAAACACGAAACCGATCCGGAGAATGAGTCCTCCGAAGAACAAGCATAAATCAAAAAAGCCTGAATGCCGTCTGACGCGGATTCAGGTTTTTTGATTTGTCCGGAACGGACGCTATGCCCGCGGCGGATCCCCCGCAAGAAAAGCCTGCAGCTCGTCCCATCTTTTCTTCGCAACCGACCGCCCCAGGTTGTACACTCTGAGCAGGACGTCCGGGTCGTGCACCATTCCGTCGCAGTTCAGTTCGTGTTCCGGGCGGAAAACGAAGGCCCGGCCTGACGCCTCGCGTTCCTTCACAAAAGCCAACTGGGCGTTGTAAATGGCAGGCCGTCTCCGTATTTTTTCCACGAATGCGGGATAGTTCCGGTAGGCTTTCGCCATAAGAGGAAAGAGCCGGTCCTCCTTTTTTTCATATCCGTCCGGCCGAGTCAGGATGACGACGTTCTTTTCGTACCCCCTGCCTTCCATGAAAGCAAGCGGCACCGAGTCGCTCATACCTCCGTCGAGATACAGATTTTTTCCGATCGGAACCGGACGGGAAAGAAGCGGAAGCGAAGCCGACGCACGGATCCAGCGCATCTCCAGCGGTCCGACCTTCCGGATGAGTTTGTAACAGGCAAGCCCGGTCTGCAAACTGGTCGCGACGGCGTAAAATTCCATGGGATGGTTTTCAAACGCCCTGTAATCCATCGGGTCAAGACGGTTTGGAATTTCATCGTAACAGAACCGGACGTCGAACACGTCCCCGCTCAAAATCCAGGACAAGTAAGACCCGTATTTGTAATGTGTGCAGTATTTCCGGTTGTACCGCAGAACTCTTCCGGGCTGCTCGGATTTGAAATTGCATCCGAAGCAGGCTCCGGCCGAAACGCCGACCATTCCGTCAAACGCATGCCCCATACCCCGCTCCATCAGAACGTCCAGGATGCCGGACGTGAACAGTCCCCGCATCGCTCCGCCTTCCAGCACAAGTCCTGTCTTCATACAGCTTTCTCCATCATCAGAACGCCAGTCCCTTCTCCTCGGCCTTCTTTCTCACCTTCTCCCTCACGGGAACAAAATAGGCGGCTTTGAGGTCGATTTCGTATTTCATGATTACCTCTGTATACAGATTGCGCAGCCGGTCCGAGAAGACCCAGGCGACAATCGCCCCGAAAATCAGGGCCAGAATCCAGTAGAAGAAGATGTATTGGAAGAAGAAATAATCCAAAGCGCAAACGACGGTGTAGACCGCGAGCAAAATGCCGCAGATCATGAATCCGGTCCGAAGGCCTTTTTGCAGATCCCTGCGGTTCTGGTTGCGGTTGAGTTCCCGGTTGATCAGATCAAACCCTGTGTGAAGCTGAATGAATTCAAACAGGAACCGGCCACACTCAAAGATCATCCACAGATACACGGCAGCGTCAAGCAGCGCAACAATCCGGACGGGAATCAGAAACCCGTACACATCCTCGTAGTTCACCACCAGGAAAGACAGGCGCGTGATATCGTATTTCTGCATCATAAAGACCTGAAGCAGATAATAAACCGTACCGCTCAGGGCCGCCGCGCCGCATGCCCAGGCCGCCCTCTTCCAGTTTTTCACGCAGGAGGAGCACAAAATCACTCCCGCAAGGAAAGCAAGCGGGGACAGAAAATTGGGAATCAAGGCCTTGTTATCTATAAACAAATCAAACGACAAAATGACGCCCGCCGTCCAGCAAACCATCAGCATCCACATTCTGTGACGGATCAGATATCCGGTCACGTTGCGGATTTTCTCATCGTAAATCCGGGTCAGTCCGCCGGTCAGGATGGGGTCCCGGAAGATGCGGAGTTCGAACCGGATGATCCGGACCGCCCAGACAATGCCCAGAATCAGTTCGGGCAGAATCGCCATCCACCGGATCAGGTTGATGAACTGGTACATGACCGAAATCCGGTCCATATCCAGGGTGACCAGCTCGGGCA
The DNA here is from genome assembly GCA_017455185.1 of Clostridia bacterium. GTDB lineage: Bacteria > Bacillota > Clostridia > Oscillospirales > CAG-272 > RUG14240. The sequence continues at coordinate 29,298 of JAFTBN010000010.1, forward strand.
GAAAACCGATAATCGAACGGAAGATAAAGAAGAACAATGTAAAACGTCTCAGTTTCTCGGTCTGTCGTCCCTCCCTGTCCTTCATATAGGCAGGCACCTCGGGCTGACACAGATAGCCCACGCTGTCCAGCGCCCCGAACAGGGCGGAAAAAGCGGTGATGCCGAATCCCAGAGAAATGATATCCGACACCAAAACCAAAGTCGTTACAAGATAAATCTGCTCCTGCAGCGCCTCGACGGTGAAAAGCAAAACCAGGCCGATCCACGGAATCAGGGCAAAAATACCCCATCTGACGAACCAGCCCCTGGCCTTCGCCACCTGCGGAACGCAGTCCGGCAGATACGAAAAACCGATGGCCATCAGAATGCATCCGATGGAATCGGGAAGCAGGTCAATGACGTGAAAATTCGGATTGAACAAAAACAGAGCGGCCGCTATCCATAACCCGACCGGAATGTAGGCCGGGCTGCCCTTTTCCCACCGGGAAGGCTTCTTTTCATATTGGGTCCTGTCTGTGTCTTCCATATAGTTGAAGTCCATAATCACCGGTATCGTCAGATCCTCTCCCGGCCGAGATCTGACGCAAGCTTCCTTTCTGCAATACTCGCACGCTTTATCGTCGTGTTACAGGCGCAATCCGGCCGGGCGCGTCTGTATGGACAGCCGGTACGGCAGGATTCACTCCCCCGCCCGGTCACACTCTGTTTCCGTCTGTCATCGGCTTATTTGCGCCGTGTTTCTTCCTTCTTTTGCTGCTCTTCCTTTTCACGGCGGCGTTTGAGCCGCTCGTTGCGGTATTCAATGGATTCGTTGGCCGCTTTCTGATTTCTCTGAATCTGTTTTTCCCTCATCCGGTTGATGAACGCAAAGCGGGACGGCTTCTGTTCCATATCCTCGTCCCCCTGGGCGCAGATCCGCATATAGGCGCTCCCGATCAGGATGACCATAAAGATATATACGACCAGCATGAGCAGAATCAGGGGAACGGTCATCGCTTTCAGATAAGAATCCCGGAACGACGTCGGAATGGCGGTAAAGAAATACAGCCCGTAATAGACGAGAACCAGGAACACGTTCCGCACTGCCGCGTTTTTTGTCTTCGGTTCCCCGACCTGGATGGAGATCATCCAGATTCCGTACACCAGCAATTCATGAAACAGCAGGTACGAAAGACATTTGACGCTATCCAGCACGTACGCAATCCGTTCCATGTCAAAGAGGAGCGGCATATTCCATACGAAATGCGAACCGGCCAGGGCGATGGTCTCCCAGACGCAAAGGACGAACAGCAAAACCGTCACCCCGAGCGCAGGCCGGAAAGCCGCATGGTATTTCTGGAGCTGAAGCAGGGCCAGAGCCATAATCAGGGCTCCGACCAGGCCGAAAAGGCAGCCCAGCTGATGGATGGACATCGGGAAGAAAACCAGATATCCAATGAGCAAAACACCGAATCCCATCAGTTTTTCCCTTTGTCGTCCTGGGCCTTCTTCGCACCGCAGCAGACCTTATACTTTTTGCCCGAGCCGCAGGGACAGGGAGCGTTCAGAGAGGGTTTGTTGCTCCGGACGAAATCACTCGGCTTCCGCTTGGGCAGCTGTCCCTCGGCGCCGGCCGTAATCGGGACCGCCACCTGTTTGCGTTTGGTTGTATCGTCTCTCGGACGGCAGGTCAGCACGTGCAGAACGGTATTGTTCCGAATATCCTCTACCATGGCGTCAAACAGATTCGCGCCCGCAATTCTGTATTCGGTCACCGGATCCCTTTGCGCGTAGGACTGCATGCCGATGTTGTCCTTGAGGTCATCCATGTTGTCGATGTGCTGCATCCAGGCCTCGTCCACCGAATGCAGAAGAATGGTTCTCTCCACTTCCTGCCAGATTTCTTCCCCGAACCGCTCGGCCTGCTCGTCAAACAGGTCGGCCGCACGGTCGCAGAACAAATCCGTGATTTCGCTTGCCGTAAGCGCCGGGGTGCGGTCAAAGTCGCCCTCCCGGTACAGGATACCGTTGAGCAGCTGCTTCAGGCCGTCGTAGTTCCAGTCGGCCGCTTCCTCGGCTGCCGTGCAGGACTGAACCGCGGACGTGATGACTTCGAGCATCATCTTCTTGACCGTGCCCGAAACGTCCTCGCCGTTGAGAACCATCCGACGCTGGTCGTAAATCAGATTTCTCTGCTGATTCATGACGTCGTCGTAGGCCAGAACGTATTTGCGGCGGCGGAAGTTCATCGACTCGCGCCGTTTCTGCGCGCCTTCAATGGTATTGGAAAGCAGCTTGGAATCCAGAGGCGTATCGTCCGGAAGACGGGCCAGAAGTCCCAGGTTGGAAATGCGTTCCCCGCCGAACAGGCGGATCATATCGTCCTCCAGGGACAGATAGAATCTGGACTCTCCGGGATCGCCCTGACGGCCCGAACGGCCGCGCAGCTGGTTGTCAATCCGGCGGCTCTCGTGCCGCTCGGTTCCCAGAATGAACAATCCGCCCGCCTCAACGACGCGCAGTCGCTCATCCGCAACCTGCGCCTGGTACTTCCTGTACAGATTCTTGAAGATTTCCCTGGCATTCTGCAGCTCGGGATCCTCGGTATTGGTCATTCCGGTGCAGAGCGCAATCAGCTCTTCCGAAATGCCCTGTCTCTGCATCTCGTCCTTGGCCATGTATTCCGCGTTGCCGCCCAGCATGATATCGGTTCCGCGGCCCGCCATGTTGGTCGAAATGGTCACGGCGCCGTACCGGCCCGCCTGCGCGATGATAAAGGCCTCCTGCTCATGGTATTTGGCATTGAGCACCTTGTGCTCGATGCCGGCCTGGGTAAGACGGCGGGACAGTTCCTCGGACCGGTCAATGGTCACCGTACCGACCAGGACCGGCTGTCCTTTTTCGTGGCAGGCCCGGACCTGCTCCACAATCGCCCTGTATTTTGCCTCGATGGTCTTATAAACCCGGTCAGGATAATCCTTGCGGATCATCGGCATATTGGTTGGCACCTCCACCACGTCCAGCCGGTAAATGTCCCTGAATTCCTCGTCCTCGGTCATGGCCGTACCGGTCATGCCGGAGAGCTTGCCGTACATACGGAAATAGTTCTGGAAGGTAATGGTCGCCAGCGTGTTGTTCTCTTTGCGGATCTTCACGCCTTCCTTTGCCTCGATGGCCTGATGGAGCCCGTTGGAATACCGGCGGCCGGGCATAATCCGCCCGGTAAAGGCATCGACAATCATGACGCCATCCTTGGTCACCACGTAATCCTGGTCCCGGTGCATGCATCCGTATGCCTGGATCGCCTCGTTGATGTGATGCAGAATGTCGGTATTTTCCAGATCGGTCAGGTTCTCAAGGCCGAAGAACTCCTCCGCCGCCTTGACGCCTCTGGAGGTCAGGGTTGCGTTGTTCGCCTTCTCGTCCACGATGTAATCCGCATCGGCGTCCTCGTAGGTTTCCTTGCTGTCCTTTTCCTTGACCACGAGTTTTTTCATGCGGCGCACGCACCGGTCCGCCTTCTCATACAGTTCGGTGGACTGAACACCCTGACCCGAAATGATCAGAGGGTTGCGCGCCTCGTCAATCAGGATGGAGTCAACCTCGTCCACGATGGCGAAATGCAGTTCGCGCTGGACCATGCGGTCCTTGTACACCTCCATATTGTCCCGCAGATAATCAAAGCAGATTTCGTTGTTTGTCCCGTAGGTGATGTCGGCGGCATAGGCCTGCTGCTTATCCTCCTTGGACATGCCCTGGACAATCAGTCCGGTGCTCAGACCCAGAAAGCCGTATACACGGCCCATTTCCTCACTGTCGCGGCGGGCCAGATAGTCGTTCACCGTCACGATGTGCACGCCGTGTCCTTCCAACGCGTTGAGATAGGCGGGAAGCGTGGCAACCAACGTCTTGCCTTCACCGGTCTTCATTTCCGCAATGCGCCCCTGATGCAGGATGATACCGCCCATCAGCTGAACCCGGAAAGGCCGCTTTCCCAGCACCCGGTCGTCCGCTTCGCGTACCAGCGCGTAAGCATCCGGAAGGATGTCATCCAGCGTCTCTCCGCCCTTCAGTCTGTCTTTGAGCCATTCGGTTGTATTTCGAAGCTCGTCATCGCTCATCTGCGCGTAATGAGACGCCAGGGCCTCAATCTTATCCACCGTTTTGGTGATTTTCTTAATCTGATGATCGCTGTAAGAGCCGAATATCTTTGCTACAAGTCCCATGACTTACATACTCCGTTCTTTTCCGGTCAGTCCGGAAAAACCATATTTTCATCCATTATCATTATACCATCGTCCTCGCCTCTTTTCAAGTCTTTTCCTTTTATTCTTAATCGGACAGCCGAGTATGACAGCGGGGCCGTTTTGATATGGACAAATTCCCTTTTTTCCTTTATAATGGAAAATGAAAAAAGCGTAAAGGAACCGACATGAACATACACATCGTACTGCACGAACCCGAAATCCCCCAGAACACGGGCAACATTGCCCGCACCTGCGCCGTGGCAGGCTGCTCCCTGCACCTGATTCACCCTTTGGGATTCTCTACCGACGACAAGAGTCTCAGACACGCGGGCCTGGACTACTGGCACCTTCTGGACGTACACCATTACAAGGATACGCCCTCCTTCTTTGCCGAGCATCCCGACGCCGCCCTCTTCTTCTTTACCACGAAGGCGCCCCGCGTCTATACCGAGGTATCCTATCCCGAAGAAACCTGGCTCATGTTCGGAAAAGAGAGCGCCGGAATTCCCGAGGACATCCTCTTCGGGCACGCGGACCACTGCGTACGGATTCCTATGCTCCCTACGCTCCGCTCGCTCAATCTTTCCAACGCGGTCGCGATTGCGGCCTATGAAGTACTTCGCCAGCACGGCTTTCCCGACATGCAGAACACGGGACAACTTCGCACGCATTGCTGGGAAGACGCACCGTAATCCGAAAAAAACGCGACGGAAGAAAGGCGGATGCTCATAAGAATGTTTTATCAAAACTTGATTTGTGCAACTGTCTTTCTGGATTGATAAAAACAACCGGAATTACTAAACGTTTGATGTTTACTAATTCCGGTTGTTTTATTATTATCTCCGATAGGGAACTGTATTACCTGTATCCGTCTGTCCCGTTAGGTTGCCTTCAGCATCGAATGTATAGCAGAAAACGGCACAAATACCGCCGATTGAGAAAGAACTGGTTGCCGGGGAAAAGAATGTTGTCGTTATGCTTTCAACATTCCATTCCAACTGCCCCGAAGTGTTGACAGACAAATCACCGCCCAATGAACCTTTCACGGAATAGAAAGTCTTTGGAGCGCCTCCTTCCGGATCGCAGATAAGCAGCATCGCAGTGTAGTTATCTCGTATCATTGGTGTCAGTTCTTCCGCGGAAATATCCCATCCTCCGACTACTTTTGGGAATATATAATCGAGTATTGCTGCAATTTCGTTCCTTCCGCCCTCATCCTGCTGTTTTGGAACTGCATATGCGGAAAGGTAAACATGTCCTCCAAACTCGGCCATATCCGTGATATAGTAGTCAAAATCGTCTTCCTCATACGAGAAGCTGTCGGTCAAGACACCTTCCCGATCCATTTTGCACAGAAGCGCGGTGTCTCCGGAAAACTGATCCCAGAGCTGGATAATATAACCATCTCCCAGCCTTGCTGCATTCCGAATCCCGTAATTTCCCACTTCTGTTTTATGGAAGCTGAGTTCTTTCCCGCCGGCATCATAACAGCTGAGACAAATATATAAATCGCCTCTGCTGATTACTGCCCATGTACCATCCCCGTTGGCCAGCATGGAAGCGACATATTCGTTTTTGAAACCGTGGTCAAGGCGACGCTGCCACACAATGCTTCCTTCTTCATCCACAAGAGCGATCCAACCATATGATGTATCAGAAGAAGAGAAACTTCGTCCCCAAAGCACGGTTCCTTCTTTTGTGTATGCATAATCCTCTATCCAAAAATCCTTGAATTCCGTGCTCCAAAGCATTTTTCCATCCTGATAGCATTCCAGTATGCTCTTTTCAAATACTGCATGGTATGCTATTTCATCATCATAACCATACTGAAAATCTATACGATAGCTGATTCCCTTTTCTGATATTGAGTTCATCCAGACATTCTTATCCCAAAGAGCTGCAAGTTCCTCGGGTGTTGGCTCGTGCTGATGGATCTCCCAGCCAGGGACAGCCAGCTGGATAACTTCTGCAGTTTTACCATACGAAAACGTTTTTTGTGTAATATCCCGATAGACAGCTTTCACTTCTGATCGACTCAACCCCTCTGTAGATAATCCGTTTTCCTCAAAAAAAGCAACCGCATTATTGTATTCCTTGGCTTCTGCCGCAATCGCAAAGCCTGTAGAACCGATTATTACGATCAAAGCCAGGCATGCTGCCAATGCCCCCCATCTGATTCTATGGGATGTTTTTTCTATTCTCTTAGCAGGCATGGAGCTTTGTGTTAATGTTTCGTGATTGCTGTCTAAGGCGAACATAGTTGCCTCATCGATATATTTTTCATCAATTTGACTGATGATTTGAGATACATTCTCTCTTTTCATTGAAATACCCCCTCCTTTTTAAGGTGTTGTTTAAGGGCTTTACGGGTTCGAGAAAGCCGTACTGAAATGTAATGCTTGCTCTTGTGAAAAAGTGTAGCGATTTCTTCAATCGAATCGGCATGCCAATAGCGTCTGATAAACATAATCCGGCTTTGTTGATCCAATGTCTCAAGAAAATCGTCAATTACGCCAGCAACTTCTTTTGCCATGATTTCATCCTCAACGGAGAAAGGTGCAGGAATACAATCTTCAATTTCATCAAGAGCTACATCATAGTAACTGTTCCTTTTTTGAGCTGTGTTCTCATGATATTTTTTGAGGGCAAGGTTCCGAACAATACGGCAAACATAGCTTAAAAGAGGATTTGGTCTCTGAGGCGGTATTGTATTCCAAACTCCGAGATAAGCATCATTTACACATTCTTCGGAATCAAGCCTGTTGTTCAATATGTTATTAGCAACCTTGCTGCATATAGCTCCATATTTGTTTGACAGTTCGATGATTGCCTGCTCTGAGCGCTCAAAGAACAATTCAATTATCTTACTATCGTCCAAGCTTTCACCTTCCTTCCTGCCTCACAAATATACTACGGATTTTGAGGGAAATATCTCAAACCATTTGTTGATTTTATCAGAACATTGATTTTTCTGTCAAACCATGTGAGGTCAGATATTTTTTCCAGCTATTGCAAAAGTATCAGATGAGAATCAAAGCGTTTTTCAAAAACGCGCAGCTCACACGAAGTGTGATTTCTGGGTTTGGGATGTGTTCCCAACAAGCGCGTAGACGATTTTAGCAAGAAGTGTCCATCTGGACCCTGCTTGCAAATTAGTAAGCCCTTACTGATTTGCCCTGCTTGTCAGGTAGTGAATCTACGCACACGGTTACGGTTGCCTTTGGGACTTCGTGACTCTGTGCCCACTTATCCACCGCATAACGCCTTAATATTGAGTTTCTGTTCGTAGGGCTACGATTTCGCTATCCCTTCCTCTCGCCTGCACCTCGCGGTTCAAACCTTGGGAATCGCTTTGGGGTTCGTCGGCAACTACGCCCCTTGTGGACTTTCACCACAGACCGACGGCATGCCCGTCGTACACAGGAAATGGCATGACCCAAAGATCATGCCATTTCTGAAAACGATAAAACTTTCTTACGAGCCCCGGCTTAACATCTGCCGCCGTCTTTTTCTATTCCCCGTTTCCGGGCGTCTTTTCCCTGTATTCCTCTATGATGAAGCGGGGTCTGTGTTTGGACTCCATGTAGATCTTACCGATGTATTCTCCCACCACTCCGGTCGCCGTCAGCTGCAAACCGCACGCCAAGGCGATGAATCCAACGATGGAAACATAGGAAGCCAGGTCAACCCTGCCGATGATCCTGGCCACCAGTGCCCAGATCAGAAGGCCGACCGAAACGGCTCCGATGAACAGCCCGCAGCTGAAAATCAGGCGGATCGGCTTGACCGAAAAACTCGTGATTCCGTCCACCGAAAAAGCAAGCATTTTCTTGAACGGATACTTGGACTGCCCCGCAAAACGCTCGGAACGTTCGTAATACACCTGCCCGGATTTGAATCCGATCAGGGGCACGATTCCCCGCAGGAACAGATTGACCTCGTCAAACTTCTCAAGTGCCATCAGGGCCCGTTTGGACATCAGACGGTAATCTGCGTGATTGCTGACGATTTCCACCCCCATTTTCGTCATCAGGCGGTAGAACATGAGCGCGGTTCTGCGCTTGAAAAACGTATCCTTTTTGCGGCTGGAGCGAACGCCGTACACAATGTCGCAGCCTTCCTGCGTATACTTGTCCACCATGGCGTCCACCGCGTTGATGTCGTCCTGCAGATCGGCGTCCATGGAGATGGAGATATCGCACTTTTCCTTGACGGTCATCAATCCGGCAAGAAGGGCGTTCTGATGCCCGCGGTTGCGCGACAGTTTGATTCCCTCCACAAAAGGCTTTTCGTCCGCAAAAGAGGAAATCAGTTCCCAGGTTCTGTCCTTTGAGCCGTCGTCCACGAATACAATCCGGGAGTCGGGGGAGATTTTATCCCCCTGTATCAGTGACGCATACTTTTCTTCCAGTCGCCTTACGGTTTCGGGCAGCACTTCCTCCTCGTTATAGCACGGGATGACCATATACAGTTTTGGATTCATATCTTGTCCTTTCCGAAACGGCCGCCTCAGCGTCCTCCGGCATGACCGGAACCGCCTCCGTGACTGCTCCCTCCGTGGCCTCCGCCGGACGACGAAGTAGAAATGCGGCGGGTCGTAACGTAACTGCCGATGAAAATATCCTTTGAGCCGGTCAGGTCCAGATCGGCGTATTTATCCAGCGGATAATTGGTCGGTTTGACCTTCATCTTGTATTTGGCGACGATGGAGGCGCAGGGGATGATGCCGATGACAAGGGAAACCACGAACGCGATGACAATCACCCTGGACATGGGAGCTCCGATACGCCCGGTATATGCATCCGAGCACAGATTCAGAAACTGGCTGGCGCCCTCGGAAATCCTTCCTCCCTTGATATTGGGCCGGACGCCCGCGTCATCCAGGATATGGTTGACTTCTGCCTGATTGATTCTGGAATCTGCCTCACCGTATTTGTAAAAATCGTAATAGAAATACGATTGATCGTCGTCATCGTACATCCACGGATCGTGGGTAACGATCAGGATGACGCAGTCCTGGTTCTCGGACTGACCGATATCGGCCAGGAAGTCCTCCCCCCAGTAACTCTGTCTTTTGTACAAACTTTCAAAGGTCACGACGTAGCATTTCAGTCCCTTGGTCGCCTGATTCTGTTCAATGGAGGCGCAGAGTTCGTTGAGTTTCTCCTCTTCCCCTTCGTTGAGCAGGTCCGCTTTGTCATACACATAGGTCCTGTCGGTTTCCCCGCTGACCCCGACGGTCAGGAGAAGCACGCCGGCCAGAACGATTCCCAGGCAAAGAACAAGCGCAAGCAAACGTTTCTTATTCTTCATGGCGCACCTCACATGAGACGGGACAGGATGAAGGAAAGAAGAACGGTCAGCGGAGCCACAATCCCGGCCAGGAGAATGGCCAGTTTGGTCCAAGCGATCGGCATTTTCCCGTAAATCTTTCCGGTGTCCCCGTTCATTCCGAAAGTCCAGGCCTTTCCTTTCCGGTCCTTGTATGTCAGGATATAAACCGGCATCAGGGCATACTCCCAGATGCTGCTGTTCACTTTCATTTTCACGGTTCCGGAGTCCACCGAGGTGTAACCCGAAATCGTGCCCCTGAGCAGCGTCCGCGAATAGGCGAACATCCGATTCTTGACTTCCTGGGTGACGTCCTTGCGCTCAATGTCGCGCTTCTTGGCAAAAAACCCCTGAAGGAAAGGATAATCGAATTCTTTCAGGTCCTCGGACGGATACGGAAGAATGCCTTCCATCAGTTCTTTGTCCTGCTCGGAATAAGCCGACGTAACGATATCCTCAAAATGGATGTTGCCCCGGCGATAGATCCGATAATTGGACGTCTCTGTATGTTCGTAATTTCCAGTACGCCAGCGGCGCACCCGGCGGGCCCTGGTATCCAGAATGGAATCCGTATCCGCGTCGGTCACCCAGAAAGGATAATAGATCCCCGTGGTCTTCTCCAATTTTTCCATTTTGCAGAAATCCCAGGGAGCAAACCACTTTTTCTTGGCGAAAGCGGTAAATTTCTTTTCCGCTTCCTCTTTTCCGAACGCAAACGGAACCACTCTCTGGGGGCGCATGGCGCCCGAAAGACGGCCGAGCATGACGACCGGATTGTGACAATACGCGCAGAAGTGAGCCACCGTCTTGTCATCCGCGATGACTTCGGCTCCGCAGGACGGACACTGGTACTCGTTCATCTGGGAGGAGAACTCCTCGGAGAACGCCTTTTCCCTTTCCTCCTGCTCTTTCTGTGCCCTTTCTTCCTCTTCTTTTTCCCGCGCCTTTTCAGCCGCAAGGGAGTCCTTCAGTTCCTGCTCTTCAAATTCCGAGCCGCAGTATTCGCAGCAAAACTTCTGCTTATCCGCGTTAAACGTCAGACCCGCTCCGCAATTCAGGCACGAATACGTGACGGTTGAAGCCATAATACTCCTTCTGCTTTATCCGGACTTGCCGGTCTCAGTCTCTTTTTGTGCCGCACTCCAGACAGAATTTTGCTTCTGCCTTGTTTTCGGTTCCGCAGTTCGGGCAGAACCAGCTCTTGGCCTCCTCGGGCTTTTTCGCTCCGCAGTTCGGGCAGAATTTGCCGGTGTTGACCGACCCGCAGGAGCAGGTCCAGGATACGGTCTCGGGCTTTTTGGTTCCGCAATCCGAGCAGAATTTGCCCGTGTTTTTCTTTTTGCAGGAAGGACAGATCCATTCGTCCGCCCCGGCTTTCGCTGCAGTTTCCTGCTGCTTTTGCCGCTCCTCCTGCTGCATCTTCATCTGCGCCGCGTTGCTCTGGGAAGCCGCGCCCATGAAATTGCCCGACGCATTCATTCCCATACCCATGCCCATGAAGGCCGTGGCAGCTCCGTTGGAATTGGAACCGGCCGCTTCCATGCCGCGGGCGACTGCGCCCTGCACGTATCCTTCGCGCACCGAGGGATCTCCGAGCATGGCGCCCTGGTTGCGCATGTTGATGAGTTTCTTGGACTCTTCGTCGTAGCTGACGCTCTGGATGCCGACCGCGAGCACTTCGAATCCGCGCAGATTGTTCCAGCTTTCATCCAGTTCGGTGGACATATACTTGGAAAGTTCACGCGATTTGCTCGAGACAAAGGAAATCCGGACGCCGTCCGCGCTCAGCTGGTTGATGGCCGCCTGCAAGGCTTCCATAAACTCAGCCATATACTGTTCCTTGATATCGTCGAACTCCACCCGGGATGCGTTGTTGGAGATAACGTTCACATAGAACTTCAGCGGATCCGTGACCTTGATGGAGAAGGAACCGAATGCGCGAAGGAACAGTTCCGCGTTGTACGCATTGTCCCAATACTGAACCGGCGTCTTGGTTCCGAATTTGATCCCTTTGATTTCCTTGAGGTTGATGAAAAACACCTGCTGCTTATAGGAAGGAGTCCCGCCGTATTTCACACGCTGGAACGTATCCTTCAGCATATCGCCGAACTGTCCGTTGAAAAGCGAAGGAGCCGAAGAGTGATCGACTTTGTAATACCCTTCCTCAGCGGTATAGTCCACGACTTTTCCGCCGTCCACCAGAATCATGAACTGGTTCGGATAGACGTGGATGATGGAACCGTTGCTGATTACGTCCTCGGTTCCTTTCCGGTTTGAATTCCTTTTATCGTTCGAACGGACTTTGACCCCTTTGGTAAAGACCGTGTTTTCGCCCATATTGTCGGCTTCCAGTACTTCCTCCCACTGGTCCGCCAGACTGCCGCCGATGGCGCTTAAAGTTGCCCGAATGATTCCCATTTTGTGTCCTTTCCGTCATTTTTTGATTGATTGTTCCAAATGACACGATTGTATTTGTCCTTATTGTTTACCTGCTCAGAAACAGTTCGTAATCCCCGACCAGGGAGTACCAGGCCAGAAGCTGGAAGAGCATCTGCAGGATGTTGACGACGTTGATGATTTTGACGCGCCGGACAATCCTGGCCCAGCGGGGCTTTCTCCGGTTCCGGACCGCGGCGATCACCGAAATCAGCATGCAGGTCGCATAAACGAATACGGCCGGCAGCCAGATGGTCAGAAACTCCCACATCTTCACGCTCGGGTCGTACACCGAAAACACCCAGCAGGCCAGCATGAAAACCGAAAATACGGTGCAGATTCCCAGATAAATCCACAAAACCGCCTTCACCAGCACCTGCCCTTTCGGCCGTCCGGACAGGTCGGTCTGCCGTCCTATGTAAGGTTCCCGCTTCACGGGCTCCGGAGCGTCCGCCTCATCGAATTTTCCGGTCTTGTCCGGGTCCCCGGCAGTCTGCTCCTGCCCGACCTCGTCCTTTGCTTCCGCCGGACCGTTTTGTTTTACCGTTTCTTCTTCGGATTGAACGTCCGTCTTTACGGGTTCGTTCTTTTGTTCCTTTTCCGCCAAGAGAATCCGCTCCTTTCGTCAGGATGGAAAAAATAAAGCCCCTCATCTTCCGACAAGGGGTTTTAAGCTGCTGATCAGAATCGAACTGATGACCTCGTCATTACCAATGACGTGCTCTACCGACTGAGCCACAGCAGCATATTCGCAACGTTGGCAAGTATAGCACAAGTTTTTCCCCTTGTCAAGATAAATTATAAAAAAATCTTTCAAACGCCGCTTCCCAGGCCTTTTCACCTTCCCATTCATTCTACCACGCAAGGCCCTGCTTGTCAACACTATTAATATAGTAAAAACCACGCGGACAGATGCAAAAAAATCCTTGACAAACCCAGCCGGATGCTGTATACTCACTGGATGAAAAGCAACGACAAGAATGAGTATGCAAATCTGACCCGTACAGAGAGCGCACGGCCGGTGTGAGTGCGTCCCGTCTTTTGCAGAAGTCCTCTTCGAGCTGCATGAATGAACGGTTTCCCATTAGTCCATGCCGTCTTCCCGCGTTAAGGGACTGAGAGCGCCTTGCGGCGTTAATTCAGGTGGTACCGCGTTTTTCAGACGTCCTGACAACAGGATGTCTATTTTTATTTTTGGAGGTTTTTATGGCAACGTATCACGAACTACCCAAGACATACGATCCCTCCTCGTTTGAGGACCGGATTTACAAAGACTGGTGCGACAAGGGTTACTTCACCCCCGACCCGCACTCCAAGGCCGAATCCTTTTCGGTGGTCATTCCTCCCCCGAACGTAACCGGCCAGCTCCATATGGGACACGCGCTCGACGAAACCCTGCAGGACATCCTGGTCCGCTACAAGCGGATGCAGGAATTCAACACGCTCTGGATTCCGGGCACCGACCACGCCGGCATCGCCACCCAGATCAAGGTGGAGGAACGCCTTCGTGAGGAGGAACACCTGAGCCGGTACGATCTCGGACGCGAAAAATTCCTCGAGCGGGTCTGGCAGTGGAAAGACAAATACGAGGCCCGCATCACCAGCCAGCTCAAGAAACTGGGTACTTCGTGCGACTGGACCCGGCAGCGCTTCACGTTTGACGAAGGATGCTCCCGCGCGGTGCGCGAGGTGTTCGTCAATCTGTATGACAAGGGGCTGATCTACCGCGGTCACCGGATCATCAACTGGTGCCCCCGCTGCCTGACCGCCCTTTCGGACGCCGAGGTCGAATACAAGGATATGGCCGGCTCCTTCTGGCACATCCGCTATCCCATCAAGGGCGAGGACGGATACGTGGAGGTCGCGACCACCCGTCCCGAGACCATGTTCGGCGACACCGCCGTCGCGGTCAACCCGGAGGACGAGGAGCACAGGCATCTGATCGGCAAGACCGTGATTCTGCCGATTGTCAACCGGGAGATTCCTGTCATCGGGGACGATTACGTCGAAATCGGATTCGGAACCGGCTGCGTCAAGATCACTCCCGCTCACGACCCCAACGACTTCCTGGTCGGTCAGCGTCACAACCTCGAACAGATCAAAGTCATGAACGATGACGCGACCATGAACGCCTATGCCGGCAAGTACGAGCATATGGACCGCTATGCCTGCCGCAAGGCACTGGTGGCCGACCTGGAGGAACAGGGATATCTGCTCAAGGTGGTTCCCCACGAACACAACGTGGGCGTCTGCTATCGCTGCGGCACCGTAGTCGAACCCATCACCTCTGACCAGTGGTTCGTCCGAATGAAGCCTTTGGCCGAGCCCGCCATCGAATGCGTCAGGGACGGCCGGGTCAAATTCGTTCCCGAGCGGTTCAGCAAAAACTATTTCAACTGGATGGAAAACATCCTGGACTGGTGCATTTCCCGTCAGCTCTGGTGGGGCCACCGGATTCCCGCCTTCTACTGCCAGAACCCCGAATGCGGCAAGATGACCGTTTCCAAGACAGACCTTTGCACCTGCCCCGCCTGCGGAGCGGAGGTGGTGCAGGACAGCGACGTACTGGACACTTGGTTCTCCTCCGCCCTGTGGCCCTTCTCGACCATGGGCTGGCCGGATGAGACCGAAGATCTGAAGAAATACTACCCGACTTCCGTTCTGGTGACCGGGTACGACATCATCACCTTCTGGGTTTCCCGGATGATTTTCTCGGGACTGGAACATATGGGCAAAGAACCCTTCCACCACGTCTTCATCCACGGGCTGGTCCGCGACGCGCAGGGACGGAAAATGTCCAAATCCCTGGGCAACGGCATCGACCCGCTGGAAATCATCGACAAATACGGCGCCGACGCCCTCCGCTTCGCGCTGGCCAACGGGAACAGCCCCGGAAACGACATGCGTTTCTCGGATGAAAAAATCGAGGCGGCCCGCAATTTTGCCAACAAACTGTGGAACGCGTCCCGCTTCGTCCGGATGAACCTTTCCATCGAGGAATGCGTTCTTCCCGCCAAAGAGGCTCTGTCCAAGGAGGACCAGTGGGTCCTGACCCATCTGCACCGGACCGAGGAAATCGTGGAAAACGCACTGGACCACTTTGAAGTCGGCGTCGCCCTGACCGCGGTGTACGATTTCACCTGGGACATCTATTGCGACTGGTACATCGAGCTTTGCAAAGCCCGCCTGAACGGAGAAAACGCCGAAGCGGCAAAGACCGCCCAGCAGGTTCTGACCTATGTGCTCCGTGCCATCCTGAAGATGCTGCACCCCTTTATGCCGTTCATCACCGAGGAAATCTATGCCACGCTGCCCGCGGATCCCTCCGATCCCGCTCCGAGTATCATGATCAGTTCCTTCCCGCATGCGCAGGATGTTCCGACGTTTGAAGAACAGGCGCGCGACATGGACCGGATTCTGGAAGCCATCCGCGCCGTCCGGGTCCGCCGGAACGAAATGAACGTTCCCCCGTCCCGCAAGGCGAAAATCTTTATCGCGACCAAATACGCTTCCACTTTCAATCCTGACGTGTATCCCTTCTTCGTCCGGCTTGCCTCGGCCTCCGAGGTCCAGACCGCCGAGAGTTTCACCTCCGCACAGGTCAACACCGAAACGGCCATTCAGATCGTCACGGATGCCGCCACGATCTATCTGCCTCTTGAGGACATCGTGGACCTGGAAAAGGAAAAGGCGCGCCTTGAAGGAGAGAAAACCCGGATTGAGGGCGAAATTTCCCGTCTTTCCGGCAAACTGGCCAACGAAAATTTCGTCAGCCGGGCCCCGGCAGCCGTGGTCCAGACCGAGCGGGACAAACTCGAAAAATACAAGGAAAACCTTCAGGGCGTATTGGATGCCCTTGCCAAACTGTAAAGACCTTCCGGCGCCGCACGGAATGCGGCGCCGGAATTTCTTTCGGACTGCCAGAAACAGGAGAACCCCATGACCGCCAAACGAATTCGATTCTGTGTATTTGCCTTTCTTCTTATCTTTTTGTCTTTGGTGCTGTTTGAACTGAACCAGAACCGGGCTGCAGGCCCCATCTTGGTTACGGCGCTCGGCGGGCTGTTTGTCTTTGTCTATCTTCGCTTTGTCCAAACCCGTCCGGCCCGCTACCGCGTTATGGCTTTTCTCGCCTTCCTTGCGCTCGTTCTGGTGCTCTTTTTCGTCACCTATCCGCCCGTGAAGAGGGTGCCTGCCGTTCCGGAAAAGAATCCGGCCCTGACACGCATCCGAACTGTGGCGCAGGGCGACGTGCAGGGAGTCATGACCGCCGACGGACTGGTGGAAGTCTACGCCGGGATTCCATACGCCCAGCCGCCGGTCGGGGAAAACCGCTGGCGGGAACCGCAGGACCCGCTGCCATGGGAAGGCGTGCTGAAGGCGGATCACTTTGCGCCCATGAGCATGCAGCCCACCCACTCCCCGGTTTACAATTCCCTGTACCGCATCATCGGGTTCCACGATTACAAAATCTCCTGGAAGGACAACTACAGACCCGCGGTCAGCGAAGATTCCCTGTATCTGAACATCTGGAAACCCGCAGGCGAGGTAGAAAAGAGGCCGGTTCTGGTCTATATCCACGGCGGCTCGCTCCAGACCGGTCAGCCTTGGTATGAAGATTATGCGGGAGGTGGCCTTGCAAGACAGGGAGCCGTGGTCGTCAATCTGGGCTATCGCCTGGGCGCTTTCGGCTTTACGGCATTGCCCGAGCTGGCACAGGAATCCCCGAACGGCACGACCGGAAACTACGGTCTGCTTGACCAGATCAAAGCGCTGGAATGGATCAGGGCCAACATCTCGGTCTTCGGAGGAGACCCGGACAACATCACCCTTGCGGGCGAATCCGCGGGTTCGGCCTGCGTCAGCGCCCTTTGCACCTCCCCTCTGGCAGCCGGTCTGTTCAACCGGGTGGTGATGGAGAGTTCCACCGTCGCGGGCGCCGAGCCTCCCCACTCATTCCGCAGCCTTTCCGACGCGTTTGCGTCCGGAGCCCGGCTGAAGGAAAAAGCCGGAGCACTTACAACCGAGCAGCTGCGGGCCCTTCCCGCCTCGGCTCTGGTCCCGTTTGCGGATACCGAGCACCACATCACGGTGGACGGATACGTGCTGGAAGAGCTGCCCCTTGAATCCTACCGAAAAGGAATTCACAACGAGCAACAGATTCTTCACGGATACAACGAAAAAGAAAGCGAAGCCTTCATTCTGTTCGATCAGGCCAACCTGAAAAACTATGAAACCAAAGTCCGGGGCTATTTCAAGGAATACGCCGACCGGATTCTGGAACTGTACCCCGCCTCAACCGACCGGGAAGCCCGGGAGAACTGGGCTGTCATCTTCGGGGCAACCTTCTTCGATTACCCGCACTTCTGTCTGAACCGGCTGGCCGTCGGGAACGGCATTCCGGTATACGAATACTACTTCTCAAAGGACAACGGGCGGATCGGTTCGTTCCACAGCGGCGAGGAAATCTACCTTTATTCCAACATTCCGCAGGACTCTTCGCTGTTTGACCAAAGAGACCGGGAACTGAGTGCTCAGATGAGCACCTATCTGCTTTCTTTCATGCAGGACGGAAACCCGAACGGGAGCAATTTGCCCGTCTGGGAGCAAAACCTTACCTCGTATGACCTTTTGCAGTTCGGTGACCTGACCGGTATGACACGGGAAACCAAGCCGGAACTCTTCGCCATTCTGGACGAAATGACCGGATGGAAAGGGGCAAAATTGGCGGAATGAGGGATTTGCGCCCCCTTACACTTCAATCCTTCAGGCTTTTTTTAACTTTTTTCAAAATGGGGTTGCATTTTCCCTTTCGGTGTGCTATAATCAAATGCACTTTGGGGGCGTAGCCCAGTTGGTTAGAGCGCATGCTTGACATGCATGAGGTCATTGGTTCGATCCCAATCGTCCCCATTGCCAAAGAAAAGAAAACCCGGGAGAAAGGACGGATTCATGTCTCCCGGGTTTTTCTATGCTTTAAAAACCATTCGCGGCAAATCTCTGCCCGGCCCTCCTTTTTCTTTTTTACTTTTTCGATTCTTCTTCCCTGTCCGCCCTTCCATTTGGTCCTTTGTAGGTGTAAAATTACTGTATGTAAAAGGGAAAATAAAAAAGGCACAGACCTCTCCAATGTGGTATACTGTAGATATGCAACAACAAAGATACCAGGAGGGCCTATGCCATGGATATTGTAG